>DATFRS010000001.1:0-4263 GCA_035263065.1 Rhodanobacteraceae bacterium
GCCGATCAGGATTGCGAGCGAGGTGCCGGTCTCGACCAGCGCATTGCCGCCGACGAGCTCCTCGGGATGCAGCGCCTGCGGCAGGATCGCGTACTTGATCGGGCCGAACAGCGTCGAGTGGAGCCCCATCAGGAACAGGACAGTCAGCATCAGCCAGAGGCTGTGCCGGTGGAACGCGACCGCCGCGAGCGCCATCGCGGCGATCTCGAACAGCTTCACGAAGCGGATGATGCGCGTCTTCTCGAATTTCTCGGCGAGCTGGCCCGAAGTCGCCGAAAAGAGGAAGAACGGCAGGATGAACAGCGCCGGCGCGATGTTCGAATAGAAGCCGACCGCGCTCTCGTCGAGGCCCATGTGGAAGCCGACCAGCACGATCATCGCGTTGCGGAACGCGTTGTCGTTGAACGCGCCGAGCGCCTGGGTCGCGAAGAACGGCGCGAAGCGCTTCAGGCGCAGGAGCTCGAACTGGTTGTGTCCCGACATGACCTTCCCCAGGGCGGTGCCGCGGCAATCTACCAGAGCCCCCGCGGCGCCGGTGTTGCGCCGGGCGCGTGAACCCAAGGCCCGCGGCGCGGTCCCAAACGCCTGCGCGCCGAGCAGGTAAACTGCGCGTCCTTTCGTTCCAGGCCGGTTTTTTCGATGCCCTCATTCATGCCCCTGAAGTCCGCGCCGGCGCTCGTCGCGGCCGCCGCGCTGTTGTTCGCGACGCCGCTCTTCGCCGCCGAAGCGCTCGTCAAGCCGGTGCCGGTCCCCGACCTTTCGAAGGCGCCCGAGGCGACGGCCAAGTCGCTCCGCGACACGCGCATCGAGTTCGAGAAGCTGAAGCCGACGCTGGTCGGCGATCAGCTGATCCAGGCGTATGCACTCCTCGGCGCCGACTACGCGCGCGCCGGCTACTACGATTCGGCCGCCGTCGCGATCGAGAACGCCGCGTCGCTGGCGCCGAGCGATTCGCGCTGGGTCTACGCGCAGGGCCTCATCGCGCGCCTGCAGAAGCAGAACGCGGTGGCGCTGGCCTATTTCGAGAAAGCGCTTTCGATGAACCAGGATTACCTGCCGATGCGCATGGCCGTGGTCAATGCGCGCGTCGAGCAGGGCGATCTCGAGGGCGCGCACAAGCTGCTCGCCGACTTCGCGGCGACCAACACCAAGGAGCCGGTCGCCTACGCGATGCTCGGCGAGATCGCGCTCCGCCAGAAGCGCTACGCCGAAGCCGTCGACGCGACCAACAAGGCGCTCGCGCTCGATCCGAAGGCGACCAGGCTCTACGCGCAGCTCGCCGACGCGTACGCCGGCGCCGGCAACGCGAAGGCGTCGAGCGAAGCGCGCGCCAAGGCCGGCGACGGCGTGCCGGCGCTCGGCGATCCGATCGCGCTCGGGCTCATGCAGGCGGCGCCGCCGACGCTCGATCCGAAAGCGGCTGCCGCGGCGGCCTCGGCGCCGACGCCGGCGGACAGCGGCGTCTCGGCCGCGGCCGCGCGCTCGCTGACGCCCGCGCGCGAGGCCGAGTTCCTCCTGCAGACGCGCCAGTACGACAACGCGCGGCAGAAGCTCGAATCGGCGCTGCGCTCGCGGCCGAACGATTCGGAGCTCCTGTCGATCTACGCGCGCGTCGAGGCGGCCGACGGCGATCTCAGCAAGGCCCGCGACCGCGCGCAATCGGCGATCGCCGCGAACCCGCGCGATCCCGGCGCGCAGATCGTGTTCGGCCGCGTCCTCGAGATGGGCAACGACGACCGCGGCGCGCAGGCGGCCTACGAGCGCGCGATCTCGATCGACGGCCGCTCGACCGAGGCGCGCCTCGCGCTCGGCAATCTCCTGATGCGCAACGGCCGCTACGGCGACGCCACGGATCAGTACCGCACGCTGACGCAGGCCGCGCCGACGAGCGGCGAGGCGTGGACGCGCCTCACGGCCGCCGAGGTCGCCGACGGCAAGTGCACGGCGGCGATCAAGGAGCTCAACGGCGCGCTCGCCAAGGACGCGCACAACGGCATCCTGATGCAGCTCTTCGTGCGCATCACCAGCACGTGCCCGGCGAGCAACGCCGAAGAGAAGCGCATGGCGCTCGACTACGGCGGCAAGATCTACCAGCAGAGCGAAGCCGCGCCGGTCGCCGAGGCCTACGCGCTCGCGCTCGCCGCGAACGGCAAGTGGGACGACGCGGTGAAGACGCAGCAGGCCGCGATGTTCGTGCTGGTCCGCAACGGCCGCCGCTTCGAGCTGCCGGCGTATCGTGATTTCCTGACGCAGTTCCAGGCGCACAAGCTCCCGGACAAGGCGTGGCCGCCGATGAGCGAGCTCCTGAAGCCGCCGCGGCCGGCGCCGGATCCGAGGGAACAGCAGGCGCCCGCGCCGGCGCGATAGCGTGACTGACGCGCGGCGCTGCTACGAGGCGCCGCGCAGCGCGCGGTGCCCGATGTCGCGGCGGTAGAACGCGCCGTCGATGTGGATGCGCCGCGCCGCCGCATAGGCGCGGTCGCGTGCGCCGGCGAGATCGTCGCCGAGTGCGCAGACCGTCAGCACGCGGCCGCCGGCGCTGACGATCTTGCCGTTCTCCATGCGCGTGCCGGCGTGGAAGACCTTCACGTCGGTGCCGGTCGGCGCGTCGAGCCCTTCGATGACGTCGCCGGTGCGCACGCGTGCCGGGTAGCCGTGCGCGGCGACGACGACGCCGATCGCCGGGCGCGGGTCCCAGCGCGTCGTCTCGGCGTCGAGGCGGCCGTCGAGCGCGGCGAGCACGAGCTCGGCGAGATCGGATTCGAGGCGCAGCATGATCGGCTGCGTTTCGGGATCGCCGAAGCGCACGTTGAACTCGATGACCTTCGGCGCGCCGTCGCGCCCGATCATGAGGCCTGCGTAGAGGAATCCCGTGAACGGCGCGCCTTCGGCGGCCATGCCCGCGAGCGTCGGGCGGATGACTTCGTCGAGGATGCGGCGCTCGACGGGCGGCGTCACGACCGGCGCCGGCGAATAGGCGCCCATGCCGCCGGTGTTCGGCCCGAGGTCGCCTTCGTCGCGGCGCTTGTGGTCCTGGCTGGTCGCCATCGGCAGGAAATGCGCGCCGTCGCTCATGACGATGTAGCTGGCTTCTTCGCCGTCGAGGAACTCCTCGACGACGACGCGCGCCGACGCATCGCCGAACGCGTGCGCGCCGAGCATGTCGCGCAGCGCCTGCTCGGCGTCCGCGAGCGTCAGCGCGACGATGACGCCCTTGCCGGCGGCGAGGCCGTCGGCCTTGATCACGATCGGCGTGCCGCGGCGGCGCACGCAGGCGAGCGCGGCGTCGAGATCGGTGAAGACTTCGTAGGCCGCCGTAGGGATGTTGTGGCGGTAGAGGAAGTCCTTCGTGAAAGCCTTCGAGCCTTCGAGCTGCGCGGCGATGCGCGTCGGGCCGAAGCACTTCAGCCCGGCCGCGCGAAAGCGGTCGACGACGCCGGCGACGAGCGGCGCCTCGGGCCCGACGACGGTGAGTTCGACGTGCTCGCGCTTGACGAGCGCGATGAGGCCGTCGATGTCGGTCGCGGCGACGTCGGCGTTGCGCACGCCGGGCTCGCGCGCGGTGCCGGCGTTGCCGGGCGCGACGATGACTTCGTCGACGCGCGTGGATTGCCTGAGGCGCCAGGCGAGCGCGTGCTCGCGGCCGCCGGAGCCGATGACGAGAACTTTCATGCGGGGCTAGTGGCGGAAATGCCGCACGCCGGTGAACACCATCGCCATGTCGTGCTCGTCGGCCGCCGCGATGACTTCGTTGTCGCGCATCGAGCCGCCGGGCTGGATCACGGCGCGGATGCCGGCCTCGGCCGCGGCGTCGATGCCGTCGCGGAACGGGAAGAACGCATCCGACGCCATGCCGCAGCCGCGCACGTCGAGGCCGGCTTCGGCGGCCTTCATCGCGGCGATCTTCGCGCTGACGACGCGGCTCATCTGGCCCGCGCCGATGCCGATCGTGCGGCCGTCGCGCGCGTACACGATCGCATTCGACTTGACGAACATCGCGACGTGCCACGCGAACAGAAGATCGCGCAATTCGGCGGCGTCGGGCACGCGCTTCGAGACAACCTTCAGATCCGTGAGCAGCAATGTGTCGCGATCGGTGTCCTGCACGAGCAGGCCGCCTGCGATGCGCTTGTAATCGAGCGACGAGGTCGGATTCTCGTCCCACGTTCCGCTCGCGAGCACGCGCACGTTCGGCTTCGCCGACAACACGGCGAGCGCCGCGGCGTCGATCTCGGGCGCGATGACGACCTCGACGAACTGGCG
>DATFRS010000002.1:0-11300 GCA_035263065.1 Rhodanobacteraceae bacterium
TATGCCGACCAGATGACGAAGTCGATGCGCGCCGCGATCGACGAGACCGACCGTCGCCGCAACAAGCAGGTCGAGTACAACCTGGCGCACGGCATCACGCCGAAGTCGGTCGTCAAGAAGATCACCGACATCATGGAAGGCGCGCGCGCCGAAGCCGACGGCGAACGCGGGCGCGGACGAGGCCGCGGCGCTGCGCGCCGTGTGGCGGAGCCGCAGACCGATTACCGGACGCTGAGTCCCGAGCAGGTCGCCGCGACGATTCGCAAGCTCGAGGCGCAGATGTACAAGCACGCGCAGGATCTCGAGTTCGAGGACGCGGCACGCGTGCGCGACGAGATCCATCGCATCCGCGAGCAGGGATTGATCGGCTAGCACCAAGCGAGAGCGCAGCTTTCCCTTCTCCCGCTCGCGGGAGAAGGTGCCGAAGGCGGATGAGGGAGGCTTTCGCAAGTCTGCCCTCACCCGCGCCTGCGGCGCGACCTCTCCCGCAATGCGGGCGAGGTGAAAAATCGGCGCATGACGAACTTGTGAATTTTTTGCGCGAACACGCGCTCGCACGTAACGCGCTTGTCGCAACGAATCCGTAATTTCCCCGCAACGGAATCCGGACTGCCTTCGCCGACGGCAGGATTCCGATTGCGAATCCGATGAATAGCCAACCCCGATCCGCGCCGGCATCGACCGGCGCGCCGGCGACGTCGCCGGCCGATCTCGACAAACTCGTGCTGCCGGCCGCCGCGATCGCGCCGGACAAGCACGTGCTCGACGTCGGCGAGCGCGTGCTCGACGCCGCCAATTCGCATTTCCTGTCGCTGCCGATCGTCGCGCGCGGCATGCCGGTCGGCTCGATCAGCCGTTACGAGCTGATGCGCATCTATCTCATGCCGTACGGGCGCGAGCTCTACGGCCGCCGCCCGATCAGCGCGATGATGAACCGCCGGCCGCTCGTGCTGCGCGTCGACACGCCGATCGACGAGGCGGCGCGTGCGATCTCGGGACACATCACGAGCCCGATCACCGAAGACTTCATCGTCACGACGAGCGACGGTCGCTATCTCGGCGTCGGCGCGGTGCTCGACGTGCTGCGCGCGGTCGAGGGTCGCCTGACGCGGCACGGCGTCGAGCTCGAGCGCGCGCATGCGCGGCTCAAGGCGTCGCAGACGCAGCTCGTGCAGTCCGAGAAGATGGCTTCGCTCGGCCAGATGGTCGCGGGCCTCGTGCACGAGATCAACACGCCGCTCGGGTACGTGCGCAACAACGTCGAGATGACGCGCACGGCGATGAGCGACGCGGCACGGCTGATCGACGCGCAGGAGCTCGCGCTCGCGGCGATGCTGAGCGCGCATAAGCCGGGACCCGACCTCCGCGACCGGCTCGACGACATCGAAGCGCTGAAGACGCGCGTCGACGCGACCGCGATCGACGATCTCGCGATGCTGCTCGACGACACGCTGCACGGCGTCGGCCAGATCGGCGAGCTCGTCGCAAACCTCAAGGATTTCAGCCGCCTCGACCAGGCGCGCAGCGATCGGGCGAATCTCAACACGCTGCTCGACGGCGCGCTGCGCATCGTGCAGCACCTCGTCAAGAAGCGGGACATCGAAGTCGTACGTCACTCGGGCGAATTGCCGGACGTCGAATGCGCGCCGGCGCAGATCAACCAGGTGCTCTTGAATCTCCTCGGCAACGCGATTCAGGCGATCGAGCACGCCGAGGGCCGCATCACCGTGCGCACGCAGGCACTCGACGGGCGCGTCATGGTGCTGGTCGAGGACAACGGCAAGGGCATCGCGGCCGAGCACCTGCCGCGGATCTTCGATCCGTTCTTCACGACCAAGCCGGTCGGGCAGGGCACGGGTCTCGGGCTTTCGATCGCGCACCAGATCGTCGAGCAGCACGGCGGCGTGATCCGCGTCGCCTCGAAGCCCGGCACCGGCACGCGCTTCCTCGTCGCGCTTCCCGCCGCGTCGCGCGCATGAGCACGCCGTTGCCGACCGTCCTGTTCGTCGACGACGAAGAGCGCATCGTCCGATCGCTGCGCATGCTGTTCCGCGGCCGCTGCGAGGTGCTCGCGACGACGTCGGGCGAGGAGGCCGTGCGCTGGGTGCGCGAGCGTCGCGTGCACGTGATCGTCAGCGATCAGCGCATGCCGGGCATGGACGGCGTGTCGGTGCTGCGCGCGGTCGCGAGGCATTCGCCGGCGACGATGCGCATCCTTCTCACCGGCTACGCCGACATGGACGCCGTGACGGCGTCGGTCAACGACGGCGAGATCTTCCGCTTCATCGAAAAGCCGTGGGACGCGCAGCAGCTCATCGGCGTCGTCAACCAGGCCGCCGCAATCGCGATGCGCGAATTCGCCGCGCCGGCGCGCGCGGCGGCGCCGGTCGACCTCGAGAAATCCGCCGCGCGCGTGCTCGTCCTCGACGGCGACGGCGACGGTAGCATCGCCCTGCAGGTGCGCGACCTGCTGCCGCGCGCGATCACCGTGCACGAGGCGACGTCGCTCGAAGCGGCGCTCGACATCCTCGCCGACGAAGACATCGCGGTCATGATCGCCGAGCTCACCAGCGCGGGCGGCGACGTCGCCGCGTCGCTGAAGGAGCTGAAGCGCCTGCGGCCGTCGCTGCTGGCGATCGTGATCTCGCCGCTGCGCGACAGCCGCGTCGTGATCGGGCTGATCAACGAAGGCCAGATCTTCCGCTTCCTGCTGCGGCCGCCGGTGAAGGAGCTGCTGCGCCGCGGACTCATCGCCGCGCTCGAGCGGCACGCCGAGATGCGCTCGGTCGTGGAGCTGCAGCACCGCCACCTCGTCGAGGCGCCGCGCGAAGCGCACGCGTCGCTGTCGGGACGCCTCGCGCAGGTCTGGCAGCGCCTGCGCAACTCGACGCGCGGGCGCGTCGCGCGCACGGGCTAGACGCGCGGATTCGGTTGTTCCTGCGTCGGGGCTGTGCTACTTTGCGCGCCCCTTCGGGGACGGGTGACAGACGGGTTTTCGCGAGATTGCCCTCACCCCGTGCCCTCTCCCGCGAGCGGGAGAGGGGGAGTGATCGTCGCGCGGTGCGCGACTGCGTTGTTCGATTGAAGCGGGGGGCGGTTAGCTCAGCGGTAGAGCACTACCTTGACATGGTAGGGGTCACAAGTTCGATCCTTGTACCGCCCACCAATCGAATCAACGCCTTAGAAGAGCCGGCCCTCGTGCCGGCTTTTTTCGTTCCGGCGCGGGCCATCGGCGAATCCGGCAAACGCGGAGCTTGCGAGCGGCGGGTGTGCGGCGATAATTTTTTCGCTGCCGAACAGGGGATCGCGGCACTCGTGTGGTATCGCCTAGAACTCGCCAACCCATACGCCGTCATCCACGGCCTGCATTCCGAGCTCAGCGCCGGCCTGCATCCGCCGGCCGACGCGCAGATCTATGCGCGCGGCGTGCCGCCGACGGCGCTCCTCGTCAACGACGCGGCGCTGCGCTGCTTCGCGTCGCTGCATTTCATGCGGGCGTTGATGCATCCGCATCCGGCGCCGAGCGAGGACGAGCTCGGGCAGCTGCATCCGATCATTCGCTAGACCTGCCGCCGCGGCGGGCGGCAGGTTCGTCTTCAGGTGTCCGGCATCAGCGCCATCAGCGCCAGCACGAAGGCCGCGCACGCGGCGACGATGCTGAGCGTCTGCAGGCCGGTGAGGCCGTGGCGGCGCGGCCGTTCCGCTCCGGCCGTCATGCGCGCCGGGCCTCGCGGCGCGCCTTGAAGCGATCGAGCGCGTCCTCGAGCGCGGCGGCGCGGTTGCGCAGCTGCTGCAGCTTGGCGCGCGCGCGGATGACCTTGTCGATCATGTCGGCGCGCTGCTGCAGCTGGAGCAGCGTCATCGGAGCACTCAGCGGATTCAAGCGCGCGCACGCTACCTGCGCGTGCGACATGACGCTGACGGCGGCGAGCACGTCGGCGGCGGCATTCTTCACTTTCATCTCGGATCTCCCGTCGTTCGACCGCGGAATGCGCGAGCCAGGGCCCGCTTGCGGACGGGAAGAACTCTGCGCGTGCCGGGCTCCGGCGACTGCGGCGGAATCGCCCGGTCGAATGTGAGCGAGTTCGCAGTCGCAATGCGCACTGCGCGGCACCGGCAGGGCGCGGCCGCGAATGGCGCGGGTCGACGTTCGAAAAGCGTGAAGGCGTCAGCGCGCGGCGTCGCTGACGGCGCGGGCGAGATCCTGCTGCGTGAACGGCTTCGACAGCCGGCGTACCGTCGCGTCGATGCCTTGCGGAAGCTCGGCGAAGCCGGTCGCGAGGACAATCGGCAGGTGCGGCCGCCGCGCGCGGATCGACGCGACGAGCTCGAGGCCGGTCATGCCGGGCATCGCCTGGTCGGTGATGACGAGATCGAGCGGCGTGCCGGCGTCGACAATCTCGAGCGCCTTCGCGCCGGAGCCGACGTCGATGACCGTGTGCCCGAGATCCTCGAGCATCGCTGCGATGTTCATCAGCACGAGGCTGTCGTCGTCGACGGCGAGCACGACGAGCGGCTGCACGCCCGGTTGCGCCGCGGGCGTCTCGGCGATCGCGGCAAGGCCGGCGCCGACCGAATCCTCGGTGGCGACCGGGAGCCACAGCTCGACCGTCGTGCCGCGGTTCGGCGTGCTGCGCAGCGCAAGCCGTCCGCCCGATTGCGCGGCGAGGCCGTGCACCATCGAGAGGCCGAGGCCCGTGCCCTTGCCGACGCCCTTGGTCGTGAAGAAGGGCTCGGTCGCGCGCGACAGCGTCGCTTCGTCCATGCCGTGACCGGTGTCGGCGACGGCGATGACGACGTAGTTGCCGGCCGCGAGGATCGCCTCGTGGCCCTGTTCGACGAGCTCGGCGCGCGCGGAGATCGCGATCGTGCCGCCGGACGGCATCGCGTCGCGCGCGTTGAGCACGAGATTCTGCAGCGCGGTTTCGAGCTGCATCGCGTCGGTGCGCGCGCGCGGCAGATGGCGCGGCACGTGCGTCTCGACGACGATCGCGGGACCGGTCGAATGCTCGAGGAATTCCTTCATCGTGCCGACGAGGCTCGCGAGATCGACGGCCTCGGTCTTGAGCTCCTGCCGGCGCGCGAAGGCGAGCATGCGCTGCGTCAGCAGCGCACCGCGGCGCGCGCCGTGCATCGCGTTGTCGGCGAGCGCGCGCATGCCGGCGTCGTCGGGCAGGCGTTTCTTGAGGAGCTCGAGGCTGCCGAGGATCGCCATCAGGAGGTTGTTGAAGTCGTGCGCGGCGCCGCCGGTGAAGTGGCCGACCGCTTCCATCTTCTGCGCTTCGCGAAGGCGCGCTTCGGTCTCGCGGCGCTCGGTGATGTCGCGCGTGACCTTGGCGAAGCCGACCAGCCGGCCGCGGTCGCGGATCGCGTCGATGATGACGTTCGCCCAGAAGCGCGTGCCGTCCTTGCGCACGCGCCAGCCTTCGGTCTCGAAGCGGCCTTCGCGCGCGGCGGTGGCGAGTCCGCGCTGCGGCACGCCGGCGGCGCGGTCCTCGGGCGTGTAGAAGCACGAGAAATCCTTGCCGATGATGTCCGACGCGAGATAGCCCTTGATGCGCTGCGCGCCCGAGTTCCAGCTCTTGATATGCCCGCTGGTGTCGAGCATGAAAAGCGCGTAGTCGGTGACGCTGTCGACGAGGAGCTCGAAGCTGCGCTCGCTTTCGCCGAGCCGCGCGAGCGCGCGCTCGAGCTGACGCTGGCGCTCGCCGACCGTGTCGGCCAAGGTCGTATTGAGGTCGCGCAGCGCTCGCTCGGTGTCCTTGCGTGCGGTGATGTCGCGCGTGATCGCGAGCTGCCCGATGCTGCCGTCGTCGAGATCGATCGGGGCCGCGTGCGTTTCCATGTGCCGGCGCGTGCCCTTGAGGCCGATGATGTCGAACTCCCAGGTCAGGTGCTCGCCGGCGCAGATGCGCTCGTGATGCTCGCGCCAGGCGGCGCGGTGCTCGGGTGCGACGAGATCGAGCGCCGAGGCGCTCGCGATGCGCTGCCACGACTCGGCCTCGATCATCGCGAGGCCGGCGGCATTCATGTGCAGCAGGCGACCGTCGCCGGCGACGATCTTGATGCATTCGGGCGTCGTCTCGACGACGGCCTCGAGCAGGCCGTCGCGATCGCGCCCGACCGCGGCGATGCGTTCGAGGCGCGTCCTGGCGCCCGCGATGAGGCTTCGCACGTCAGACATCGATCAGATCCGGCGGTCCATCCCTCTCGGCAAGATACGCCCTGACGGCGGCATCACCAACCTCAGCACTGTAAGCGAGCGGCCTCTGCCGTCATGCGCGCATCACTGCGCGATGTACGCGAGCGGCAGGTCGGGGCCGCTGTCGCGCACGTAATGGCCGGTCATGCGCGGCCACCACGCGTCCCACTCGGCCTTCGAGACGCGATGGTCGCGATCGGTGTCGGCGTTCGGAAAATCCTGGAGGACGCCGATCGCGCGCTGCTGCTCGAGCTCGTCGATCGAGAGCGCGCCGTCGGCGTCGAGATCGAGCGAGGCCCACGCGGCGCCCGAGTCGAGCACGGTGTCGGGCATGCGCTCGGCGACGACATGGAAGCGCTCGCCGGTGGTCACGCAACTCGTCAACAGCGCCGCGGCGGCGGCGAGGGCCAGCTTCGAAAACGTCGTCATGGGATCTCCGGGCGAGGGCGGTCTGTGCAGGAAAATCTGCGCCGTCCGAGCTTGCTCCGTGGTGAACCCCGATGAAAGGCCCAAACGGCATGGCGCAAGAAAAAGGCGGCCCGACCGGGCCGCCTTCATCGAGTCGAACGGCCGAAGCCGCCGGATCACTTCACCTTGAGGCCCGACGAGTCGACCTTCTTCACGCCCTTGACGCTCTCGGCCGCGGCGATGGCCTTGTCGACCGACTCCTTGGTGGCGAGGACGCCGATCAGCGCGACGACGCCGTTCTTCGTCTCGACGTCGATCTTGGTGCTCTTCACGCCTTCGGTCGTGGCGAGCTCGGTCTTGACCTTGGTCGTGATCCACGTGTCGGTCACGGGCTGGTCGGACTTCGCCGCCATGTCGTCGCCCGCGAAAGCGACGGAGCTCATGCCCACGGCGCCCAGCGCGAGCGTCGTGCACAGGGCCAGCGCGGCAACGTTTCGCATCGTTTTCATGATGGAGACCTCCTTCGGAAGCGGGTCGACGATTCGACCGCGCCGTCACCGTAGAGACGGCCACCCGGCCGCCGCATGAATGCGCGTTTTTGAAGTCAGCCGGTGTTTAGGCGCAGCACGCGGGCAGCGGCCCCGGCGGCGTTTGACAGGCCTGACGCGCTGCATTAGCGTTCGTGCTGCATTGCAACCGAATGGAAAAGGTGGCCCGCGGTCAACGCCGGTCGAGAGTGCGACATGAGCACGCGAACGTTCCCCTGCTGAATCCGACGCCACGCCGCCGCTGAAGGGCGCTCGGCGCCCTTTTTTATTGGCCGGGACCGACCGGCCGCCCGCACGAAGTCACCGCCATGATCAACATCACGCTCCCGGACGGCAGCAAGAAGCCGTTCGATCATCCCGTCACTGTCGCCGAAGTCGCGGCCTCGATCGGTGCGGGTCTCGCGAAAGCGACGCTCGCCGGCGCCGTCGACGGCAAGCTCGTCGACGCGAGCGATCGCATCGATCACGACGCGAGCCTGCGCATCATCACGCCGAAGGATCCCGAAGGCGTCGAGATCATCCGCCACTCGGCCGCGCATCTCGTCGGTCACGCGGTGAAGCAGCTCTATCCGACCGCGAAGATGGTGATCGGCCCGGTCATCGACGACGGCTTCTATTACGACATCTGGTACGAGCGCCCGTTCACGCCCGACGATCTCGCCGCGATCGAGAAACGCATGCGCGAGCTCATCGACAGGGATTACGACGTCGTCAAGAAGATGACGCCCCGCGCCGACGTCATCGAGGTGTTCAAGCAGCGCGGCGAGGACTACAAACTGCGCCTCATCGAGGACATGCCCGACGAGAAGGCGATGGGCCTCTACTACCACGAGGAATACGTCGACATGTGCCGCGGTCCGCACGTGCCGAACACGCGCTTCCTCAAGGCGTTCAAGCTGACCCGCATCTCGGGCGCGTACTGGCGCGGCGACTCGAAGAACGAGCAGCTGCAGCGCATCTACGGCACCGCGTGGGCCGACAAGAAGCAGCTCGACGCGTACATCCAGCGCATCGAGGAAGCCGAGAAGCGCGATCACCGAAAGCTCGGCAAGCAGCTCGACCTCTTCCACATGCAGGACGAGGCGCCGGGCCTCGTGTTCTGGCATCCGCGCGGCTGGGCGATCTGGCAGGTCGTCGAGCAGTACATGCGCGGCGTCTATCGCAAGTCCGGCTATCAGGAAGTGCGCTGTCCCGCGATCCTCGACGTGTCGCTCTGGCACAAGTCGGGCCACTGGACAATTACAAGGACAACATGTTCTTCACCGAGTCCGAGAAGCGGACCTACGCGGTAAAGCCGATGAACTGTCCCGGCCACGTGCAGGTGTACAACCACGGCCTGCACAGCTATCGCGATCTCCCGATCCGCTACGGCGAGTTCGGTTCGTGCACACGCAACGAGCCCTCGGGTGCGCTGCACGGGCTCCTGCGCGTGCGCGGGTTCGTGCAGGACGACGGCCACATCTTCTGCACCGAGGACCAGATGGAGTCCGAGGTCGTCGCGTTCCATTCACAGGCGATGGCGGTCTACCGGCACTTCGGCTTCGAGAACGTCGACCTCAAGATCGCGCTCCGGCCGGAGTCGCGGCTCGGGTCCGAGGAGGTCTGGGACAAGGCCGAGGAGGCGCTCCGGTCCGGCCTTCGCGCCTGCGGGGTCGAGTGGACCGAGCTCCCGGGCGAGGGCGCCTTCTACGGGCCCAAGATCGAGTACCACCTCAAGGACTCGCTGGGCCGGGCCTGGCAGCTCGGGACCATGCAGGTCGACTTCATGATGCCGGGCCGCCTCGGGGCCGAATACGTCGGCGAGGACTCCCAGCGCCACGTCCCGGTCATGCTGCACCGAGCCATCGTGGGCTCGATGGAGCGCTTCATCGGCATCCTGATCGAGCACCATGCCGGTGCATTCCCGGTCTGGCTGGCCCCGGTCCAGGCGGTCATCATGAACATCACCGACGCCCAGGCCGGGCATGTGAACGAAGTCGCGCAAACCCTTGTGGCGCAAGGGTTCCGGGTCGAGGCCGACTTGAGAAACGAGAAGATCGGCTATAAAATCCGCGAACACACGCTCGAGAAGGTGCCCTATCTTCTGGTCGTCGGCGACCGGGAGAAGGAGACGGGCGCCGTTTCCGTTCGTGTTCGCACGGGCGAGGACCTGGGTTCCATGTCCATCGCCGACTTCGCGAAGCGTTTGGAGTCCGAAGGCGCGCGGCCCTGATCCGCACGTCGCCGGAAGCGTCATTCCTCTGAGGAGATAAAAGGTATCGCCACCGAATCGAAAGCCAACCGCAGGAACCACGAGATTCGAGTTCCGCGGGTGCGCGTGATCGGCGCCGAGGGAGAGCAGGTAGGCATTCTCTCGCGCGACGAAGCGCTGGCCATGGCACAGGAAGCCGGCCTCGACCTCGTCGAGATCCAGCCGAACGGCGACCCTCCGGTCTGCCGCATCATGGATTTCGGCAAGTTCAAGTTCGAGCAGCAGAAGAAAGCGCACGCCGCCAGGAAGAAGACGAAGCAGGTCGAGATCAAGGAGCTCAAGTTCCGTCCGACCACCGACGTCGGCGACTACGCGATCAAGCTGCGCAATTTGCGCCGGTTTCTCGAAGAAGGCGACAAGGTCAAGATCACGGTCCGCTTCCGCGGCCGCGAGATGGCCCACATGGAGCTCGGCGACGCGATGGTGAAGAAGATCGCCGCCGACATCGCCGACGAGGCGGTGATCGAGCAGTACCCGCGCATGGAAGGGCGCCTGATGGTCATGATGATCGCGCCGAAGCGGAAGCAGTAAGCGAGATCGAAAGCAGTTTGCAGTATCGAAAGCAGTTTGCAGTAAGGAACGCCGCCCAAGCGGCGACATAGACGCCGGAACGAGCACGGACGGAAAGAGCAGTCGACGGACTGCCGCTCGCGCCAGTAACGAAGACAACCTAAGGAGCTTCACCATGCCCAAGATGAAAACCAACCGGGCCGCTGCCAAGCGGTTCCGCAAGACCGCGTCCGGCAAGTTCAAGTGCGGACACGCGTTCAAGAGCCACATCCTCACGAAGAAGCCGACCAAGCGTAAGCGCGGCCTTCGTGCCACCAACCATGTGCGCAAGGAAGACGCCGGCCGCGTCGCGCGCATGATGCCGTACGCGTAAGGGGAGACGACCATGGCACGAGTCAAGCGTGGCGTCATCGCCCATCGCCGTCACAAGAAGCTCCTTGGCAAGGCCAAGGGCTACTACAACGCGCGCCGCAAGGTGTTCCGCGTTGCCAAGCAGGCCGTCACCAAGGCGCTGCAGTACGCCTACATCGGCCGCAAGCAGAAGAAGCGCCAGTTCCGCGCGCTCTGGATCGTGCGCATCAACGCGGCGGCTCGCCAGTACGGCATGAGCTACAGCCGCCTGATGAACGGCCTCAAGAAGGCCAACGTCACGGTCGACCGCAAGGTGCTCGCCGACATCGCCGTGCACGACATCAAGGCGTTCGGCGTGCTGGCCGAAAAAGCAAAGGCCGGACTGGCCGCGTGATCGTCTTCGGCGCGCTGCGCCGAAGCGAAAGCAGTAGAGCGCGGGGAGGAGGCCTTGCTTCCTCCCCGTTTTTGTTTGCAGAACCTGTTGTTTGCAGAACCGTGGACGCCGAACCGCGCGTCCGGAAATTCGATGACCGAACTCGCCGACATCGCCCGCGCACTCGACGACATCGCCGCCGCGCCGACGCTCGAATCGCTCGACGCGCTGCGTGTCTCGCTGCTCGGCAGGAGCGGCGCGATCACGGTCGCGCTGAAATCGCTCGGCGCGTTGCCGCCCGAGGAGCGCAAGGCGCGCGGCGCCGAGGTCAATCGCGCTAAGGACCGGATCGCCGAAGCGATCGCCGCGCGCAAGACCGTGCTCGAGAAGGCCGAGCTCGATCGCCGGCTCGCGTCCGAGCGTATCGACATCACGCTGCCCGGCCGTCGCGCCGAGCGCGGCGGTCTGCATCCGATCACTCGCACGCTCGACCGCATGATCGAGATCTTCGCGCGCCTGGGCTACGACCTGGCCGACGGTCCCGAGATCGAGGACGACTACCATAATTTCGAGGCGCTGAATTTCCCGCCGCACCATCCCGCGCGCGCGATGCACGACACGTTCTATTTCGCGGACGGCCGCCTGCTGCGCACGCAC
>DATFRS010000003.1:0-12969 GCA_035263065.1 Rhodanobacteraceae bacterium
ACCAGCTCGTCTGGGGCGGCGCGCCGGTGTTCAACAACAACGTCTACGAGTGGTTCCACATCGGCAATATCGGCCCGCACGCGGACATCAGCGCGAACATCGGCTTCCTGGTCGACCGGCTGACCGCGATGATGATGGTCGTCGTCACGTTCGTGTCGCTGATGGTGCATGTCTACACGATCGGCTACATGGCCGACGATCCGGGCTACCAGCGCTTCTTCAGCTACATTGCCCTCTTCACGTTCTCGATGCTCATGCTCGTCATGAGCAACAACTTCCTGCAGCTCTTCTTCGGCTGGGAAGCGGTCGGGCTCGTCTCTTATCTCCTGATCGGCTTCTGGTACACGCGGCCGACCGCGATCTTCGCGAACCTCAAGGCGTTCCTCGTCAACCGCGTCGGCGATTTCGGCTTCCTGCTCGGCATCGGCGGCGTGCTGTACTGGTTCCACTCGCTCGACTACGCGCAGGTGTTCGCCAACACGCTGAGCCCGATGGGCTACAGCGCGAAGACGATCGAGCTCTTCGCGGGCCACCCGTGGCACATCACGACGGTGATCTGCGTCTGCCTCTTCATCGGCGCGATGGGCAAGTCGGCACAGGTGCCGCTGCACGTCTGGCTGCCGGACTCGATGGAAGGCCCGACGCCGATCTCGGCGCTGATCCACGCGGCGACGATGGTCACGGCCGGCATCTTCATGGTCGCGCGCATGTCGCCGCTGTTCGAGCTGTCGGACGCAGCGCTGAGCTTCGTCCTGATCATCGGCGCGACGACCGCGCTCTTCACGGGCCTGATCGGCATCGTGCAGAACGACATAAAACGCGTCGTCGCGTATTCGACGCTGTCGCAGCTCGGCTACATGACCGTCGCGCTCGGCGTGTCGGCGTATGCCGGCGGCGTCTACCACCTCATGACGCACGCATTCTTCAAGGCGCTGCTGTTCCTCGGCGCGGGCTCCGTGATCATCGCGATGCATCACGAGCAGGACATGCGCTACATGGGCGGCCTCAAGAAATACATGCCGATCACCTGGATCACGATGTGGATCGGCTCGCTCGCGCTCGCGGGCGCGCCGGGCTTCGCGGGCTTCTTCTCGAAGGACGCGATCATCGAGGCGGTCGGCGAGTCGCACCGTTTCGGCTCCGGCTACGCGTATTTCTGCGTGATGGTCGGCGTGTTCGTGACGGCGCTGTACAGCTTCCGGCTGCTCTACATGACGTTCCACGGCAAGGAGCGCTTCGTCGTCGAGACGCACCACGGCCACGGGCACGGCGACCACGACGATCACGGCCACCACGAGCCCGGCCATCTCGCGCACGCGCCGCACGAGTCGCCGTGGGTCGTCACGGTGCCGCTGATCCTGCTCGCGATCCCGTCGATCTTCGTCGGCTGGCCGACGATCGGACCGATGCTGTTCGAGGGCTGGTTCGGTAGCTCCATCCGCGTCGCCGAGGCGAACGACGTGCTCGGCGAGCTCGCGAAGGAATTCCACGGTCCGCTGACGATGGTGCTGCACGGCTTCGCACAGCCGCCGTTCTGGATCGCGCTCGCGGGCTTTGCGGTCGCGACGTACGTGTGGCTGCTGAACCCCGGCGTCGCCGACAAGGCGGCGTCGGCGCTGCGCCCCGTGTACAACCTGCTGTTCAACAAGTACTGGATCGACGAGCTGTACCAGGCGATCTTCGCGCGCGGCGGCGTTGCGCTCGGGCGCGGGCTCTGGCGCGGCGGCGACGTCGCCGTGATCGACGGCGTCGCGATCGACGGGTCGACCGCGCTGGTCAACCGCATCGCGGCGACCGTGCGCTGGCTGCAATCGGGTTATCTCTACCACTACGCCTTCGCGATGATCCTCGGCTTGATCGCGCTGCTCGGCGGCGTGTGGTGGGTCGTCAACCACGCGGCGAGCTGACGAAGGGACAACAAGAACAATGCACGTTCCGTACATTCTGAGCCTCGTGATCTGGCTGCCGATCCTCGGCGCGATCGCCGTGCTCGCCGTCGGCCGCAACGCGAACGCGGCGCGCTGGCTTGCGCTCGCCGTCGCGCTGGTGACGCTCGTCGTCGCGATCCCGCTCTGGACCGGGTATCTGCCGATGAAGCCCGGCATGCAGTTCGTCGAGAACCTCGCCTGGATCCCGGCGCTCAAGGCCAACTACGCGCTCGGCGTCGACGGCATCTCGATCGCGCTGATCGTGCTGACCGCGATCACGACCGTGCTCGTCGTGATCAGCTCGTGGGGCCCGATCGAGGAGCGCGTCGCGCAGTACATGGCAGCGATGCTCGCGCTCGAAGGCCTCCTGATCGGCGTCTTCGCGGCGACCGACGCGCTGCTGTTCTACGTGTTCTTCGAGGGCATGCTGATCCCGATGTTCATCATCATCGGCGTCTGGGGCGGCCCGCGGCGCGTCTACGCGACGTTGAAGTTCTTCATCTACACGTTCCTCGGCTCGATCTTCATGCTGGTCGGCCTCATTTACCTGCGCGTCAAGGTCGGCGACTTCGCGCTGGCCTCGTTCGCGCACGCGGGGCTCGGCATCCGCGAGCAGACCTGGCTCTTTTTCGCGTTCCTGCTCGGCTTCGCGTTCAAGGTGCCAATGTGGCCGGTGCACACGTGGCTGCCGGACGCGCACGTCGAGGCGCCGACCGGCGGCTCGGTCGTGCTGGCGGCGATCATGCTGAAGGTCGGCGGCTACGGCTTCGTGCGCTTCTCGCTGCCGATCACGCCGGACGCGTCGCAGGAATACGCCTGGGTCGTCATCGCGCTGTCGCTGATCGCGATCCTCTACATCGGCTACGTCGCGCTGGTGCAGGAGGACATGAAGAAGCTCATCGCGTACTCGTCGATCGCGCACATGGGCTTCGTCACGCTCGGCGTGTTCATCGCGCTCGCGCTCGTGCGCACGCACAACAACCCGATGGCGGCGCGCCTCGGCGTGCAGGGCGCAATGGTGCAGATGATCTCGCACGGCTTCGTCTCGGGCGCGATGTTCTCGTGCATCGGCGTCATGTACGACCGCCTGCACACGCGCATGATCAAGGACTACGGCGGCCTCGTGAACGTGATGCCGTGGTTCGCGACGTTCTTCGTGCTGTTCGCGATGGCGAACTGCGGCCTGCCGGGCACGAGCGGATTCGTCGGCGAGTTCATGGTCATCCTCGCCGCGTTCCAGGACAACTTCTGGATCGCGGTGCTGGCGGCGTTCACGCTGATCATCGGCGCGGCGTACACGCTGTGGCTCGTCAAGCGCGTGATCTTCGGCAAGGTCGAGAGCCAGAAGGTCGCCAAGATGGAGGACCTCAACGTCCGCGAGTGGATCGTGCTCGGCACGTTCGCGGCCGGCGTGCTCTTCGTCGGCATCTATCCGAAACCGCTGGTCAGCCTGATGGACGGCGCCGTGCAGCAGATCGTCCAGAACCTCGTGCTGGCCAAGGCCTGACGTCATGATCGAATTCCACGCCTACGACCTCACGACGATGCTGCCCGAGCTCTTCCTGCTCGGCGCGGCCTGCGCGATCCTGCTGATCGATCTCTTCATCAAGCCTTCCCAGCGCGACGTGACGCATTGGCTCACGATCGTGGCGCTCGCGGTGACCGGCTTCCTCGTCTGGCGCAACAAGCTTCCCGACGGCGCAGCGCTCGACGCGTTCAACGGCATGTTCGTGCTCGACGGGATGGCGACGATCCTGAAGCTCTTCATCCTCCTGGTGACGCTCGTCGTGTGTCTCTACGGACGCACGTACCTGCGCGACCGCAAGCTTTTCATCGGCGAGTTCTACCTGCTGCTCCTGTTCGCCTGCCTCGGCATGATGCTGCTGGTCTCGGCCGGCAACATGATCACGGTGTACCTCGGCCTCGAGCTCCTGACGCTGAGCCAGTACGCGCTGGTCGCGCTGAATCGCGACTCGGCGTCGTCGTCGGAAGCCGCGATCAAGTACTTCGTGCTCGGCGCGCTGGCCTCGGGCCTCCTGCTCTACGGCATGTCGATGATCTACGGTGCGACCGGCACGCTCGATCTCGCCAAGATCCACGTCGTCGTCGGCGACATGGTGCATTCCGAGCACCGCACGCTGCTCGCGTTCGGCCTCGTGTTCCTGATCACCGGCATCGCCTTCAAGTTCGGCGCGGCGCCGTTCCATATGTGGATTCCGGACGTCTACCAGGGCGCGCCGACCGCGATGGTCGTGTTCGTCGGCTCGGCGCCGAAGCTCGCGGCGTTCGGCATGGCGTACCGGCTGCTCGAAGGCGCGATGGGCGGCATGCACGCGGACTGGACGCTGATGCTCGCGGTGCTCGCGACGCTCTCGCTCGCGATCGGCAACGTGTTCGCGCTCGCGCAGACGAACCTGAAGCGACTCTTGGGCTATTCGACGATCTCGCACATCGGCTTCCTGCTGCTCGGCTTCGTCAACGGCACGCCGAGCGGATTCGCCGCCGCGCTCTTCTACGCGATCAGCTACGCGCTGATGGCGACGGTCGCATTCGGCGTGATCCTCCTGCTCGCGCGCGCCGGCTTCGAGGCCGAGGAGATCGACGACTTCAAGGGCCTGAACCAGCGCAATCCCTGGTACGCGGGCATCATGGCGATCGCGATGTTCTCGCTCGCCGGCGTGCCGCCGCTGTTCGGCTTCTTCGCCAAGCTCATGGTGCTGAAGGCCGTCATCGACGCGGGGCAGTTGTGGCTCGCGATCGTCGCGATCGTTTTCGCGATCATCGGCCTCTATTACTACCTGCGCGTCGTCAAGGTCATGTACTTCGACGACCCCGCCGAGGACGCGCCGCTCGAGCTCCCCGCCGACCTCTCGTTCCGCTGGGCGCTCTCGCTCAACGGCCTTGCGCTGCTCGCGCTCGGCGTCGCGTGGGGTCCGCTGCTCGACTGGTGCACGCGGGCGTTTTCGAGCTGATTTCGCCGGTTTTCCGGGCTCCGGGCGCCGTTTTACGGCGTCCCTTGAATCCCGGCGATTCGCCGCAAATTCATGCTTCGCCTTGCGGCTCGGCGCCGCAACCGATACCATGTTCGCTTGGCTGATGCGGGGTGGAGCAGTCTGGCAGCTCGTCGGGCTCATAACCCGAAGGTCGCAGGTTCAAATCCTGCCCCCGCTACCAAGGTTTTCGGAAGGCCACCTCGAGTGGCCTTTTCTTTCGGCGAGGCCGACGCAGGCTGGCTTCGCAGGTTCCGCGCAGGAAGCGCATCTTGCCGATGTTGGGATGCAAGACAACGGCGGACTACGGAATGGGCCTTGCGCCCATTTTTTTTTATCGATTTTCTTGGAGACGGACGCTCGCTTGGACGATCGTGAGCTCAATGCGCTGCTGGCGCCATTGATCGCCGATCTCGGTCTCGAACTCGTCGGCATCGAGTTCAGCCCGGGTCGCGGCGGCAGCCTGTTGCGCGTCTACGTCGACGCTCCCGAGCGTCCCGTCACGATCGACGACTGCGAGCGCGCGAGCCGTGAGATCTCGGCCGCGCTCGACGTCAACGATCCCGTCGCCGGGCGCTACACGCTCGAAGTGTCCTCGCCGGGCCTCGACCGGCCGCTGTTCACGCCGGAGCAGTTCGCGCGTTTCGTCGGCCAGGCCGTGAAGATCAACGTCAACCTGCCGCTCGACGGACGCCGCCGCTTCCACGGCACGATCAGGGAGATCGAGGGCGACCGCATCACGATCGAGCAGGACGGCGCGCCGGTGACGATCGCGCACGCGAACGTCGCCAAGGCTCGCCTCGCGCCGGATTACGCGGCGCTCGGCCTCGCCGCGGCGCGCCGCGAGTACGAGGAAGGCGCGCCGAAGAAGCGCAGGAAGAAATGAACCGATGAACATTCGTGCAGCTGAATCGAAAACGGGAAAGAAGTCGTTCGGGCGCAATGTCGTGCCCGAAGGAGCAAAGGTCATGAGCAAAGAACTGTTGCTGGTCGTCGACGCGGTCGCCAACGAAAAGGGCGTGCCGAAGGGCGTCATCTTCGACGCGATGGAAGCGGCGCTCGCCTCGGCGGCGAAGAAGCGCTATTTCGAGCAGGACGTCGCCGTGCGCGTCGCGATCGACCGCGAGAGCGGCGACTACGAAACCTTCCGCCGCTGGGAAGTCGTGCCGGACGACATCGTCATGGAGTCGCCGGACCGGCAGATCCGCCTGATGGACGCGGTCGACGAAAAGCCCGGCATCGACGTCGGCGGGTTCGTCGAGGAGCAGATCGAGAACCCCGAATTCGGGCGCATCGCAGCGCAGGCGGCCAAGCAGGTCATCGTGCAGCGCGTGCGCGAAGCCGAGCGCGCGCAGGTCGTCGATGCGTACAAGGATCGCGTCGGCGAGCTCATCACCGGCATCGTCAAGCGCGTCGAGCGCGGCAACATCTTCCTCGACCTCGGCGGCAACGCCGAGGCGTTCGTGCCGCGCGACCGCGCGATCCCGCGCGAATCGGTCCGCGCCGGCGATCGCCTGCGCGGCTATCTCTACGAGGTCCGCGCCGAGCTGCGCGGCCCGCAGCTGTTCGTCTCGCGCACGGCGCCCGAGCTCATGATGGAGCTCTTCAAGCTCGAGGTGCCGGAAGTCGGCCAGGGTCTCGTCGAGATCAAGGCCTGCGCGCGCGATCCGGGCGACCGCGCCAAGATCGCCGTGCTCGCGCACGATCACCGCACCGATCCGATCGGCGCCTGCATCGGCATGCGCGGCTCGCGCGTGCAGGCGGTGTCGAACGAGCTCAACGGCGAGCGCATCGACATCGTGCTGTGGAACGAGAGCCCGGCCCAGTTCGTCATCAACGCGATGGCGCCGGCCGAGGTGCAGTCGATCATCGTCGACGAAGAAAAGCATTCGATGGACATCGCCGTCGCCGAGGACAAGCTGTCGCAGGCGATCGGCCGCGGCGGCCAGAACGTGCGCCTCGCGAGTAAGCTGTCCGGCTGGCAGCTCAACGTCATGACCGCCGACCAGGTGCGCCAGAAGAGCGAGGCCGAGCAGGAAGCGGCGCGCGCGCTCTTCATGGCCAAGCTCGAGGTCGACAACGAGATCGCGCAGATCCTCGTGCAGGAAGGCTTCTCGACGGTCGAGGAAATCGCCTACGTGCCGACGGCCGAGCTGCTCGGCATCGAGGGCTTCGACGAGGACATCGTCGAGGAGCTCCGCGCGCGTGCGCGCGACGCGCTGCTGACGGACGCGCTCGCGGTCGAGGAAGAGATCGAGGAGCACAAGCCCGCCGACGATCTCGTCGCGGTCGAGGGAATGGACGAGGAAGTCGCGTTCGCGCTCGCGCAGCACGGAATCATCACGCGCGAGAACCTCGCCGATCTCGCGACCG
This sequence comes from Rhodanobacteraceae bacterium, assembly GCA_035263065.1. Classification (GTDB taxonomy): domain Bacteria; phylum Pseudomonadota; class Gammaproteobacteria; order Xanthomonadales; family Rhodanobacteraceae; genus Dokdonella_A. The sequence goes on from DATFRS010000003.1 coordinate 7,292, forward strand.
ATGAGCTGATGGAATTCGCGATCGAAGGACTCGACGAGGACAGGGCCGCGGGACTGATCATGGCCGCGCGCGAGGCGGTGGAATCCTGATCGAGACGATGGTTACACAGAGCAGGACACGGGTCGCGCAGGGTCAGGGAGTACATTGATGTCGGACGTTACGATCAAGCAACTGGCCAAGGTGCTCGGCACGCCGATCGACAAGCTGCTCGCGCAGCTCGCCGAGGCGGGCATGAAGTTCAACGACCCGGAGCAGGTCATCAGCAGCACCGAGAAGGTGAAGCTGCTCGGCTTCCTGCGCCGCACGCACGGCAAGCGCGAAGCGCCGGTCGAGACCAATTCCTCGCCGCGGCAGATCACGCTCAAGCGGCGCACGGTCAGCGAAATCACCGTGAATCCCGGCCAGCGCGGCGCGAGCGCAAAGACGGTCAATGTCGAGGTGCGCCAGAAGCGCACCTACGTCAAGCGCAGCGTCGTCGAAGAGGAAGCGCAGTCGCAGGTCGATCCCGAGCGCGAAGAAGCGCTGAAGAAGCTCGAGGAATCGGCGCTCAAGCGCGAGACCGAAGAGGCCGCGCGCGCCGACGCCGAGCGTCGCCGCCAGGAAGAGGACGCGAAACTGCGCGCCTCGGAGGAAGCGCGCAAGAAGGCCGCCGAGGAAGAGACCAAGCGCAAGGCCGAGGAAGAAGAGAAGACCAAGAAGGAAGCCGAAGCCAAGCCGCGCCGCGACGCGCCGGCGGCTCCGGCCGCCGCCAAGGAAGCCGAACGTCCGCGCCGCACCGACGGCCGCGACGGCGAAGCCCAGCACAAGCACAAGCAGAAGGTGCACGGCTCGCACCGCATGCCGTCGGGCGATGCCGACACGGAGGAAGGCAGCAACGGCGCGCGCTATTTCGGCGCCGAGCTGCACCTGTCGCAGGAAGGCAGCGCGCGCCGCACCGGGCGCAAGAAGCCGAAGGCGCGTCCGGCCGAGCCGGCCCGCTCGGGTCCCGCACACGCGTTCTCGCGTCCGACCGCGCCGGTCGTGCGCGAAGTGTCCGTGGGCGATTCGATCACGGTCGCCGATCTCGCCAACCGCATGGCGGTCAAGGGCGCCGAAGTCGTCAAGCAGCTCTTCAAGATGGGCGTCATGACGACGATCAACCAGGTCATCGACCACGACACCGCGGTGCTCGTCGCCGAGGAGCTCGGCCACAAGGTCGTGCAGGCCGCCGACACGAGCGCCGAGACGACGCTGCTCGCGCAGACCGGCGCCGCCGTCGACGATGGCGATCTCGCGACGCGTCCGCCGGTCGTCACGATCATGGGCCACGTCGATCACGGCAAGACCTCGCTGCTCGACTACATCCGCCGCACGAAGGTCGCGGCGGGCGAGGCGGGCGGCATCACGCAGCACATCGGCGCCTATCACGTCGATACGCCGAAGGGCGTCATCACGTTCCTCGACACGCCGGGCCACGCGGCGTTCTCGTCGATGCGCGCGCGCGGCGCACAGTCGACCGACATCGTCGTGCTCGTCGTCGCCGCCGACGACGGCGTCATGCCGCAGACCGTCGAGGCGATCCAGCACGCGCGCGCCGCGAAGGTGCCGCTGCTCGTCGCAATGAACAAGATGGACAAGCCCGAGGCGAATCCGGACCACGTCAAGCAGGGTCTCGTGCAGCACGAAGTCGTCCCCGAAGAGTGGGGTGGCGACGTGCAGTTCGTGCCGGTCTCGGCGAAGACGGGCGACGGCGTCGACGCATTGCTCGACGCGATCCTCGTGCAGGCCGAAGTCATGGAGCTCAAGGCGCGACCGGACGGCCGCGCGTCGGGCGTCGTCATCGAGTCGAGCCTCGACAAGGGCCGCGGCCCGGTCGCGACCGTGCTCGTGCAGGCCGGCATGCTGAAGAAGGGCGATTTCCTCGTCTGCGGCGTCGAGTACGGTCGCGTGCGCGCGCTGTTCGACGAGACGGGACAGCAGGTCGCCGAAGCGGGCCCGTCGATCCCGGTGCAGGTGCTGGGTCTCTCGGGCGTGCCGAACGCGGGCGACGATTTCGTCGTCGTCGCGGACGAGCGCCTGGCCAAGGACGTCGCGCAGCAGCGCCAGCATCAGCGCCGCGAGTCGCGCCTGGTCAAGCAGGCCGGCAACCGCATGGAAGACATCATGGCCCAGATGGGCGAGGGCCAGGGCCAGCAGACGCTCAACATCGTCGTCAAGGCCGACGTGCAGGGTTCGGCCGAGGCGCTGCGCGAAGCGCTGACCGCGATCACGACCGACGCGATCAAGATCAACGTGATCGCGTCCGGCGTCGGCGGCATCACCGAATCGGACGCGACGCTCGCGGCCGCCTCGAAGGCCGTCATCATCGGCTTCAACGTCCGTGCCGACGCGTCGGCGCGCAAGATCATCGACGCTAACGGCCTCGACCTTCGCTACTTCTCGATCATCTACGACGTCATCGACCAGGTGAAGCAGGTCGCGTCGGGCCTCCTCGGCACGGAAGTGCGCGAGGAGATCATCGGCATCGCGCAGGTGCGCGACGTGTTCCGCTCGTCGAAGTTCGGCGCGATCGCCGGCTGCATGGTCATCGAGGGCACGGTCAAGCGCCACAAGCCGATCCGCGTCCTGCGCGACAACACGGTGATCTTCCAGGGCGAGCTTGAGTCGCTGCGCCGCTTCAAGGAAAACGTCGACGAAGTGCGCAACGGCATGGAGTGCGGCATCGGCGTCAAGCAGTACAACGACGTCAAGCCGGGCGACCAGATCGAGTGCTTCGAGCGCATCGAGGTCGCGCGCACGCTGTAAGCGGGTTTGGCAATGCCTTCGAAGTCGTTCAACCGCACCGACCGCATTTCCGCGCAGCTCCGCAAGGAGCTCGCGGTCCTCGTGCACGCGGCCGTGCGCGACCATGCGCTGCCGTCGGTCAGCGTGTCCGACGTCGAGGTCACCAAGGATCTCGATGTCGCGACCGTCTACGTGACGACGCTGCTCGCCGATCAGGGCAAGGAAGCGACCAAGGCGCTCAACGAGATGGCGAAGGAATTCCGCAGCGAGCTTTCGCGCACGCTCAAGATCCGGCGCGTGCCGGAGCTTCGGTTCCGCTACGACGACTCGATGGATCGCGGCGAGCGGATCGAATCGTTGCTGCGCAAGGATCGCGAGCGTTGACCGTCGATGACGGTTGAGACATGCGGCCTCCCCAGCGCGACGTCCACGGCATCCTGCTCCTCGACAAGCCGCAGGGCCTGAGCTCGAACCAGGCCCTGCAGATCGTGCGCAAGCTCTACGCCGCCGCGAAGGCCGGCCACACCGGCAGCCTCGATCCGCTCGCGACCGGCCTCCTGCCGATCTGCTTCGGCGAAGCGACGAAGATCGCGGGCCTCCTGCTCGGCTCGCGCAAGGCGTATCTCACCGAGTGCCGGCTCGGCGCGACGACCGACACCGACGACGCCGAAGGCCGCATCGTCCAGACGCGTCCCGTGCCGACGCTGGACGACGCGACGATCGAGGCGGCGCTCGCGGCGCTGACCGGCCGCATCACGCAGGTCCCCCCGGCGTACTCGGCGATCAAGCGCGAAGGCGAGCCTTTGTACCGCCGTGCGCGCCGCGGCGAGAGCGTCGAGGTGCCGCCGCGGGACGTCGACGTCCACGCGTTCGATCTCGTCGATCGCCTGCCCGAGGGCCTGCGCCTCCACGTCGAGTGCGGCTCGGGCACCTACGTGCGCAGCCTGGTCCGCGATCTCGGCGAGAAGCTCGGCTGCGGCGCGCACGTCGACGCGCTGCGCCGGCTCTGGGTCGAGCCGTTCCGGTCGCCGCAGATGCACACGCTGGACGCGCTCCGGCGCCTCGCCGACGAGGCCGGCCCCACCGCGCTCGACGCGCTGCTGATGCCGCTCGAAGCGGGCCTCGCGCGCTACCCGACCGTGAAGGTCGATTCCGCGGCCGCCGCGCGGCTCCGGCAGGGCCAGGCCGTCGAACTGCCCGGAACCGCGCCGGGCCAGCACATGGCGCTGGATGCGGCCGGCAAGGCCGTGGCGCTCGTCGAAACGGGCGCGGACGGCTGCCTTCACGTCCGCCGCGGCTTCAATCCCGTGCCCGCCGCAGCGCGGGCGACGCCGTGATCCGGCTGGCGTAAGCGCTTGTTTTACCGGCAGACGGGCAGGTAAAATATCTTGTTCACTGCAGCACTATTGTCCAAACCCGCGGGGCTTGCGATAAGCCACACGCCGCGAACGAGCGGCTTTTCGCAAGTCTCGCTCACGATTCCAGGATTGAACGAGATGTCCCTTTCGAACGAACAGACCAGCAAGATCATCGCGGACTATCGCCGCGCCGCCAACGACACGGGCTCGCCCGAGGTCCAGGTTGCGCTGCTGTCCGCGCGCATCGAACACCTGACCAAGCACTTCGCCGACCACGAGAAGGATCACCACTCGCGTCGCGGGCTGCTCAAGATGGTCAACCAGCGCCGCCGCCTGCTCGGCTACCTCAAGAACAAGGACGGCGACCGGTACAAGACGCTCATCGAGCGTCTGGGCCTGCGTCGGTAAGTTTCTCCGCGCGATCGCGCTGCGGTCGCGCGCCTCACGAGCGGTGCAACACGCGCCGTTCCCCAGCGGTTCAAGCGATCACGCATCGATCGCCCGAAAGCCGGCCAAGGGGCCGTCTTTCGTCTATCAGGAAAAATAACGTGGCAAAAGTCACCAAGTCGTTCCGTTACGGAAATCACGACGTCACGCTCGAAACGGGCGAGATCGCGCGCCAGGCCGGCGGCGCAGTCATGGTCAGCATGGGCGGGACGGTCGTCCTCGTCACCGCCGTCGCCGCGGCGAAAGCGCGCGAAGGGCAGGATTTCTTCCCGCTCACGGTCGACTACCAGGAAAAGTTCTACTCGGCCGGCCGCATTCCGGGCGGCTTCTTCAAGCGCGAAGGCCGTCCGACCGAGAAGGAGACGCTGACCTCGCGTCTGATCGATCGTCCGGTCCGCCCGCTGTTCCCCGAGGAGTTCAAGAACGAAGTGCAGGTCATCGCGACCGTGCTCTCGATGAACCCCGAGATCGACGGCGACATTCCGGCGCTGCTCGGCGCATCGGCTGCGTTGACGCTGTCGGGCGTGCCGTTCAAGGGTCCGATCGGCGCCGCGCGCGTCGGCTACGCGAACGGCCAATACCTTCTGAACCCGACGCAGACCGAGCTCGAGACGTCCGACCTCGATCTCGTCGTCGCGGGCACGGCGAACGCCGTGCTGATGGTCGAGTCCGAGGCGAAGCTCCTTTCCGAAGACGTCATGCTCGGCGCGGTCATGTTCGGCCACCGCGAGATGCAGAAGGCGATCAACGCGATCGGCGAGCTTGCGGTCGAAGCCGGCAAGCCGTCGTGGAACTGGTCCGCGCCGCCGCGCAACGACGAGCTCGTCGGCGCCCTGAAGAGCGCGGTCGGCAGCAATCTCGCCGAGGCCTTCCAGATCCGCGACAAGCTGCAGCGCCGCGACGCGATCGCCGCGCTCAAGAAGGACACGTTCGAATCGCTCGCCGCGACGGTCGAGTCGAAGGGCTGGGCAGCCGCCGATCTCGCCAAGGAGTTCGCCGATCTCGAATACAACACGATGCGCCAGGGCGTCCTCAAGACGAAGCAGCGCATCGACGGCCGCAACCTCGACGACATCCGTGCGATCACCGTCCGCGTCGGCGTGCTGCCGC
>DATFRS010000004.1:0-13239 GCA_035263065.1 Rhodanobacteraceae bacterium
CAAAGATGGTTCGTCGCGCCTTTCGAGCAGACGAACTTCTCGGTGCTGCCGCCGGCGCACGCCGGACTCGGCGTCGTGTACATCGAGATGTAGCCGTAGCTCCCCATCGTCGGCGCGGCCGCTGTCGGCGCGAGCGTCAGCTGGCAGACGTATTCGGCGGCGCCCGCGCGGCCGGCGATGAGAGCGACAAGGAGAAGGCACGACGTCACGGCGTTCTTCATGAGCATCCTCGGGTCGGTTGTGGACGGCTCTTTCCCGATACGGCTTTCCTTCCACAAGCGGACATCGCGCTTTGTGCGCAATCGGAACTCGCGAACAATGTTGCAGTTTATATGCGACATCGGCGGACACGCGCGCGTCGCCTGCCGTCGCTTCAGATCAGCTCGAGATTCGCATAGGCGAGCACGAGCCACTTCGAGCCCGCGCCTTCGAAGTTGATCTGCACGCGCGTGTGCGCGCCGGTGCCTTCGTAGTCGACGACGACGCCTTCGCCGAACGTCGCGTGACGCACGCGCTGCCCGAGCTTCAGCGGCGGCGATGTCTCGACGGCAGCCGCGACGCTGCGCTCGCCGATGCCGTAAGCGGGACGGCTGACCTGCACGCGCGGCCGCACTTCGTGCAGCAGCTCCGCTGGAATCTCGCGCAGGAATCGCGACGGACGGCTGTACATCTCGACGCCGTGCAGCCGCCGCGATTCGGCATACGTCAGCACGAGCCGCGTGCGCGCGCGCGTGATGCCGACGTACGCGAGCCGCCGCTCTTCTTCGAGGCGGCCCGGCTCCTCGGTCGATTTCTGGCTCGGGAAGAGCCCGTCTTCGAGCCCGACGAGAAACACGAGCGGAAACTCGAGCCCTTTCGCCGAATGCAGCGTCATGAGCTGCACGCAGTCCTCCCACGCCTCGCCCTGCCCTTCGCCGGCTTCGAGCGCCGCGTGCGAAAGGAACGCGGCGAGCTCCGAAAGGCCCGCGTCGATGTCGTCCGGCGTGCGCGCGAAGCGGCTCGCGACGTTGACGAGCTCGTCGAGGTTCTCGACGCGCGACTCCGCGCTGCCGCGGCTGTCCTTCTCGTAGAAGTCGCGCAAACCCGAGCGCGCGATCGCATGCTCGATCTGCTCGGAGAGCGGCAGCGGTTCGTCGGGTTGCGCAACACTCTCGTCATTCCCGCGAAAGCGGGAACCCAGTGCCTCGGCTTCCTGTTGAAGCAACGGCAAAGGCGCCAGGTCCCCGCTTTCGCGGCGATGGCGGGGCGTGAGGCAATCGCGCGACAACTCGTCGATCAGCGACAGGAACGCCCGCAACGCATTCTTCGCGCGCCCGGCGAGCCCTTCGCCGGCAAGCTCCGCCAGCGCCGCTTCCCACAGCGACGCCTCGCTCGCCCGTGCGCGCTGGCGCACGAGATCGAGCGTGCGCTCGCCGATGCCGCGCGGTGGCGTGTTGACCGCGCGCTCGAACGCCGCGTCGTCGTGCCGGTTCGCGACGAGCCTGAGATACGCGAGCGCGTCCTTGATCTCCGCGCGATCGAAGAAGCGCAGCCCCCCGTACACGCGATACGCGATGTCGTGCTGGATCAGCTGCTCTTCGAAGTTGCGCGACTGCGCGTTCGAGCGGTACAGCACCGCGATGTCGCTCGGCTGGCCGTCGGCCACGATGTACTCGCGCACGCGCTCGATGACGTAGCGCGCCTCGTCCTGCTCGTTGTAGGCCGCGTAGACCTCGATCGGCGCGCCGGCGGCGCCGGCGGTCCAGAGCTCCTTGCCGAGCCGGTCCGGATTGTGCGCGATGACGGCGTTCGCGGCGGCGAGGATGTTGCCGGTCGAACGGTAGTTCTGCTCGAGACGGATCGTCTTCGCGCTCGGGAAGTCGCGCAGGAAATCGTGCACGTTCTCGACGCGCGCGCCGCGCCAGCCGTAGATGGCCTGGTCGTCGTCGCCGACGACGAAGACCTGGCCCGTCGTGCCCGCGAGCACGCGCACCCAGGCGTACTGCAGCGTGTTGGTGTCCTGGAACTCGTCGATCAGGAGGTGGCGGTAGCGCTCGCGGTAGTGCTCGAGCAGCGCATCGTTGTGCAGCCACAGCTCGTGCGCGCGCAGCAGCAGCTCGGCGAAATCGACGAGCCCCGCGCGCTGGCATGCCGCCTCGTAGGCGCGGTAGACGTCGATCAGCGTCGCGTTGATCGGGTTGTAGCCCGGATCGAGCGCATCGGGCCGCTTGCCTTCGTCCTTCGCGTTGTTGATGAACCAGGCCGCCTGCCGCGGCGGGAAGCGCGCCTCGTCGAGCCCGAGACCCTGAATGGTGCGCTTGACGAGCCGCTGCTGATCGTCCGAGTCGAGGATCTGGAACGTCTCCGGCAGGCGCGCCTCGCGCCAGTGCCGGCGCAGCAGGCGATGCGCGATGCCGTGGAACGTGCCGACCGTGAGCCCGCGGCCGTCGCCCGAGATCAGCGCCTCCGTGCGCGCGCGCATCTCGCCGGCGGCCTTGTTCGTGAACGTCACCGCGAGCACCGACCACGGCGACACGCGATCGACCTCGAGCAGCCAGCCGATGCGGTGCGTCAGCACGCGCGTCTTGCCCGAGCCCGCGCCCGCGAGCACGAGATAGTGCCCGGGCGCCGCCGTCACGGCTTCGCGCTGGGCGGGATTGAGTCCGTCGAGCAGGTGCGAAACATCCATCGTTCGAGTCTAGCGGTGTCGTTCAGTTTGCGCGCGCATGTGCATCGTGCTGCGCGCTCCGCGCGTTCAGCGATTTACTGCTTCCGATTGCACAGTTCGCTCGCGTTGCAATCACTACATTTCCACTCGCAAGCAGTCAGGGGTTCCCCTCGAAGTGAAAAACGCAATCCTGAGTCTCGCCGTCGGCGCGGCGAGTCTCGCCACCGTCGCCGCTCACGCCAGCTGCGCGAGCGCGCCGCCCTCCTCGGTCCTGAACCTCACGCACTGGAAGCTCACGCTGCCGGTCGACTCGCACAACGGCACGAGCGGCGAAGCCGCGGAAGTCGAGGCGCCGGACCTCGCCGACGGCTACCGCTCGGGCTACTTCTGCGTGAATCCGGCCGGCGGCGTCAAGTTCTGGGCGCCGGTCGACGGCGCGACGACCGACGACAGCGAGTATCCGCGGTCCGAGCTCCGCTACATGCTCGACCCGAACGACGACAACGCCAACTGGGCGCCCGACAACGACAATGCAAGCCTGAGCGCGCGGCTCCTCGTCGAGCGCGTGCCGACGTCGACGCAGAAGGTGGTCATCGGCCAGGTCCACGGCTTCCAGACCAACGCCTGGATCAAGCTCCGCTACCAGTACCACGCGAGCTCGCACACGGGCTCGATCGCGGCGCTGGTCAACCAGGATCCGTCCTCGTCGAACAGCACCAACGTCGGCGAGATCTACAACCTCCCGAACGGCGAGGCGCTGTCGTACTCGATCACGGTCGCCAGCCGCGAGATCACGATCAAGGTCAACGGCCGCCTGCTGACCTCGTTCCACGTGCAGTCGGGCTGGCTGCACGTGCCGATGTACTTCAAGGCCGGCAGCTACGATCAGGCCAGCGGCAGCAACAGCACCGACGGCGGCCGCGTGACGTTCTATTCGCTCGGCGCCAACGCGCAGATCGACGGCGGCGGCGACCCGATCTTCGAGAGCGGCCTCGAGCAGTAGCGCCACGGCGCGACCCGGCGCCTGATGCACGCGACGAGGGGCCGGAACTCGGCCCGCGTTGGCGCATCATACGTCGCCATGCCCGGCCGACTCCCCGCAGTACTGCTCCTCGCCTTCGCGTCCGGCAGCACCGGCGCCGCGAACGCGCACAACGAGTACACGCTGCGCTACGACGCCGGCACAGAGACGATGTCGGTGCGCCTTTGCGTGCCGCGCGCCTCGCCGAGCCTGCAGTTCTCCGCCGATCGCAGCGCGGCGAGCTTCGTCGAATCGCTGACCCGCGATGGCGGGCCCGCACCCGAACGCGACGCGCACGGCTGGACCGCGACGGACTGGCGCGCCGGCGAATGCCTCGCCTATCGCGCCGCGTTCGGCCGCATGGTCGCGGCGAAGAAAGGCGGCTGGAAGCGCTTCGGCGCGCTGATCGCCGATCCGGACGTCTGGCTGCTGCGCGCCGACGGCGGCGACGACACGCCGGCCGAAGCGAGCGTCGAGCTTCCCGCCGGCTACACGTTCTCGACGCCGTGGCATCCGCTGCCGTCGCATGACGGCGCGCCGCGCTACAGCATTCCGCCGACGCCGCGCGACTGGCTCGCGGCGATCCTGATCGGCCATTTCGACGAAGAATCCGTCGCGCTGCCCGGCAGCACGGTGCGCCTCACGATCCTCGACGCGAACGACGCCGAGAAGCGCAAGCTCGAAGCCTGGTTCCCGAAGATGGGCCGTGCCGCGGCAACGGCGTTCGGCACGTTGCCGCTCGCCGACGTGCAGGTGCTGATCGTTCCGGCCGACGAAGCGGAGGAAGCCGTGCAGTTCGGCCAGTCGCGCCGCGGCCAGGGCCAGGGCCTCACGCTCTACGTCGATGCGAAGCGCCCGGCCGCGGACTTCGATCACGACTGGGTCGCCGTGCACGAGCTCTCGCACATGTACCACCCGTATCTCGACGAGGATGGGAGCTGGCTCGCCGAAGGGCTCGCGACGTACTACCAGAACGTCCTGCGCGCCCGCGCAGGCCTGCTGACGCCCGCGGAAGCGTGGGAACAGATCGACGCCGGCTTCGAACGCGGCCGGCGCGAGACGAAGGAGCAATCCGGCGTCGCGCTCGAAAAGGCCCACGGCTTCATGCGCGTCTACTGGTCCGGCACGGCGTACTGGCTCGACGTCGACACGACGCTGCGCCGCGCGAGCGGCAACCGGCTCAGCATCGACGAGGCGCTGAAGCGCTTCGACGCGTGCTGCCTGCCCGACTCGCGCGGCTGGACGCCGCAGGCCTTCGTCGCGAAGCTCGACGCCCTGCTCGGCACGGACGTCTTCGCGAAGCGCTACGCGGCCTATCGCACGCGCCTCGACTTTCCCGATCTCGCACCGCTCTACGCCGACCTCGGCATCCGCCGCGACGGCAAGGCGCTGCGCTTCGACGACGACGCGCCCGCCGCCGACGTGCGGCGCGCGATCACCGCTCAGAACGGCTCGAAACCGTTGCAGTAGATCGTGTCGCTGCCGCCGCCGCAGTCGAACGTCGACTGCCGCTCGTAGGCACCGAGGTCGCGCGGTCCGAACACGTCCGGCACCGGCATGTCGACGTCGCGCGGCCGGCCGTCGAGGTCGACGCCGCCGGCGATCGGTGCGAAATCGACGCCGAGCGAGGCCGGCAGCAGGTGGAAGTCACCGTTCGCGGCGTCGACGAACTGCGGCTCGCCCTGCATGACGGTCGGATCGGCCGGCAGCGTCGTGATGTCGTTCGAGAGGACGTATTGCACTGCGATCGCGGGATTTCCGTCGACGCTGCCGGGATAGTCGAGCGCGAGCGTGCCGGGCTCGTCGATGATGCTGTCGGTCAGCGTCAGCGACGTGCCCCCGGTGTTGTCGAACTTGATGGCGTGCGTCGAGTTGATGATGTCGTCGACGAGGCTGCATTGCTTGATCGTGACGGGCACGTCGTCACCGCCGATACGGATCAGTTCGCGCGCGATGTCGTTGCTGGCGATGAGGCAATTGTCGAGGGTCACGGAAGGAGTCAGCCCGAACTGATCGTCGTTGTCGCCGATCGCCCGCACCAGGTGATGAGCGGTGTTGTGGCGCAAGGAAAGACGGTGAGCGCCGAGCGTCGAGGAGGAGCCGACCAGGATCGTCGCTCCGTCCGTCGGCTGTCCGCCTGCATCTTCGGCCGCATTGCCGGCAATCTCGTTGCAGGGCACACCCGCGGCACAGGCGACCGCGCCCAGCGATTCGGGATCGCAATTCAAGCTCGGCTCGTTGAGAAACGCCGTGCTGCCGGTGTCGAAGGTGATGTCGGTGGTGCTCCAGTCGAGATGGAGAGCCGCGCCCTCGGGCGCGATGTTGTCGTCGATCCGGAAATCCTGCGCGCACATGAGCGCCTCGCCGGCCGACAGCACGCTCTCCGGCGGCTTCAGGTAGATGCCGCCGCCGGCAACGGTCGCAGTGTTCGAGCTCACCTGCACCGGGTTCGACGCATCCTTCGTGAACATCCGCAGCCACGGCGTGTGCCGGCCGTCGTCATCGCCGATCATCGCTATGCCGCCGCCATAGGCAGCGGAGTTGAACTGGATGACGGCGCCGCCTCCATACCCCGCAGACGCGACCGTCACGCTCGCGAGCCCGACGCCGGCGATGCCGCCGCCGTAGCCGGTCGACGCCGTGTTGAACGCGATGAGTGTCTGCGGCGACAGCACGTAGAGCGAAACCTGTCCGACGACGAAAAGGCCGCCGCCGGATGCGTCCGCCGTGTTGTTGACGATCAGAGTGTCCGCGTTCAGATAGACATTGACCGTTCCGTCTTCGGCGCTCACGCCGACGCCGCCGCCCGAGCCCGCCGTGTTCTGCGTCAGCGTGACGTTGGCGAGCGTCAGCGAACCGTTGCCTTGGAACCGCACGCCGCCGCCGAAGTCGCCGGACGCCTGTCCGCCCGTGACGAAGAGGTTGTCGAGCTCGACGTTCGCGGCGCCATCGATCGAGAACACCGGCCAGTCGGCCCCGCTGACCGTCACCTGCGGCGGCGGCGCGCCGCCGTCGGCCTCGCGCCCGTTGCCGTTGCACGTCGTCGTGCCGGCGATGCGCACCGATTTGCCCGTGATGACGACGTGCTGTGCGTCGTAGCTCTCGGTCGTCGAGAGCCACACCGTGTCGCGTGTTTCGGTGCTCGCGGCGTCGACGGCTTCCTGGATCGTCGCGTAGTCGCAGTGCACGTCGCCGACGCCGACGTAGATGTCGCGCGGAAACGGCACGGCGCTCGCCAGCGGTGCGCAGAGCGCAAGCAGGCATGCGTTGGAACGGATCGGACGGGGTTTCATCGGACACGGCCTCTCGCATCGTCGCGGAATGTCCCGCATCGATGCGATAACGCGGTGCCGAGGCCGTTTGTGCCACCTAGCGCGCCGAGCCCTCGCTGCCCGTCGCGGCGATGCGCTGGACGTCCCTGGCGACCGCGGGCTCGAGGTGCCCGATGCCGCGGTCGACCGCGAGCGCCTCGCTCGCGGCCCGGCGCGCCTCGTCGGTCCGGTTCGCGCGATCGAGCGCGCGCGCTTCGAGCGCGAGGATCGCCGCGCGCAGGTCGCCGCGCGGGAACAGCGCCGCGTACTTCGGCGCGATGTCGGTCACCTCCGCGAGCGCCTCGTCGTTGCGGCCGAGCTCGAACAACGCGATCGCGCGCTCGAAGCGCTGCCAGAGCTCGCTCTGCAGCATGCTGCCGCCGTAGCCGCGGTAGATCGCGAGCTCGCGGTCGGCCGTCGCGACGGCTTCGGCGTACTTGTGCTCCTTTACGTCGACCGCGACGCGGTTGCCGAGGATGTAGGCGAAGCCGGGATCGACGTCGCCGTTGAACGCGCGCTCCTGACGCTCGGCTTCGTCGATGTCGCGCTCCGCGTCGGCGAAGCGGCCGGCCTCGGCATGGCTTCGCGCACGCAGCGCGAGCAGCCGCGCGCAGACCTGATGATGGATGTCGAGCCGCCGGCACGTATCGATGCCTTCGCCGTACCAGCGCGCCGCGTCGTCGTACCGATGCTGCCCGTGCCTCAGCTTGCCCATGCCGGCGACCGCATAGAGCGTGCGCGGATCGCTTTCGCCGAGCAGCGTGCGCCGCATCTCGAGCCCGCGCTTCGCATAAGGCTCGGCTTCGTCGTAGCGGCCCTGCGCGATCAGGAACGTGCCGTAGATGCCGACGCTCCACGCGATGTCGGGATTGGGCTTGTCGAAGAAGCGGTCGCCGAGCGCGATCGCGGCCTTGTACGCGGTCTCGGCGCGCGCGAGATCGCCGGTCGCCTCGGCGCCGAGCGCGATCGCGCCTTCGAGATTGATCAGGTTGCTGTTGGTCGGCTCGCCTTGCCGGCGCCAGAGCGCCAGCGTCGCTTCGGCACGCGCGAGGCCTTCGCGGAAGCGTTGCGCGTCGAGCAGGCCGTTCGCCTCCACGATCGACACCGGCAGCACGATGTCGGCGAACGCATCGCCGCCGGCCGCGGCCCGCTCGCGTGCATGCCGCAGCAGATCGAGGCCTTCGTCGACGCGGCCGACGTGCAGCAGGCCGTCGCCGAGCGTCGTCAGCCCTTCGACGCCGATGACGTCGTGCCGCTTCGCGAGCGCATCGCGCAGCGGCTCGAGGAGCGCGACGACCTCGGCCGTGCGCGTCATCTGCGAGAGGATGTCCGCGCGCGTCACCGTCGCGTCCCACCATGGAGTGTCGTCGCCGGCGCGCAGGCGCTCGACCGCCGGCAGGCTGCGGCCGACGAGGTCGAGCGCCTGCTCGAACGCGCCGACGCTTTCGGCGACCTTCGCGAGCGCGAGCAGCAGATCGACGCGCTGCGCGTCCGGCAGCGACGTCTGCGCTTCGAGCCGCGCGGTCGCCGCCTCGACGAGGTCCTCGACGCTCGGGCGCGTGTCCTTCGGAAGCGTCGTCTCGGCCGACTTGAACACCGACAGCAGGAAATCGCGCACGGCGTTCGCGCGCGCCGCCTCCTGGCGCACGACGTTCACCTGCCAGAGCGTCGTGCCGAGCACCGCGAGGAGCGCGAGGGCGAGCAGCGCCGTCGTCGCGACCGCGCCGCGATGGCGCTCGACGAACTTGCGCGTGCGATACCAGCGCGACGGCGGATGCGCGGCGACGGGGCGCGCATCGAGCAGGCGCTCGATGTCGTCGGCGAACGCGGACGCCGATGCGTAGCGGCGCTCGGGCTCGGTCGCGATCGCCTTCATGACGATGTTGTCGAGATCGCCGCGCAGCTCCCGCCGCGCGATCGACGCCGGCGCGGGCTCGTCGCCGCTGCGGCCCGACGGCGTGCGGCCGCTGCCGTCGTTGAGGCGCCGGCCCGTGAGCAGCTCGCCGAGCAGCACGCCGAGCGAGAAGACATCGGTCGCCGTCGTCACCGCGCCGCCGGCGCGCTGCTCGGGCGCCGCGTAGGCCGGCGTGAACGCGGGCATGCGCGTCTGCACGTCGTCGTCGGTGTCGAGGAGCTTGGCGATGCCGAAGTCGACGAGCTTGACCGTGCCGTCGGCCGTGACGAGCACGTTCGACGGCTTGAGGTCGCGATGCACGATCAGCGCTCGGTGCGCGGCATCGACCGCACGGCAAACCTGCAGGAACAGCGTCAGGCGGTCGCGGAGCGCAAGGCCGCGCTCGCGCGCGAAGTCGGTGATCGGCACGCCTTCGACGAGCTCGAGCGCGATGTAGGCGAGCCCCGTCTCGGTCACGCCGCCCTCGATCAGCCGCGCGATGCCGGGATGCTGCAGGTGCGCGAGCGCGAGCCGCTCGCGACGGAACAGGCGGCGCGCGTCCGGCGTGAAGACGCCGCGACGCAGGAGTTTCAGCGCGACGTGCTGCTCGACGCCGTCCATCGTGCGCGCCGCGCGGAACACCGTCGACGAGCCGCCTTCGCCGATCAGCGCGACGAGCTCGAAGCTCGCGACGCGGCCGCCGGGTCCGGGCGCCTCGCCGCCCTCCTCGTCGGCGAGCGCGTCGGCGATCTCGGCGGCGCCGAGGCGCGGCACCGCGCCGCCGGGCGCCGCGTCGGCTTCGAGCATGCGTTCGAGCCGCGCGCGCAGCGTCGCGTCGACGCCGTGCGCGTCGTAGAACGCCTGCCGCTCGCCGGCGCCGATGCCGGCAAGGGCGTCGTAGAGCTCGCGCAACGATGGTTCGGCCCGCATGCGGCTGCCCTCGCGACTCCATCGAACTCAATAACGCGGTTCCATGCGCGTTTGTGCCGTCAGCCGAGATCGGTCTTCAGGAACGCGTGCGCGAAGTCCCAGTCGCGGTCGGCGGTGCGGCGCGAGATGCCGAGCGCCTCGGCCGCCTGCTCGGACGTGAGCCCCGCGAAGTAGCGCAGCTCGATCACGTGCGCCGAGCGCGGATCGGTCGCTTCGAGACGATCGAGCGCCGCGTCGAGCGCGAGCGCCTGCTCGGCGCTGTCGAGCGCGAGGTCCTCGTCGCTCGCGGTGAGCGTCACGCGCACCCAGTCGCCGCCGGCGCGGCGGCTCAGGTATTCGCGCGCGCGATCGCTCAGCAGGTGACGCATCGCGCGCGCGGCATAGGCGAAGAATTGCGAGTCGTGCTCGAAAGCGAGCTCGCCGTGCCTGCCGATGCGAAGGTAGAGCTCGTGCACCAGCGCCGTCGTCTCGAGCGTCGGCGAGCGCTGGCCCGCCGGAATGCGACGGCGCGCCATCGCCTTGAGACGCTCGTAGACGGCCTCGAACAAGGCGTCCGCGGAACGCGAAGCCGGCGGAGTGTTCCTTTCGTTCACGGCGCTACCCCGGCCTGCATTCTCGTCCAGCCGCGGGGACGAGTCGAGGAACGCCGGCGCCGTCGGCGGGCGGCCTACTTCCGCATCGCGCCCGCGACGGCGAGACCCGCGCCGACCAGCACGGCGACGCCGCCGAGCCACTGCGGGACGGTCTTTTCTTCCTGCACGGTGGCCGAAAGGTCGCCGACCTTCAGCACTTCCTTGTCGCGATTGAAATTGAGCTTGCCGAGAAACGCGGCGATGCCGAAGGCGGCGATCAGGATGCCGGCAATGACGAGACCCATGCGCATGATTCGGACTCCTCCCGGTGTCGACAGCGAAATGCGCCGGGTGCGGCGCGGCGCATACCTTCGCGCGGCGAAGCTGAACGGGAGATCAGCGCGTGCCGCTAGCGCGCGAGCGCGACGCCCGGCAGGGAGAGCACGTAGCGTGCACCCATGAGCTGCGACGGCGTGTAGTAGCCGCCAGGCGGCTTTCGGTTGATGACACGCGCGAGGATGCCGAGCGCGGCGTCGACCGTGAGCGCGTAGCCGTTCGGCGTCGAGATCGCGAGCTTCGCTTCGCGCCCGGCCGCGTTGCGCACTTCGCCCCAGACGTAGCTGCCGGCGGTGCGGCGGCGCTCGGCGTCGGGACCGCGCGAGCGCGCGGCGGCCTGCTGCTCGAGCGACCGGCGCACGGCATCGATGCGCAGCAGCGGTGCCGCGTAGCGCAGCCAGCGCATGCGCGCGATCGTCTTCGGCGGCAGCGCCATGTAGGTCTCGATGTTCGGGATGCCGGTCGAGACGTAGGCCGTGTAGACGTCGCCCCACGGAATCGTCATCGCGGTGCGGACCGTGCCGTCGCGCACGAAGTCGCGCACCTTGTAGGCGACCGGCACGTCGGTGATCTCGCCGTTCCTGCGCACGCGGCCGCCGGGGAGCCCCGCGATGCTCGTGCGCGCGGTGCCGGGGCTCGGTCCGCCGCCGGCTTCGAACGCGAGCACGAGCTCGGTCGCGTCCGGGAGCTTTTCCTTCAGCATCGCGGCGACGCAGTCGGTCGGCACGACGTCGAAGCCGACGCCGGGCATCACGACGAGATTCTGGTGCTTCGCGCGATTGTGCGCGTGATGGCAGAGCGCGTAGACGTCGATCTCGCCGGTGATGTCGAGATAGTGCGCGTGCCCGGCGAGGCAGGCGTCGAGCAGCGGCGGCGCGGTCGCGACGAACGGGCCCGCGCAGTTCAGCAGCACGTCGATGCCGTCGAGGTTGCGCGCGATCTCGGCGGGATCGGCGAGCTCGAACACGCGCCGCGTCAGGTGCAGGCGCTGCGCGAGCGACTCGAGCGCGTCGCGATTGCGTCCGCCGAGGACGGGCTTCAGGCCGCGGCGCACGGCTTCCTCGGCGATCAGCGCGCCGGTGTAGCCGTTGGCGCCGTAGATCAGGATGCGGTTCATGGCCGACTCCGACGACCTTTCGCAGGTTCGAATTATTTCGGCGGCGGGTTTCCGTAGAGTTTCTCGGCCCGCTCGAACAGCACCCACGACGTCGCGATGTACTTGTCACCGCCCTTGGGCCGGTTGCCGCGGTGCGTGTGCGTGAAGCCGGCCGGCGCGAACAGGAGCGATCCCGTCTTCGGCACGATCTTGCGGGCCTGGTGGAAGAACTCGGTCTCGCCCTCGGCGAACGCGTCGTTGAGGTAGATCGTCCAGAGCAGCACGCGGTGCAGGCACTCGTCCTCGTCCTGCTTCGGGAAGATCTCGCTGTGCCAGTACGGGTAGCCGCCCTGGTCGGCGTAGTAGCGCTGGATGTTGATGCGGCCCGGCCGGAAGATCTGCGTGACGAGGCGCTGCAGATCCGAGTCGGACATCGCCGCGATCGCCGCGGAATCGAGCGGCGCGATCTTGCCGGTCGCCGGGTCGTGCTTCGAGAGCTGCATCGGCGCGATCGCGACGTACGGATGCCGGCGCACGTAGCTCATGAGGCCGCGCAGCATCGCGCGGTTGAGCATCGTCTCGCCCGGCTTCCACTCGTCGTGCAGGCTGATGCAGAGGTCCCAGCTGTCCTTGAGCTCCGTGTTGACGCCGCCGCCGGTCGCGCCGCGCGTCAGCTTGCCGCTCTTCTCGAAGCTCGCGATGAGGTCGGCACAGGCGCGCACGTCGAGCGCGTCGTCGTAGACTTCGATGAAATCGGGATGCTCCATGTCAGCCTGCCGCCGCTTCGCGGTGATAGCGCGTGGCGCGCTCGACTTCGTTCTTCGAGCCGAGGAACACCGGCACACGCTGGTGCAGGTGCTCCGGCTCGATGTCGAGGATGCGCTGATGACCGTTCGTCGCGGCGCCGCCGGCCTGCTCGACGATGAACGCCATCGGGTTCGCCTCGTACATGAGACGCAGCTTGCCCGGCTTCGACGGATCCTTGAGATCGCGCGGATAGATGAACACGCCGCCGCGCGTCAGGATCCGATGCACGTCGGCGACCATCGAGGCGACCCAGCGCATGTTGAAGTCGCGCCCGCGCGGGCCGGTCTTGCCGGCGAGGAGCTCGTCGATGTAGCGCTTCATCGGCGGCTCCCAGTGGCGCATGTTCGACATGTTGATCGCGAACTCGGAGGTGTCCTCGGGGATGCGCAGGTGCGACTGGGTCAGCGGGAAATTGCCCTGCTCGCGGTCGAGCGTGAACTGGTGCACGCCGTCGCCGAGCGTCAGCACCAGCACGGTGCTCGATCCGTACACCGCGTAGCCGGCCGCGACCTGCTTCGTGCCGGGCTGCAGGAACGCCTTCTCGTCCGGCTCCTTCACGCCGGGCGGGCACTTCAGCACCGAGAAGATCGTGCCGACCGAGATGTTGACGTCGATGTTCGACGAC
>DATFRS010000005.1:0-9255 GCA_035263065.1 Rhodanobacteraceae bacterium
TTCCCGGAAATGGTGGGCGCACTAGGGCTCGAACCTAGGACCCGCTGATTAAGAGTCAGCTGCTCTACCAACTGAGCTATGCGCCCATTTCCGGTGCGCGCCGGCGCGCTGGCCGGAGGCGGCGCGGGTTATAACCACGACCCCGGCCCTTGTCCATAGCCGAGAATCCGGTCGCGCCCGCCGGCGCGATCGCGCGATGCTTGTCGAACCAGCCGATCGTATTCAGAACCTGCGCCAGCATGTTGCTCGGTCGCGTATTGATTTCGTGCGAAGCGCCGGGGATGCGCAGCAGCGCCGTGTCGATCTTGCGCAGCTTCAGCGCCTGATAGAACTGCTCGGCCTCGGAGCTCGGCGTTCGGTGGTCGTCCTCGCCGGTGATCATCATCGTCGGGGTCTTCACGTTGCCGACGTAGGTGATCGGCGAGCGCTCCATGTAGTTCGCCTGCTGCTCCCACGGCACGCCGGGGAACCAGTAGCGCGAGAACAGCGTGTAGAAGTCGCTGGTCAGCGCGAAGCTGTACCAGTTGATGACGGGCTTCGCGACCACGGCCGCGCGGAAGCGGTCGGTGTGGCCGACGATCCACGCGGTCAGCACGCCGCCGCCGCTGCCACCGGTCACGAAAAGATTGGACGTATCGACCGAGCCGCGGCCGATGACGGCGTCGACGACGCTGATCAGGTCGTCGTAGTCCTTGCTCGGGTACGCATTCTGGATCAGGTTCGCGAACTCGCTGCCGTAGCTCGTCGAGCCGCGCGGGTTCGAGTAGACGACGATGTAGCCGTGCGCGGCGTAGAGCTGCGTCTCCGGTGCGAAGCGCGGGCCGTAGTTCGCGAACGGGCCGCCGTGGATCTCGAGCATCAGCGGATATTTCTTCGCGCGGTCGAAGTCCGGCGGTGTCACGATCCACGCCTCGACGTCGCGCCCGTCGGCCGACGACTTGACGTGGATCTCCTCGACCTTGCCGAGCCGGCGATGGCCGAGCAGGTTCGCGTTGAGGTCGGTCAGCACGCGCGGCTTGCCGCTCTTCTCGACGATGGCGACGTCGGCCGGGCGGTACTCGGTGTTGCGCGTGTACGCGACGCGGCCGGCGGCGACCGACATCGCGCCGCCGCCGTACGGACGGCCCATCTGCGTGCCGCCGAAGTCGTCGGCGAGCACGTCGACCTTGCCGCCGCTCGCGCCGACCCAGCCGATCTTCGTCGTGCCGCGATCGTCGTAGTGGAAGAAGAGGCCGCGATCGCCGTCCCAATCGACGTCCTCGGCGTCGTTGTCGAGATCGGCCGTCAGGACGCGTGGCTTGCCGCCGGCGAGATCCATGACGTAGACGTGCGAGCCCTGGTACGGCTTCAGGGTGTCGTCGAAGCCGAGCCAGGCGATGCGCTTGCCGTCCGGCGAGACGACCGCGTCGCGATCGGGACCCTTGCGATCGGTGAGTCGCGCGACGGCGCCGGAGTCGACGTCGACGCGGTAGAGATCGCTTTCGAGCGGCTCGTATTCCCAGTCGTCGTCGAAATTGCTGGCGACGATCACCGAATGGCCGTCGCGCGTCCACGCCGGCGTGCCCATGAAGTTGTGCTTGCCCTGCGTGATCTGCCGCGCGGCGCCGCCGTCGGCCGCGACGACGAACACGTGCGTGTAGCCGGGGTCGATGTAGCCGCCGCCGTCCATGCGGTAGATGACGCGGTCGATGACGCGCGCCGGCGCGGCCCACTCGGCGCCTTTCGGCGGCGCCGGCATCTGCGCGAACGAGGCGTCCTGCGCCGGCACGCGCATCGTGAACGCGATCCAGCGGCCGTCGGGCGACCAGCTGAGGCCGCGCGGCGATTGCGTCAGGTGCGTGATCGCGGCCTGCTCGCTGCTGCCCATCCAGCGCACGAAGATCTGCGACTTGCCGTCCTCGGCCGCGACCCACGCGAGGCGCTTGCCGTCGGGCGACCACGCCGCGTTGCCGTCGTTCGCGGCGCCGGTCGTCAGTGGCCGGTTGTCGCGGCCGTCCGCGCCGATCATCCAGAGGTTCGCACGCTTGCGATCCTTCATGACGTCGAACCAGCAGCGTTCATAGACGACGGTCCTGCCGTCGGGCGACAGCTTCGGGCTGTCCGCCCACTGGAGCTGGAACACGTCCATCGGCTGCAAGGGCCCGGGCTCGCTCGATTGCGCGTGTGCGAGCGATGCGGCACAGGCGAGGACGAGGCAGGGCAGGGGTCGGATCGAGACCATCGACGGCTCCGCGGGAATCGCAAGGGATGCGCACTATGTTCGCCGGCCGCACCGGGCGCACAGTGACTTTGGTTGGGTCGCGCCGCGTCCCGGACGGCCCGATCGGCACGTCATGGTAACGTGCGGCCGACGTACTAAACTGATGGTGCAGCGCCGCAGCCGGCAGCGCTCCGAGGATCGCGCCCCATGAAAGATTGGCCGAAGAACGAATGGATGGACCAGTGGCAGGCGCTGTCGCGCCAGTACTGGAACGCGTTTTCCGATCTGACGCGCGAGGCCGGCAACGGCGCGGGACGCGACGCCGCCGCGATGCCCTGGCACGAAGGCTTCGAGCAGTGGGCGCGCATGTTCGGCGGCCCCGGCAAGCAGAGCGAGACCGTCGAGCGCGTGCTCGCGAGCGCGAAGAGCTTCACCGCGTTCGCCCAGTCGATGATCGCCGCGGCGACGGCCGGCAATGCCGGCGCCGCGCCGAACTGGGCCGAAGTGCTGCGCAACGGCTTCAAGATGCCGGGCGCGGACGCGTCGCTCTTCTCCAATCCCGTCGCGCAGGCGCTGCGCGAGATTTCGGGGCAGGGCGTCAAGAGCTTCGAAGAGATGATGCAGGGCCTCGCGCCCGCGCTCGATCCCGCGCGCGAGGCGAAGAGCTGGCTCAACGTGCCGGCGTTCGGCTTCCTGCGCGAGCATCAGGAGCACTACCAGAAGATGGCCGTCGCGCTGATCGAGTATCAGGAGCAGACGCGCCGCTACAACGCGCTGATCCTGAAGTCGAGCCAGCGCGGCTTCGAGCTGTTCGAATCGAAGCTCGCCGCGCGCGAGGAGCCGGGCCGGCAGATCGATTCGCTGCGTGCGCTCTACGATCTCTGGGTCGACGCGGCCGAGGAAGCGTATGCGGAGACCGCGCTGTCTCCGGAATTCCGCGAGGTCTACGGCGAGCTCGTCAACGCGCAGATGCGCGTGCGCTCGCAGATCCAGCAGGAAGTCGAGCGCATCGCGACCGACTTCGGCATGCCCACGCGCAGCGAGCTCGATAGCATCGGCCAGCGGCTGCATGACCTGCGTCGCGAAGTGCGCAACGGCGCCGGCGGGCAGTCAAGCTCGCTCGCGCGCGAAGTCGAGAGCCTGCGGCGCGAAGTCGCCGCTCTGAAAGCGGCATTGAAGGAACGCACGCCGGCGCCGGCGCCGAAAGCGGCCGCGGCGGCGCCGAAGCCCGTGAAGCGCAAGCGCTCGCGGCCCGTCGCGAAGGAGCGCGCGCAGCCGGTCGCGGCGTTGCGCGCCGACGTCAAGGAATCGGTCAGCGCGCCGGTCGGCGCGCCGCCCTCGCGCGAGCCGAAGGCCGCGCCGCCGCCGCGTCCGCGCGTGACGAAAGGACGCGCGCCGGTGCGCGCACAGCGGGCACTGCCGTCGCCGCGCGCGAAGAAGAGCGTCGCGAAGGTCGCGCACTCGCCGACGCGCGTCGGCCATCCGGTCCTGAGCTTCGCCGAGCGCATGAAGGCCTTTGCGCGTTCGGCGCACAAATCGCATTCGACGGCACGTCGCGGAGGTCGCTGAGCCATGGAACCCGTCAAGATCGAACCGACCCGCGCGCTCGACGAAGCGCTGAAGATGCAGAAGAAGCTCGCCGCGGGCCTGAAGACGCTGCGCGAGCTCGACGACGTCGGCTACGGCGCGACCGACAAGGAAGCGATCTACCGCGAGGACAAGCTCGTCGTCTATCGCTTCAAGGGCGCGCGCAAGCCCACCGCGAAAGTGCCGATCCTGATCGTCTACGCGCTGGTCAACCGGCCGTACATGGTCGACCTCCAGAGCGATCGCTCGCTCGTCGGCAACCTGCTCGCGCAGGGCGAGGACGTCTACCTGATCGACTGGGGCTATCCCGACCGCGCCGACCGCTGGCTGACGCTCGACGACTACATCAACGGCTACATCGACCGCAGCGTCGACGCCGTGGCGCGCCACACCGGCCTCGACAGGATCAACCTGCTCGGCATCTGCCAGGGCGGCGCGTTCTCGCTGTGCTACACGTCGCTGCATCCGGACAAGGTCAAGAACCTCATCACGATGGTGACGCCGGTCGACTTCCACACGCCGGACAACATGCTGTCGCACTGGATGCGCGGCGTCGACACCGATCTTTTCGTCGACACGCTCGGCAACGTGCCGGCCGATCTCATGAACTGGTGCTACCTCACGCTGAAGCCCGTGCGCCTGAACCAGCAGAAATACATCGGGCTCGTCGACATCCTCGACGACAAGGGCGAGCTCGAGAACTTCCTGCGCATGGAAAAGTGGATCTTCGATTCGCCCGACCAGGCCGGCGAGGCGTTCCGCCAGTTCATCAAGGATTTCTACCAGGGCAACAAGCTGGTGAAAGGCGGCCTTCGCATCGGCGAGGGCGAGGTCGATCTCGGCAACATCACGATGCCGGTGCTCAACATCTTCGCCGAGCAGGATCACCTCGTGCCGCCGTCGGCGTCGCGCGTGCTCGCCGACCACGTCGGCACGAAGGACTACACGCAGCTCGCGTTCAAGGGCGGGCACATCGGCATCTACGTGTCGGGGCGTGCGCAGCGCGAGGTGCCGCCGGCGATTCACAACTGGCTGGCGCAAAGGGCGGGCTAGTCCCGAAGACGCGCCTCTGTTTCCCCTCTCCCGCTTGCGGGAGAGGGTAGGGTGAGGGGTCTTTGGCGCACCGTTCCAAGAGCGCCCTCATCCGCCTCCGGCACCTTCTCCCGCGAGCGGGAGAAGGGAAAGCATGCCGTAGAATACGCGCGCCTTTTCGCCCGGCAGCGCCCCCATGAACGAAGTCCTCTTCACCCTCCACCACGTCACGGTCACCCCGTGGAAGCTGGTCGGCTATCTCGGTGTCTTCCTGTTCACGAGCCGCTGGTTCGTGCAGCTCTACGCGACGAAGAAGCTGCGCCGCGTGCACATGCCGCAATCGTTCTGGTGGCTGTCGGTCGCCGGCAGCGCGCTCTTGGTCAGCTACTTCACGTTCGGCAAGAACGATTCGGTCGGCGTGCTCTCGAATCTCTTTCCGGCGTTCGTCTCGGTCTACAACCTCGTCGTCGACATCCGTCACCGCCGCGACCACGCGCTCGATCGCGAAGCGAACGCGAGCTAGTTCACATTTTCCCGCCATAACTTCAATCTATCGCCGCATCGCGCGATTTGATTGGACGGTGCCGCCGCCGGCACCTTAGGGTGTTCCGCAGGAAGCAGGGGACAGGAGTCGCCCGCGACGCGGGCCTTGGCGGAGGGGACACATGAGCGGCTTCATCAAAGGGCAGGGCGCGCGCTGGCCGCGCGCCCGGACGGTCGCTGTCGCGCTCGCGACGGCACTTGCGGCGCTGTCCGCGCCGAAGTTCGCACGGGCGCACATCGAGGCGGTGACCAACTGCAACGATGCAGGCGCAGGCAGCCTGCGCGACGCGGTCGGCGCTGCGGCGGCCGGCGACACCATCGACATGTCGAAACTCGCGTGCGCGACGATCACGCTGAGCAGCGGCGCGATCGTCGTGGCGCAGGAATCGCTGACGGTGAAGGGAGCCGGTGCCGATGCGCTGGCGATCGACGGCGGCTCGATCGACCGTGTGTTCATGCACAACGGCACCGGCACGCTCGCGGTCGAATACATGACGCTGCGCCACGGCTACTACCTCAGCGACACGAACCCGTCGGGCGCCTGCGTGTTCTCGTCAGGCAGCGTGCTGCTCGTCGGCGCGGCCGTGGAGGACTGCTTTCTCGACGGCTTCGGCGGCGCCGTCGTCGCGCGTGGCGGCGGCGTGTACGCCGACGGCGACCTGATCCTCGTCTCGAGCCGCCTGACCGGCAGCACCGTCGCCAGCAGCTCCAGCCCGATCGGCAACTCGCGCGCGGGCGCGGCCGTCGCGCGCGGCACGCTGGTCATGAAGTACAGCACCGTGAGCGACAACCGCGCGGTGACGATCTCCGGTCACAACAGCGGGCCCGGCGCGCTGCAGGCCTACGGCGACGTCTCGATCAACACCTCGACGATCTCGGGCAACTACGGCAAGTTCTTCGGCGCGATGGCGCTCGAGGGAATCGGCACCGCGACGATCACGAACAGCACGATCTCGGGCAACGCGACGGCGTTCCATTCCACGGTCTACACGCAGGTGCCGCTCAAGGTGTCGAACAGCACGATCGCCTTCAACCACGTCGGCATGGGCGCCGCGCTGTACGCGGACGTCGGGCCGCTGGAGCTCGAGAGCACGATCATTTCCGGCAACGTCAAGGGCAGCGGCACGCCGGCCGACCTCGACGGCGAAGCCGGCGTCGTCGCGACGGGGGCGAACAACCTCATCGTGGCCTCGACGATCCCGGTGCCGCCGGACACGATCACCGACTGCGCGCGCCTGCTGCCGCTCGATGCCAACGGCGGACCGACGGCGACGCACGCGCTCGGCACCGGCAGCCCGGCGCTCGAGCAGGGCAACAACCTTCTCAACCTCGACTACGACCAGCGCGGCGCCGCGCGCGTGTCCGGCGCGCTGCCCGACATCGGCGCCTACGAATGGGACGCTCCGCAGGGGTTCGGCTTCAAGAGCGGCTTCGAGTCGGTCTGCGACGGGTAGCGGTTCATGCCGCCGGTTGATTCGTCATGCAGGAATTCGTGCAGAATAGGCCGGCGCGCCGGGTGGGGATCCGGCGCGCTGGCGATACGCGTCCGCGGCGCTACGGGCGCAGCAATGGTCCCGCAAGGGGTTGTTCGTGTTGGCCATCGAATCGACGACGCAATTCCGCGTCGTCACTGGGAGGGGAAAAATGGATAACCGCAGTGCACCGGTGATCTCGCTCGGCGAATGGATCATCACCTTCATCGTGCTGGCGATTCCGCTGGTGAACATCATCATGCTGTTCGTCTGGGGCTTCTCGTCGGGCACGAACCCGAGCAAGCAGAACTTCTGCCGCGCGACGCTGATCCTGTATCTCGTCTGCTTCGTGCTGTTCTTCCTGTTCGGCGGCATGGCGTTCCTCGGCGCGATGCGCGGGATGCCGCAGCCGACCTGAGCGTCCGCTTCTTGCGCAGACGAAAAGGGCGGGCGCGATGCCCGCCCTTTTTTTCGATCACTCGGGATCGTAGTCGAGATTCGGTGCGAGCCAGCGCTCGGCCTCGGCGAGCGTCCAGCCCTTGCGCTTCGCGTAGTCCTCGACCTGCTCCTTCGAGAGCCGGCCGACGACGAAGTACTGGCTGCCGGGATGCGAGAAGTACCAGCCCGACACGGCCGCCGCGGGATACATCGCGAAGCCTTCCGTGAGCTCGATGCCGGCGTTCTTCGTCGCGTCCAGCAGCGCGAACAGCGTCGATTTCTCGGTGTGGTCGGGACACGCGGGATAGCCCGGTGCCGGGCGGATGCCGCGATACTGCTCGCCGATCAGCGCCTCGTTGTCGAGCGCTTCATCGGGCGCGTAGCCCCAGAACTCGCGGCGCACGCGCTCGTGCAGTCGCTCGGCGAACGCTTCGGCGAGACGATCGGCGAGCGCCTTCAGAAGAATCGACGAGTAGTCGTCGTGCTCGCGCTCGAAGCGCGCGAGATGCGCCTCGATGCCGATGCCGGCCGTGACGGCGAACGCACCGACCCAGTCCTCGACGCCGGCCGCTTTCGGCGCGACGAAATCGCCGAGGCAGAAATCGGGTCGATCGGCGGGCTTGTCGACCTGCTGGCGCAGGAAGCGGAGCTTGGTGCCGTCGTCGAGGACGACGTCGTCGCCGCTGCCGTGCGCGCGCCAGAAGCCGATCACGCCGCGCGCCGTCAGCCACTTCTCGGCGACGATGCGGTCGAGCATGTCGCGCGCATCGCGATAGAGCTCGCTCGCCTGCAGTCCGACGACGGCGTCCTCGAGGATCGCCGGATAGCGGCCCGAGAGCTCCCACGCGTTGAAGAACGGCGTCCAGTCGATGCGCTCGACGAGCTCGGCGAGCGGATAGTCGTCGAACACGGTCACGCCGGGCCGGTTCGGGCGCGGCGGTACGTAGTTGCTCCAGTCGCCGTCGAAACGCTGCGCGCGGGCCTTGTCGAGCGTCACGAGCTTCTTGCCGGTGCCGCGATCCTTGTGGCGCTCGCGGATCTCCGCGTACTCGGCACGCACGCGCGAAAGGAACTCGTCGACGAGCTCCTTCGAGATCAGCGACTGCGCGACGCCGACCGCGCGCGAAGCGTCCTTGACCCAGACCGTCGGCGACTTGTAATGCGGCTCGATCTTGAGCGCGGTGTGCGCGCGCGAGGTCGTCGCGCCGCCGATCAGCAGCGGCAGGTGGAATTCCTGGCGCTGCATTTCCTTGGCGACGTGGCTCATCTCCTCGAGCGAGGGCGTGATCAGGCCCGAAAGCCCGATCATGTCGGCGTGCTCGGCGCGCGCCGTGTCGAGGATCTTCTGCGCCGGCACCATGACGCCGAGATCGATGACCTCGAAGTTGTTGCAGCGGAGCACGACGCCGACGATGTTCTTGCCGATGTCGTGCACGTCGCCCTTGACCGTCGCCATGACGATCTTGCCGTTCGACTTCGCGACGTCGCCGGTGCGCGCCTTCTCCTCCTCGATGTACGGGATGAGGTACGCGACGGCCTTCTTCATGACGCGCGCCGATTTCACGACCTGCGGCAGGAACATCTTGCCGGCGCCGAAGAGATCGCCGACGACGTTCATGCCGTCCATCAGCGGGCCTTCGATGACGTCGAGCGGCCGCGTCGACTGCGCGCGCGCTTCCTCGGTGTCGCCGTCGACGTACGCGTCGATGCCGTGCACGAGCGCATGGCTGAGGCGCTGGCGCACCGGCAGCTTGCGCCAGGCGACGTCCTCGACCGGCGCTTCGCCCTTCTTCGACTTGTAGCGCTCGGCGATTTCGAGGAGGCGCTCGGTCGCGTCCTTGCGGCGGTTCAGCACGACGTCCTCGACGCGCTCGCGCAATTCCGGATCGAGGTCGTCGTAGATCGGCAGCGCGCCGGCGTTGACGATGCCCATGTCCATGCCGGCGCGGATCGCGTGGTAGAGGAACACCGCGTGGATCGCCT
>DATFRS010000006.1:0-4826 GCA_035263065.1 Rhodanobacteraceae bacterium
CGACGAAGCGAAACAGAACATGGAGGACTTCGGCGAATCGAACCACGCCGACGCGATCGGCGAGCTCGCCAGGCAGCGCTACGGGGTGCGCGACGACCCCGTCCTGATCCGGCTCAACGAATTGCGTGCCGTCACCAACCACGCCAAGCGCGATCTCGACGTGTTCCGCGAGCAGAAGACCGCCGAGTTCCCGATTCTCGCCGCGTACGCGTCGGACGAGAAGATCGCGGTGGGCGATCTCAACACGCTGCAGATGCTCGCGATCGGCAAGAACCCGTTCGCGACGGACATGATCGGCAAGGAGATCAAGTCGCGCCTCCAGCACATCGCCGAGGTGCGCACCGACATTCTCGAGCACCACGGCGAGGAGACCAAGATCTGGCGCGTGCCGCGCATCATCGAAGGCACGCGCGCGATGACCGGTGCGCTGCCCGGCACGATGTACGGCCGCCTCGTCGACGACAAGGTCAAGGACGAGGCGCCCGGCATCTGGACGAGCATCCTGATCGGCCTGCTGCAGCTCGTGCTCGTGCTGCTCGCGCCGGCGACCGGCGGCCTGACGCTGATTCCCGCGGCGGCGATCTCGGTCGGCCAGGCCTACCAGCATTTCCGCGAGTACGAGCGCGCCCAGATGCTGCGCGGCACGGATTTCGGCGCGATGGCGCTGTCGAGCGAGGATCCGTCGCTGTTCTGGCTTGCGGTCGACATCATCGGTGCGGGCTTCGACGTCGGTGCCGCGGTCGGCGCCGCCGCGACGGTGTTCCGCGCGCTCGCGCCCGCCGCGCGCGCCGCACAGGCGGCGCGCGGCGCGGAAGCGGCGAAGGCGATCGAGAGTCTCGAGCGCACGGCCGCCGAGGTCGGCGGCGAGGCGCTGGCGAAGGCCGTCGGACGCGATGCGCGCGCCGCGAGCGACGCGACGCACGTCGGCGCGACGCTCGAAGAAAGCAAGGCGCTCGAGCGGGCGGGTGAGCTGCTGGCCGCGCAGGAGCTGCGCAGCGGCGCCGGCTCGGCCGAGAGCATCGCGGGGCGCACGGTCAAGGTGTCCGAGTCGGGCGCGATCTTCAGTTGCGCATCGCCGTGCACGCTGCTGCGCGAGCGCTATCGCGGCATGCTCCAGCGCAGCGAGAAGTGGGAAGGGAGGGTCAAGGATCTCGAGGCGGAAGCTTCGCGCATTCCGAAAGGCAAGGCCGGCGACGAGGCGCGCCAGAAGCTCGCCGAGCGCGCGGCGGCGCTCGAAAAGGAGATGCGCACGAATGCGCTCAAGGGCGACTGGACCTCGCCGCTGCAGCGCTCGGATCCCAAACTCTACAACGAGATGCTCGAGCGGCGCGGTTCGTTCGCCGCCGAGCTCGACCATCATCCGCCCGGCTGGACCGGCAAGGACGAGGCGCGCTTCCGCTACGGCAAGGACGTCCATGCCGAGGACGGTTATCGCTGGAAGCTCGACGAGGACGGTGCGCTGCACTACGAGCGCATGGATCGCGAGCTGCCGCTGCGCCAGTACAACGCGGCGACGGATGCGTTCGAGGAGGCGGCGGAAGGCACGCTGATCACTTCGGTCAAGGGGCCGGAGTCGGCGCGCGAGCTCGCGACGATCCCGAAGAAGCAGCGTACGGCGATGGAGGAGGCGTTCAAGGAGCGCGGCAAGTTCATCAAGGAGCGCGACCGGCTCGAGGCGCTGGAGGAAGCCGGCAAGACCGTCGACAAGGATGGCCAGGCGATCGCCGACAAGCTGAAGAAGCTCTACTCGAGCATCAACGAGGAGAGCCGCCAGCTCGGCGAGAACGCCGCCGAAGGCGTCATGAGGGGACGCGGCGGCAAGAAGATCTACCCGGTCGGCAAGTCGGTGTCGAAGTCCGGCGACTTCGACCAGGTCTGGAAAATCGGCGACGAATTCCACATCGTCGAGGCGAAGGGCGGGTCGAGCGCGCTCGGCTCGCGCGCGATACCCGGAGGCATGCGCGCCGAGCAGGGCACTCTACAATATGCGAAGAGCATCGCCGAGAACATGGCCAAGCACGGCGCGACGAAGGAGATCCGCGAGCTCGGCGAGGAGCTGCTCGTCGCGATCGGCCGGCGCAAGATCAAGTACCTGCTCGTGCGCGCACCGATCGGCACCGAGAAGGGCGCCGCCGTGCTGCGTGACGTGAAGGTCAGCGAATTCGTGTTGCACTAGGAGCGTCATGAGCAAGATTGCCCGACACGCGACCGACGCCGAGCTGGTACGGGAGGGCGTCGCGCGAAAGAAGAAGACACTGGCCGAGCTGCTCGATGCGGCCGGCGATTACGCAGGCGCGCTGTCGCTCGTGCTCGGCGCCGCGCACAGCTACGCCGGCTATCTCGACG
This sequence comes from Rhodanobacteraceae bacterium, assembly GCA_035263065.1. Lineage (GTDB taxonomy): Bacteria > Pseudomonadota > Gammaproteobacteria > Xanthomonadales > Rhodanobacteraceae > Dokdonella_A. Next base: position 2,347 of record DATFRS010000006.1, read on the forward strand.
CGGCCGGTGCGAAGACCGCGGAGCTGTGCCGCGCGCTCGGCCTCGGCGCCGAGGCCGCATCGGCGATCTTTGCGCTCGGCAGCGGCAGCGGCAGCGTCAGCGTCAGCTTCCCGCTCGGTTCGCGTCGGCTTAGCCTGCCCGCGACCGGCCCGACCGATTCGACGCACGCAGGCGACTGGCGCGTCGGCTGGTGGCTCGCGCAGATCGTGCGCGATCGCGACGCGATCGATCGCCTCGTATCGACGCCGGTCGACGTGCTGCGACGCTCGAGCACCCGCGGCGACGAGTGCCAGTATCTCTTCATCGAGGCGCTGCAAGGCTTCGAGCGGCGCGCGCCCGACTGGTCGGACCGGCTGCAGGCGGCGCTCGACGCGACCGATCCCACGCGCGTCAGGCTGTCCGACGAGGAGTTCGTGCTCAACGTGCTCGTGCCCGAGATGCAGATGGTGTTTCGGCTTGCGCTCGGGGAGACCGGCCCGTTCGACGAAGCGGTCGAGTTCGCGCTCGAAAGGCACAGGAAATACTGGAGCAAGGGCAATCGCAAGCAGGATCCCGACGGATTTCTCGCACTCGGCGCGCTCGGGATCTGCTCGATCGCGCACGACGCCGGCGTGCCGGTCGCTGTCGAGTCGGACTACATGCCGCGCGAGCTCGTCGAAGGTGCGTGTCGGCGCCGCTAGCCGGCCGTGCGTCGTGAAAGATGTTACGTGCGCAGGGCGGCGGCTGCCTTGCTGAGGTCGTCGGCGAGCGCATCGAGCCCCGCTTCGGATTGCTTGAAAAGCTGGGCGTACGTGCCTAGCACCGACGCCGCGACGGGCACGCTGTACGGGTTCTGCGTCCCGGGAGGACCGAGTGCGGATTCGACTTCGTCGAGCGCGGCGTTCGCCAGGCGAAACATCTGCTCGAGCAGCGTGATCATGTTCTGATCGTCCGCGTAGAAGTTGCTGAGCGCGCTGTTGAGCTCCATCGAGCGCTGCCTCGCCTTGCCGCCGATGAGCTCGAACATCGAGCCCCATGCGCGCGATTCGGTGCGCGCATCGAGCTTGTCGCGCAGGGCGCGGACCTTGTCGCATTGGGCCTTGAGCGTGCGGATTTCGCCGTGCAGTCGCGCGGCGTGCTCGCGCTGGTGCATGACGTAGTCGTTGAAGCGGACGAGGTCCGTGCGCGCGGCATCGAGATCGATGGTGCCGGGCTCGACGACGAAGCGGAAGCTGCCGACGATCCGCGTGACGCTCGCCAGGCCCTCGATCGCGCGCTGCATCTGCTGCAGCAGCCCGGCGAGATCGCCCTCCGCCTCGGGATGGCGCAGCTTGAGGAACTTCCTGCCGTCGTTGACGGCGTCGACGATCTCGCGCGTGCTCTTGACGACGTCGCCGAGCTCTTTGATCAAGGCGGCCACTTCGCTGACCAGGGGCATGACGGCTCCTCCGGCGAACCCATGGGCACGCGGAGCATCGCACGTTTGCGGGGCATCGGCGTGAAGCCGGCGCCGATGTCGTCGGCTAGCTTCGCGCGCGGGGACCGGCCGGCGCATCGGGCGCGATGACCCTGCGCAGGGCGAACAGGTCGCGGATCTCGATGGCTCCCCGCAGCGTCTTCACGTAGCCCGCCGCGACGAACTCCTGCATCAACCGCGCGACGACTTCGCGCGTCGTGCCGATGTGATTGCCGAGCTGCTGCTGCGTCATGCGCAGGCATCCGCTCGAGCTGGCGTGGGTCAGGATGAATTGCGCGAGACGCTGGCGGTGGTTGCTCGCGTGGATGCCGTCGAGCTCGGAGATGAGGCGATAGACCAGCACGGATAGCGCGCCGATCGTGAGGTTCTGGATCGCGATCTCAGATTCGAAGAGGCGCCGGTAGACCGCGCCGGGAATGAGCGCGACGCGGCTCGCGCATTCGGCCTGCACCCAGGACGGATACAGCACGTCGCCGAACAGGCAGTTGAGCGCGAACACGCAGGTCTCGCCGGGGCCGATGAAGTAGAGCGTCGCCTCGGTGCCGCCGGGCGTGATCGTGAAGGCGCGCAGGCGGCCTTCCAGCACGAAGTACGCGCCGGAGATCGGCTCGCCCTTGTGCAGGACGGCGGCGCGCCGTGCGAACTGGCGTTCGACGGCGCCGCGCGAGAGCAGCGCGCGGGCCTGCGAGCTGAGCGTCGCGAAGGCGTCGAAGCGTTCGAGCTGGTCGACGACGGACATCGCCGCGGCTCCCATGTCAGCCCTCGTTGCGGTCGAGATGCCCACGCTTGCGCCAGACGATCGCGCCCGTACGCGTCGTCAGCAGCGTGACGCCTTCGCTCGGCGGACGTCGCCACCAGCTCCAGCGTTCGAGCTCGATGCCGGGCGCGCTGGCGGTGCCGTCGTAGACGAAGAGCTCCTCGCCGCCGCCGCTCGCATCGAGTGCCAGTGCGCCGCCGGGCGGCAGGCGATGCAGCTCGACCGTCACGGCGGCGCCGCGATGCAGGAGCTGGCCGCCGAAGCGGT
>DATFRS010000007.1:0-7007 GCA_035263065.1 Rhodanobacteraceae bacterium
CGCGAACGCCGACGGCTACGTGTTCACGCCGAACGTCAATCCGGTCGACGAGCTCGTCAACATGATCTCGGCGTCGCGCGCGTACCAGAACGACGTCGAAGTCATGAACAGCGCCAAGCAGCTCATGCTGAAGACGCTCGATCTCGGCAAATAGGAATCCGCATGGACATCAGCTCGATCATCGACTCCGCGAACACGGCGTACTCGCAGCAGGCCGCGAACAAGACCAGCGGCAACGACCTGACGCAGAGCGATTTCCTGCGCCTGATGGCGGCACAACTCCGCTCGCAGGATCCCTCGCAGCCGATGGATCCGTCGAGCTTCTTCAATCAGCTGACGCAGTTCAGCCTGGTTTCCGGCATGCAGGGTCTGCAGACGTCGTTCAACACGCTGGCGCAGACGCTGCAGTCGCAGTCGAACATCAAGCCGAGCGATCTGCTCGGGCACCGGATCATGTTCCAGTCGTCGAGCGCGGTTCTGGCCCCGACCGGCGACGGGCTCTCCACCGGCGCCGGCGGCAACACGCTGCAGGGCGCGGTCGGCGTGCCGGCCGACGCGACCGGCGTGACCGTGCAGATCAAGGACGCGAGCGGCAACGTCGTCAAGACGATCGACCTCGGCGCGCCGGCCGCGGGCACCACCGATTTCACCTGGGACGGCCACGGCAACGACGGCGCGTCGCTGCCGCCCGGCACGTACTCGATCAGCGCGACCGCCACCGTCGGCGGTGCGCCGCAGACATGCACGACCTACACCGTCGCGAACGTCGAAGGCGTCAGCCTCGGCGCGAACGGCTCCCCGCCGATGATCGACGTCGGCGTCCTCGGACAGATCTCGATGTCCCAGGTTTTCGAAATCATCTGATCATCCCAGAGGGGAATCGCAGACATGCCTTTCAACGTTGCACTGAGTGGTTTGAACGCGGCCACGGCCGATCTCGAAGTCATCTCGAACAACATCGCGAACGTCAACACGACGGGCTTCAAGGGCTCGCGCGCCGAGTTCGCCGATCTCTTCGCCGCGAGCGGCTTCGGCTCCGGCCGCACGCAGGCCGGCAGCGGCGTGCGCCTCGTCGACGTCGCGCAGCAGTTCTCGCAGGGCTCGCTGCAGTACACGAGCTCGGGCCTCGACATGGCGATCACGGGCGAAGGCTTCTTCACGCTGAAGACCGACGCGGGCTACACGTACACGCGCGCGGGCAACTTCCAGGTCGACCAGGACGGCAACGTCATCTCGCCGCAGGGCGGCAACCTGCAGGTCTATCCGCCGAACGGCGCGGGTGGCTTCGACACGGGCTCGCTGACGAACCTCACGATCGCCTCGATGACCGGCGCGCCGCAGGCGACCGACTCGGCGACGTTCAATCTCAATCTTCCGGCCAACGCGACGCCGCCGGCGACGACGCCGCTCGACCCGAACGATCCGACCAGCTACAACCAGGCCTCGCCGTTCACCGTGTACGACTCGCTCGGCGCGGCGCACTCGGCGACGGTGTACTACGTCAACACGGCGCCGGGCCAGTGGACGGCGAACCTCTACGTCGACGGCACGTCGGTCGGCTCGCAGCCGATCTCGTTCGACCAGAACGGCGTCCTGACGTCGCCGGCCGGCGGCCAGCTCGCGTTCACCGGCTTCACGCCGCCGAACGGCGCGGCGCCGATGGACATCACGATCGACATGTCGTCGGTCACGCAGTACGGCGACACGTTCGATCCCGGCACGATCACGCAGAACGGCTACGCGCCGGGCAAGGTCACCGGCATCGACATCGACGCGAACGGCGTCGTCTCGGCGCGCTTCTCGAACGGCCAGACCAAGGCGCTCGGCCAGCTCGCGCTCGCCGACTTCGAGAACGCGCAGGGCCTCAAGAACATCGGCAACACGCAGTGGGTCGAGACCGCGCAGTCGGGCCAGGTCATCCGCGGCGCGGCGGGCTCGGGCGATTTCGGCAGCGTGCAGTCGGGCGCGCTCGAGGATTCGAACGTCGATCTGACCTCGCAGCTCGTCAACATGATCAAGGCGCAGCGCAACTACCAGGCGAACGCGCAGTCGATCTCGACCGACGACAAGATGACGCAGACGATTCTCAACATCCGTAACTAAGTCTGACGAAGGCCCGGAGAAAGATCGTGGACCGCTCGCTGTACGTCGCGATGACCGGTGCGGGACAGACGCTGCAGGCGCAGTCGTCGGTCGCGCACAACCTCGCCAACGCGAACACGACCGGCTTCAAGGCCGAGATGGCCGCGTTCCAGAGCGTGCCGGTGCAGGGCGCCGGCATGCCGACGCGCATCAACGCGGTCTCGCAGGGACTCGGCGCCGATTTCTCGCCGGGCGCCGAGATGGCGACCGGCCGCGATCTCGACGTCGCGGTGCGCGGACCGGGCTGGATCGCGGTGCAGGCGCCGGACGGTTCCGAGGCGTATACGCGCGCCGGCGATTTCACGATCGATTCCGAAGGCGTGCTGACGACGGCATCGGGTCATCCGGTGCTGGGCGACGGCGGCCCGATCACGCTGCCGCCCTATTCGAAGCTCGACATCGGCTCCGACGGTTCCATCGCGCTCGTGCCGCTCGGCCAGGGTGCGACGACGGTGTCGACGGCGGGCACGATCAAGCTCGTCAATCCCGATCCCGCGAATCTCGAGCGCGGTCCCGACGGTTTGATGCGCACGAAAGACGGCACGACGCCGGACACCGACGCCTCGGTCAAGCTCGCCGCGGGCGCGCTCGAGGCGAGCAACGTCAATCCATCCGTGTCGCTGGTGCGCATGATCGAGCTCTCGCGCCAGTTCGAGATGCAGATGCAGGGCGTCAAGAACGCCGACGAAAACGCGCAGGCGGCGACGCGCCTCCTGCAGGCCGGCTGACGCCGCACGATGGAGACCTAAGACATGTTCTCTTCACTCTGGATCGCCAAGACCGGCCTCGATGCGCAGCAGACGCGCATGGCGGTCACGTCGAACAACCTCGCGAACGTCAACACGACGGGCTTCAAGCGCTCGCGCGCGGCGTTCGAGGATCTCATCTACCAGAACGACCGCCAGCCGGGTGCGCAGAGCTCGCAGGCGACGCAGGTGCCGGCCGGCACGATGATCGGCACGGGCGTGCGCGTCGTCGGCACCGAGAAGCTGTTCACGCAGGGCGAGGTCGTGCAGACGAACAACCCGCTCGACATCGCCGTGCAGGGCCGCGGCTTCCTGCAGGTCACGATGCCGGACGGCACGGTCGCGTACACGCGCGACGGGTCGTTCCATCTCAATTCCGACGGGCAGATCGTCACCAATTCCGGTTACCCGCTCGAGCCCGCGCTGACGGTGCCCGCGAACGCGCAGAGCATCACGATCGGCAGCGACGGCACGGTCAGCGTCGCGCTGCCGGGCCAGGCCGCGCCGGCGCAGATCGGCACCGTGCAGACCGCCGACTTCATCAATCCCGCGGGCCTCGAGGCGCGCGGCGAGAACCTGTTCGTCGAAACGGCTTCGAGCGGCGCGCCGCAGACCGGCACGCCGGGCCTGAACGGCCTCGGCACGGTCATGCAGGGCTCGCTCGAAAGCTCGAACGTCAACGTCGTCGAGGAACTCGTCAACATGATCGAGACGCAGCGCGCCTACGAGATGAACTCGAAGGCGATCTCGGCGACCGACCAGATGCTGCAGTACATGACGTCCCATTCCTGATAGCGAGCGACTGCCGTGTCCTTCTTCCGAATCACCGCGTTCCTCGCCGCCTTCGCGGTCCTCGGCGGCTGCGCCACCGTGGCGCCGCCGCATCAGGAACCGTCGTACGAGCCGACGATGCCGAGCGAGGCGGTCTACGCCCGCGCGCCGGCCGACGGCGCGATCTACCACGACGCGCAGAACATGGAGCTCTTCTCCGATCCGCGCGCGCACCGCATCGGCGACATCCTGACGATCGAGCTCGTCGAGAACACGCAGGCGAGCAAGAAGGCGTCGACCAAGACCAGCAAGAACAACAAGGACGACATCGCGGCGCCGACGCTGTTCGGCAAGCCGGCGACGATCAACGGCAATCCGCTCTCGTTCGGCCTCAACAGCAATCACGCGTTCGCGGGCGACGGCGAGAGCACGCAGAGCAACCAGTTGTCCGGCCAGATCACGGTCACGGTCGCCGAGCGCCTGCCGAACGGCAACCTCATCGTGCGCGGCGAGAAGTGGCTGACGATCAACCAGGGCCAGGAGCTCGTGCGCATCGCCGGCATCGTGCGCCCGCAGGACATCGGCCCCGACAACACGGTCGCCTCGACGCGCGTCGCCAACGCGAACATCGCCTACACCGGGCGCGGCTCGCTCGCCGACGCGAACACGCAGGGCTGGCTGTCGCGGTTCTTCAACTCGAAGTTCATGCCGTTCTGAGGAGTGCCGTCTTGAATCTTCGCGACCTCGACTCGGCTTGCCCTCATCCGCCTGCCGGCACCTTCTCCCGCGAAGCGGGAGAAGGGTTTCGATTCGGTAGACGTTCGCTGTTGCGCAGTGCTGACGACAGGTTCCCTTCTCCCGCGAAGCGGGGGAAGGTGCCGGCAGGCGGATGGGGGTGGGTGCTCGCGTTGGTCTTCATTCTGTCGCTCGCGCCGAGCCTCGCCCACGCCGAGCGCGTGCGCGATCTCGCGCAGGTCGCGGGCGTGCGCCAGAACCAGCTCGTCGGCTACGGCCTCGTCGCCGGCCTCGACGGCTCGGGCGACCAGACCTCGCAGGCGCCGTTCACGACGCAGTCGCTCGACAACATGCTGCAGCAGTTCGGCATCACGGTGCCGGCCAACGTGCGCCCGCAGCTCAAGAACGTCGCCGCGGTGATGGTGACGGCCGATCTCCCGCCGTTCGCGAAGCCCGGCCAGGCGATCGACGTCACGGTGTCGTCGATCGGCAACTCGAAGAGCCTTCGCGGCGGCAGCCTCCTGATGACGCCGCTCAAGGGCGCCGACGGCCAGGTCTACGCGGTCGCGCAGGGCAATCTCGTCATCGGCGGCGTCAGCGCGAGCGGCAAGAGCGGCACGAGCGTGCAGGTCAACATCTCGAACTCGGGCCGCATCCCGAACGGCGCGACGGTCGAGCGCATCGTCGCGAGCGCGTTCTCGAACGCGGGCGATCTCGCGCTCGATCTCCACACGCCGGATTTCACGACCGCCGCGCGCGTCGCGACGGCGATCAACAAGACGTTCGGCGAGGGCACTGCGCGCGCGGTCGACGCCGTGACGGTCGCGCTGCATTCGCCGGTCGATCCGAACGCGCGCGTCGGCTTCATGGCCGCCGTGCAGGACGTCGACGTCGCGCCGGGCGACGCGCCGGCCCGCGTCATCGTCAATTCGCGCACGGGCACCGTCGTCATCGGCTCGAACGTGCGCGTGTCGCCGGCCGCGGTCGCGCACGGGTCGATCGAAGTGTCGATCACCGAGACGCCGACCGTCAGCCAGCCCGAGCCCTACAGCCGCGGCCAGACCGCTGTCGTGCCGCAGAGCGCCGTGCAGGTCACCGAGCACGGCGGGCACATGTTCAAGTTCGGCTCGGGCGCGAATCTCGATGAGATCGTGCGCGCCGTGAACCAGGTCGGAGCCGCGCCGAGCGATCTCGTTTCGATCCTGCAGGCTTTGAAGGAGGCCGGCGCTCTGCACGCAGAGCTCGTCGTGATCTGATGTCGTTCGATCCGCGCACGACCGGCAACTTCACCGACTTCGCCGCGCTGTCGCGGCTGAAGGCGGCCGCGCGCATGGACAAGCGCGCGTCGACCAGCACCGTCGCGCGCCAGTTCGAAACGCTGTTCACGCAGATGATGCTGAAGTCGATGCGCAGCGCGAGCCTCGGCTCCGGCATCCTCGATTCCGAGCAGTCCAAGCAGTACCGCGATCTCGCCGATTCGCAGCTCGCGATGACGCTGTCGACGCGCGGCAAAGGGCTCGGGATCGCCAGGCTGCTCGAGCGCCAGCTCGGCGCACACGACACGAACACGGGATCCGCGGCGTCGTCGACGCTGAATCCTCTGCCGCCGCGCCCACCGGCGATGCAGGGACTGGCGACCGACGCCGCGGCAACCGCACCTTCCCCATCGGTCGTCGACGATGCGAAGGCCCTCCATCAGGGCCTCCATCCCGTGCTGAACGCGACGTTCAAGGCGATCGACAGCGCATCGAACGGCGCGATCGGCCGCGTGAAGTCCGCGCTGCCGGCCGATCCCGTCGACTTCGTGCGCACGATGCTGCCGCACGCACAGGCCGCGGCCGAGAAGCTTGGCGTCTCGGTGCGCGCGGTGCTCGCGCACGCGGCGCTCGAAACGGGTTGGGGTCGTCACATGCCGCGCGCCGCGAACGGCGCGAGCAGCAACAATCTTTTCGGCATCAAGGCTGGTTCGAGCTGGGACGGCGCAAAAGCGCGCGTCGCCACGACCGAATACGAGAACGGCGTCGCCGTCCGCCGCACGGACAGCTTCCGCGCCTACGCCTCGCCGACGGCCGCGTTCAACGACTACGCCGACCTCATCGCCGGCAATCCGCGCTACGCCGCGGCACTCGGCCATGGCGACAACGTCAGGAGCTTCGCTGCGGCGCTCCAGCGCGGCGGCTACGCGACCGATCCGTCGTACGCCTCGAAGCTCGCGCATATCGCCGATTCCGCGCCGATGCGCGAGGCGCTGGCCGCCCTCAAGTCTTCGCCGGCGCTGCCGACACTGTGACCGAGGAGCTCGCGCTCACCTAGGCCCGTCCCATGACCGACCTCTTGTCCACCGGCATATCCGGCCTGCTGGCTTCGCAGCTGGCGCTGAATACGACCGGCCACAACATCTCGAACGTCAACACGGCGGGCTACTCGCGCCAGCAGGTCATGCTCGGCGCGCGCACGCCGGATCGGCTCGGGTCATCGTATGTGGGCACCGGCGTCAACGTCGAAGGCGTGCGGCGTCTCTACGATTCGTTCCTGACGGGCCAGGTCCGCGATGCGACCGGTGCGCAGAGCCGCCTGCAGACCTTCAGCGATCTCGCATCGCAAGTCGACAAC
>DATFRS010000008.1:0-4115 GCA_035263065.1 Rhodanobacteraceae bacterium
TGGCACGATGCCGCGCTCGGCCGGCGTCGCGGTGCGCGTGGCGGGCCGCGGCAGGCGCATCAGCTCGTCGATATAGGCGCTGGCATCGCGCACGGTGGCAAGGCGGGCGGTGTCGAGCGGCATCGCGCGCTCGGACGCGAGGCGCGTCGCGAACGCGACTTGTTTCGGTGAGGCGGCAATCATGGTCATCGGCCTATCCGTGGCTCAGGTGACAGGGGCGCGAACCATTCGCAACTCCTCATGAGCACCAAACTAGGCGCATTAACCCTAGAGCGCAAGGGCCCGTTTTTACTGGCCTTTCGGCGGCCGCGGCGGTTCGCTGAAAAACAGCGTGGCGAGAACGAAGCACGCCCAGAGGGCGACGAAGATCCAGCGCACCCACGAGCGCATCACGACCGGCACGAGCGGCATGAGCAGCGCCGCGGCGACGACGAGGGCGACAATGGCTACCAGGGCGAGCAGGCCGGCGGCGGTTCGTTTGAGTTTGCGCATCGGTTCGGTTTAGAGTGCGAGGGCAAGCTGCCCCGGTGTGATTTTCTTCGGGTAGCTGTAGAGCGTCGAGCCGCCGGCGAGCTGCACACGGCGGTCCAACGTCCACACGTATTTGTGATTGCCGGGATGTTGCAACTTGCGCGTCAACGGCATGACGGCCCGGCGAAGCCAGTCCATGCGCGCATCACGGTCGGCGCCGGCGTCGAGCGGCTCGACGCTGAAGCGCTCGACGAGGGACACGACGGCGCCAAGCCAACCGCGTTCAGCGCCGCGCACCTTTTGCAGCGTGCGCGCGCTCAGGTTCGTGCCGTCGGGCAGGATGTACAGCGTTCGGCGTGTGCCGAGGCCGAGGTAACGCGCGTTCAGCGCCTGGTAGACCGTGCCGACATGGCCAGGCATCACCGTTGCCCCGGTGATGCTCGTGCGCTCGATCGGATCGCTGAAACTCACCACACCGCGGTAGCCGCCGGCGCGGAGCTGCTCGAAGCATCGCGCGACAAAGTACGACTCCGCATTGGCGCCGATTTCGTCGAGCAAGACGAGCCGGCCCAACTCGACGGCGTCGAGCGGCGCCAGCGTCGCGAACGTGTTTGTTAGAACCTTGTCGTTGGCCGGGTGCGAGAACACGGCCACGCCGGCGAGCTGCCCGCGGTGATAGAGGCCGAAGCGCTCGCGCGCCGCGGGATAGCTCGCGCTGTAGTGATGGCGCTCGACGAACGCGCGCGGCGTTGCGTCGTCGTCCATGCGTGCCACGTCAAACTCGCTCGGCCGGATCGTCTCGCGCGCCGGCCGGTATGTCGCGCGTCGCTCGCGCCAGCGCTGGCAATGCTCGGTCATGTCAGAAGGCCGGCCAGCGGTGCCAGCCGAACGCGCGCGCGGTCTCGTCGTCAACGAGCTGCTCGGCGCGACGCTCGGCCGGCGTCGGTTCGGTGTACGTCATCGGCTCGCGCGCGGGCTCGGGCTCGTCGGCGCCGGCCGGCGTCGTGAGTGCGTCGAGCCAGTCGAGCGGTGTCACGCCGGCGATCGGCGCCGCGGGTGCGCCTAGCTCGTCGCGGCGCGCGGTCATTTCCTCGGCCGTGATCGCGCCGGGCATCTTGGGCGCCGGCGCGCCAACGTGCGGCGCGAATAGGCTTCCCTGCTGCACCGTCGGTGCAACAGGGTTGCCGAACAGGTCGACGCGTTCCGGCGTGTGCGTCACGGGCAGCGCTCGCACGCTTGGCGGTCGGTGCTCTCGTCGTAGAACGCTTCGCACGGCAAGGCGTCGACTTGCGTCAGGCCGAGCGCGACGAGGCGCGCCGGCGTCTCGCCGAGGGTGACGCTATTCGGCGCCTGGATGGCGCCGCCGCACGTCTCGCACGCGTCGAGGGTGAAGCCCGTCACGCGGCCGCTCGCGGCGACGTGGAAGTGAGACCAGGGAAGTTGAGACATTGCGAATAGTCCGTTGAGGGATGCCCGGGCTTGTCACCGGGCGTGCGGGTTACGGCCGGGCCCGGGGCCCGGCTGACTCACCGTTAGGCGCTGGCGCGCTCTTGCGTGTCTACGACGCCGAGCCCCGCAATGATCGGTGACGCCGTCGCCATGCGGCGCGCGTACTGCTCGGCGGGCTCCTCGCGCTCGGCGCGCTCGAATCCGGCCATCGCGGCGGCGTATGGCGTATGCGCCTCGATGCGATAGCCGCGCTCAAATTTCCGAGCGTTGCCCCAGCCGGCCGGCTCGTAGACGTGCACCATGTAGCACACCGGCTCGCCATTGTCCCACGCTGCGGCCGTTGCCTCGGCGACTGTCTGCGCGCGCTCGGCCGCGGCGAGCTTGTCGCGCAGCTCGGCGACTTCGCTCGCGGCGCGCTCGGCGTCGTGCTGCAATCGCGTGAGCCGCGCGGCGCGCACGGCTTGCGGGCAGGCCTTCAGCCAGGCGGCCGCGGCGATCTGGGCGGCGTCAATGACCTTGCGGCGTGCGCCGTCTGGCGCGGCGTCGTTCCAGCTCGTGGAATCGGCGCGGCTCACTTGGCTGTAACCGCCCCCGGTCCACGTGAGGACCTTGCGCGTGCGGTCGTAGCTCTCGCTCTCGCGGTCATACGGCGCCGTCCACTTGAGGTCAATCGAGAACTTGACCGGGATGCGGTTCACGGTGCCCGTGCCCGTGACGCGGCAGGCCGTCGCCTCGTTGGTGTGCGGTGCGTTCACAGTGAACGCGTTCCCGTAGTTTCGGGCGTCCGGCGTGATCGTGTCGTCAAACACGATGATTTCGGCCGTGGTGTCTTTCAGGCCGAGGTCAATGGGGTAGGTGTTCGGCGTCGTCGTCGGCGTCGTCATGGTTAGTACCTCGTGGGGTGAGCGGTGCCGACCGCGAAGGTGCGGCCGGTCGAGTAGTAGGCGTGGCCGGCGTCGCTATTCCAGCCGGTGCGGGCATAGGTGCGGTCATCGAACCGCAAGCCGGCCGGCGTCGCGCGCCAGGCGTCGTAGTCGGCGCACGGGATGACGAGATAGTCCACGCCGTCGAGGCCGTAGGCCTCGATGACTTCAAAGGCCTGGGGAATGGCGGTCGCGATTGGCATTGCAGCTCCGGTGCTTTGGGTGTTTGTGTGCGTGCGCTTGTGAGCGTATTAATAGGCGCATTAACCCTAGTGCGCAAGTAGGCAAAACAACAAAGTTCCGAAATTTTTCGGAATCGTTGGGCCCGCTAGGTTGCGGGTTGCACGGTTGCGCTATTGCCAACTTGACAAATTGGCGCCAGGTTGCGCGCCATGTTCCCGCACTGTCTCGACGAGGACCGCTGTCCGGCGTGCGTCACCGACCCGCACGGTGTCTGTGCGTGGCACTTGGCGGGCATCCTGCCGCAGCTCGCCCGGCCGTGGTGGGTCTGGCTGATCGGCGTCGCGATCGTCGCGAGTCAGCCGGCGCCGCGCGCCAGTGATGCGCCGCTCTCCGTCTCGCCGGAAGCGCTCGCCCACGCCGAACGCCGGCGCCGCTCCCGCCGACCGCGCAAATCACGCGCGGTCGTTCGCGCTCGCCGGCGTGGCGTAGTCGGTCTCGCCCGGGCCCTAACGCAAACGGCGCCCGGATGAGGGGCGCCGTTGTGTCGTCTCGTGCGTCGGGGATTGGGTCAGTCCTCACACACGCAAGCGAAGGTCAAGAGACCGCACCGCGGGCAACTGTCGGACGGCCGCAAAGGACGGACGAACGGCACGCGGCCATCCAGCACGAGCGCGGCGAGCCAGTCGCGGCGCGCCAGGCGCACATACTCGCGAACTTCGCCCACGTCATAGCCGTGCGCCTTCGCCTGGCGGGCGCAGTCGAGAAACAGCGCGGCGTTCTTCGCCAACTCGCGGGCGGTGATGTTCTGAAAGGTGTTCGTCATTGGTTAGCGCTCCCGGTTGCGTTCGTCGGCTTGCCGATCGGCCCACACGTCGACGAGCGGCGCGAACGCGGCGAGCGCTTCGGCTTCGGTCGTCGCGCCGGCGCGGTCGAGCACGTCGGCAATGTCGGCGACGTCGTAGCACTCGACGACGACGTCCCAACCGCCGGCGTCGTAGTTCGCCAGTGCGTGGCGCTCGATGAAGGCGACGAGATTGGCGAAGGTGATGGGATTCATTCCGGCCATTGTGCTGCTCCTGCAAGGGTTAG
>DATFRS010000009.1:0-7806 GCA_035263065.1 Rhodanobacteraceae bacterium
CTGCTGCTCGCTCGCGACGAGATACGAGAACGAGCGGCGCATGAACTGGGCGAGCAGGCCAGGCTCGCTGACGATGAGGTTGTCGAAGGCCTGGTGCTCGACGACGATCAGCGCCGCCGGCGCGACCGCCGCCGCGTTGGCGACGCGCGCGTGGTTGCCGATGAAGAGCGCGAGCTCGCCGAAGAATTCGCGCGGGCCGATCAGCTTGTCCGGCATGCCGTCGCCGAACTCGAGCTGGATGTGGCCCGATTCGACGATGAACATGCTGCGACCGAGCTCGCCGCGGCTGAAGATCACCTCGCCGACGCGCAGTTCCCTGCGCCGGCCGACGCGCGCGAACAGCGCGTATTCCTCGTCGGACAGCTCCCGGGGCAACAGGACCGCACGCGAACGCGCCGCGGACAGTGCGGCGTTGCCAGAACCCACCCGTTCCGCGTCGATCGCTGACACCTACGAACCTCCCGCCCCCGGCCCGTCAACGCAGGCATGTTAGCGTATGTGTAACAAGTCCTCATCCGAGGACATCCCTGCGCCGTGTACGAAAAATCTGACCCGGACAGCGGTCGAAGTGCGCGGCTGGCTCGGCTTCGACGGTCCCGGATATCCCCTCGGACGGACCCTCGCCTCCCTTGTCGGCACCTCGCCGGATTTCTTGACCCCGGCTGCGGAAACGCACACGATAGGACTGACCGATCGGTCGGTCAGCCTCATTTCCCGCCGTGCCCGACGCCGCCCCCATCGATTTGGCCGTCCCCGCGCTCGAACGCATCCTCGCGGCGGCCGAGCGCCTGTTCGCCGAGCGCGGCTTCGACAGCGTGTCGATCAGCGACGTCGCCGCGGCGTCCGGCGTCTGCAAGGCCAACGTGTTCCACCATTTCGCGGGCAAGCACGCGCTGTACGAAGCGGTGCTGTCGGGCTCGTGCGTGCGACTCGGCGAGGCGATGGAGCGCATGCTCGCGACCGGCGCCGATCCCGCCGGGCAGATCCCGCATTTCCTAACCTGGTATCGCGCCTACCTGCGCGAGCATCCGGCGACCGCGCGGCTGCTGCTGCGCGAGCTGACCGGCAATCCGGATCTCGCCGAATCGGGGCCGGTGTTTCCGGTGCTCGTGCGCCTCGTCGACATGCTCGTCGCGCACGTGCGCGCCGGCAGTGCGCACGGCGTGTTCCGCGAAGGCATCCATCCGACCGTCGTCGCCTCGCTGCTGCTCGGCGTGACGCTGTTCAATGCGCAGACCGAGCATCTGCGCCGTCACATGGCGGCGTGGCGCGACGTCGGCGACGATGCCTACGTCGCTCTCCTCACCGACGTGCTGCTGCGCGGCGTGCTCTCCGCGCAAGCGTTGCAAACGCGATGAACGCCGCACGCAACTTCGCGATCGGCGGGCGCGTTTCCACTGCGTGCACGCGTCGTTTTTCTCCTCCGGCTCCGTCCATCAGGCTCCTCCCTGCCCTCTCTCGCTCGGTGGGCGGAGCCCGGAGGAATCCACGAGGCGTGCATCGCGTGCGACGAGGCGAATCGCGCAAGCGGGCCTTGCGCGACTAATCTACGAACGTCTACGTGGATGGCGCGACGATACCTCTTCCCGCGCCGTCCTAGTGACAGGACGCCGTCCCATTCCGGCGTTCTGCGCACCGCCGGCATCGGAACGCAAGGCCCGGAATCAGCCACCCCCCAGCCCGGGCTCACTCCTCCCCAACCCCGTTTCGATGCCGGCGAGCGCATCTTTTCGCGCGGATCCCAGTGCAAGGCGTTGCTTTGTTGGCGGAATATCTCTTTTTTTTTCGTACTAAGCAGTAACTCCCGACGAGGAATCGCCCATGCAGACGCCAGGCATCCAGGCGCTCCTCTGCTGGATCACTGCTCTCACACTGATTGTTGCAGCGCTTTTCGTCTTCTTGGGTGTGCCCGAGACGCCCGATGGCGCCGGTGAAGCGATTGGCAGAGTTATCGCGCAGACAGGCATCGCTTCGCTAGCAACTTGGCTCATTGCGCGGAAGAAAGATCCAGCATGGTCATGGGGCAGGTTCGCGGCGGTTTACGTCGCAATGCTCGTGGTCATCGGAATTGTCGCGAGCATCGGTCACAAGCCCGGTACCGATGGGACGACTGCGACAGACGTGACCACGGTCATTGCGACGTGCTAGCAAGGCGGATTTTGGTTATGCAGTCCTTCGAACTACGCCGCGCTCGCGTGGGGCGCCTTCTTGGTTTGGAACTGCGCCTCTTCGGTTGAACCCGTCAGCGCCGTCGTCGACGACTGGCCCTGCTGGATCGCCTGCGTCACCGCATCGAAATAGCCGGTGCCGACTTCGCGCTGATGCTTGACGGCCGTGAAGCCGCGATCGGCCGCGGCGAATTCCTTTTCCTGCAATTCGACGAACGCGCTCATCTGGTTGCGCGCGTAGTGATAGGCGAGGTCGAACATCGAATAGTTCAGCGCGTGGAAGCCGGCGAGCGTGATGAACTGGAACTTGTAGCCGTAGCTCGCGATTTCCTTCTGGAATTTCGCGATCGTCGCGTCGTCGAGGTTCTTCTTCCAGTTGAACGACGGCGAGCAGTTGTAGGCAAGGAGCTTGCCGGGGAATTTCGCGTGGATCGCCTCGGCGAACCTGCGCGCGAACTCGAGATCGGGCTTGCCGGTCTCGCACCAGACGAGATCGGCGTACGGCGCGTAGGCAAGGCCGCGGCTCACGGCCTGATCGAGGCCGTTGCGCGTCTTGAAGAAGCCCTCGACCGTGCGCTCGCCGGTGCAGAACGGCTGATCGTTCGCGTCGACGTCGCTGGTCAGGAGATCGGCGGCTTCGGCGTCGGTGCGCGCGACGAGGATCGTCGGCACGCCCGACACGTCGGCCGCGAGGCGCGCGGCGTTGAGCTTCTCGACGGCTTCGCGCGTCGGCACCAGCACCTTGCCGCCCATGTGGCCGCACTTCTTGACCGACGCCAGCTGGTCCTCGAAGTGCACGCCGGCGGCGCCGGCCTCGATCATCGACTTCATGAGCTCGAACGCGTTGAGCACGCCGCCAAAGCCCGCTTCGGCGTCGGCAAGGATCGGCTGCAGATAGTCGACGCTGTCGTTGCCTTCGGCGTGATTGAGCTGATCGGCTCGCAGCAGCGCGTTGTTGATGCGCTTGACGACCATCGGCACGGAGTTCGCGGGGTAGAGCGACTGGTCCGGATACATCTCGCCGGCGACGTTCGCGTCGGCCGCGACCTGCCAGCCCGACAGATAGATCGCCTTCAGGCCCGCCTTGACCTGCTGCATCGCCTGGTTGCCCGTCAGCGCGCCGAGCGCGTTGACGAACGGCTCCTTGTGCAGATAGCTCCACAGCTTCTCCGCGCCGATGCGCGCGAGCGAATGCTCGACGTGCACCGTGCCGCGCAGGCGCACGACGTCTTCGGCGCTGTAGTTGCGCCTGACGCCGGCCCAGCGCGGATTGTTGGCCCAGTCCAGCTTGATCTGTTCGACGGTCGGCAGCGAATTCTTCATGGCAAGTCTCATCGTGGGATCGGTGCTCAGGGCAGCTCGGGATACGCGGCGAGCGTCAGGAAATCGGCGAGCTGCTCGGCGTGCGTCAGCTCGGACAAAAGTTCGGCCGCGCGCGCGACGCGCGCCTTGCCGGGCATTTCGGTCGCGGCGAGGCGCTGGCGCACGGTCGCGAGCGTCGCGTCGAACAGCGGGAAGTCGATCGGCGCGTCGCCGCCGTCGAGCGTGCGCCCGCCGGCGTGCAGCCATTGCCAGAGCTGCGTGCGCGAGATCTCGGCCGTCGCCGCATCCTCCATCAGGTGATGGATCGGCACGCAGCCGAGGCCGTCGAGCCACGCCGCGAGGTAGCGCAGGCACACCTCGATGTTGTTCTCGAAGCCGGCACGCGTGATCGTGCCTTCGCTCGGCGCCAGCAACTGCTCGCGCGTGACGTCGACGTCGCGACGCAGCACCTGCAGCTGGTTCGGCAACGGCATGTGCACGTCGAAGATCTCGCGCGCGATCGGCACGAGGCCGGGATGCGCGACCCACGTGCCGTCGTGGCCCGCGGTGACTTCCCGCAATTTGTCCGCGCGCACTTTGGCGAGCGCCGCGTCGTTCGCCGCGGGATCGTTGTTGATCGGAATCTGCGCCGCCATGCCGCCCATCGCGAACGCGCCGCGGCGGTGGCAGGTCTTGATGAGAAGCTCCGAATACGCCTTGAGGAACGGCACCGTCATCGCGACCTGTCCGCGCTCGGGCAGCACGCGATCGCGGTGCGCGCGCACGGTCTTGATGTACGAGAAGATGTAGTCCCAGCGTCCGCAGTTGAGTCCCGTGATGCGCGTGCGCAGCGCCCACAGGATCTCGTCCATCTCGAACACCGCGGGCAGCGTCTCGATCAGCACGGTGACCTTCATCGCGCCGGGCGGCAATTTCAGCGTCGCCTCGATGTGGCCGAGCACGTCGTTCCAGAGCGCGGCTTCGCGATGGCTCTGCATCTTCGGCAGGTAGAAATACGGCCCGCGATCCGCCGCGTGCAGCGTGCGTGCGTTGTGGAACGCGAAGAGCCCGAGATCGAAGAGGGCGCCCGCCATCGGCTCGCCGTCGATCGCGAGATGTTTCTCCGGTAGATGCCAGCCGCGCGGGCGCACCATCAGCACCGCGGGATCGGGCTTCACCGCATAGTGCTTGCCTTCGGGCGACGTGAACTCGATCGTGCCCGCGACCGCGTCGCGCAGATTCGCCTGGCCTTCGAGAAGGCTCGCGAGCGTCGGCGACGTCGAATCCTCGAAGTCCGCCATGAACACCTTCGCGCCGGAGTTCAGCGCGTTGATGATCATCTTGCGGTCGACCGGACCCGTGATCTCGACGCGGCGATCCATCAGTGCCGCCGGAATCGGCGCGACGTGCCATTCGGACTCGCGGATCGTCGCGGTGTCGGCGTCGAAGTCGGGCAGCTCGCCGGCGTCGTAGCGCGCCTGCCGCTCGGCGCGGGCGCGCAGCAACGCCTGGCGCCTTCCGTCGAAGCGGTGATGCAGGTCGACCAGGAACTCGCGCGCGCCGTCGCCGAGGACGTCGCGGTGCGCGGCGGGCAGCGCCGCGCCGGCGTCGGGCGGGGCCGGGGTTCGAATCGTTGCAGCCATGGGGAACGGTCCCTGTCAGGAAGGAAGAGACTAGGCGGGTGCGTGATATTTGACAAAGCACATGTTTCAATGCAACAAATTAACAGCGTCAATACCACTGTAAGCCACTGAGTGCTTGGCGGTTTGTGGTCGGAATCAGTGCGCGGAGGAGGCTGAGCGATGCGAAATCGCGTTCATCGAGCGGCGCCGCAGGGACGCGAGCGGACCGGCGCCGCCGCGCGCTTCTACTACAAGGGCAACCGCCTGAAGCAGCTCCGCGCGTTCTGCACGATCGCCAAGCTCGGCACGCTGTCGCGCGCGGCCGAGGCGCTGTTCCTGTCGCAGCCGTCGGTGAGCCTGCAGCTGTCGGCGCTCGAGAAGGAGCTCGGCGCGCGGCTGATCGAGCGACGCCGACGCCGCGTCGCGCTGACGCGGGAAGGGCAGGCGCTCTACGACCTCGCGCTGCCGCTCGTCGATGGGCTCGACAATCTCGACCAGCAGTTCCGCGCGCTGAACGCGGGCTTCGTCGGCAGCGAAATGAACATCGCGGCCGGCGCATCGACGATCCAGTACCTGCTCCCGTCGCTGGTGCGCGCGTTCCGCGAGCAGCATCCCGAGGTGAAGCTGCAGCTCCACAACGTGACCGGCAAGGACGGCCTCGCGCTGCTGCGCTCCGATCAGGTCGATTTCGCGATCGGATCGATGCTCGACGTGCCGAACGACCTGAGCTACGAGCCCGTGTACTCGTACGATCCGATGCTGATCCTGCCGCTCGACCATCCGCTTGCGGCGAAAGCCGAGGTGCGGCTCGAGGATCTGTCCCCATACGGATTGATATTGCCGCCGCAGCGGCTCACGACGTACCGCCTCGTCGATCTCATCTTCCAGCAGCGCAAGGTGCCGTACCGCGTCGCGATCGAGGTCGGCGGCTGGGAAGTCATCAAGCAGTACGTCGCGATGGGGCTCGGCATCTCGATCGTCACCGGCATCTGCATCGGCGAGGCCGACCGCGCACGCCTTGCCGTGCGCAACATGAGCGCGTACTTCCCGCAGCGCACGTACGGCGTCGTCGTGCGCAAGGGCAAATACCTGAGCACCGACGCGCGCACGTTCGTCGATCTCATCAGGCCCGGGCTTTTCACGCGCCGAGACTACTGGGAAGCGGGGCACTCCGAACGTTGACGCCGGTGCCGTCGAAGCGGCGTAGCATGGCGATTCTCATGACAGGGGAGATCGCGACGATGGACATGCCCAAGCCAGGCCCGGGGCACGCGCGCATGGCGCGTTTCGCTGGCACGTGGAAAGGCGAGGAGCAGCTTTCCGATTCGCCGTGGGGCCCCGGCGGCACCGCCATCGGCCGGCTCGTCGTGCGCGAAGGCGTCGACGGCATGGCCGTGCTGCAGGACTACACGGAGGAAAAGGACGGCAAGGTCTGCTTCCGCGGCCATGGCGTCTTCACGATCGATCCCGAGAACGGCGACGTGCTGTGGTGGTGGTTCGACAGCATGGGCTTTCCGCCCGATCCGCCGGCGCGCGGGCGCTGGAACGGCGAGCAGCTGCTGTTCGAGAAGAAGACGCCGCGCGGCGAGGCACGCTACGAATTCCGCTTCGGCGGCGATCACTACGATTTCCGCATCGAGAACCGCTTTCCGGGACAGGCGGATTTCGTCGTCTTCATGAAAGGGCACTACCAGCGCGAGCGCTGACGCTCAGCTGCGCGCGGCGGGCAGCGTCGTCGGCTCGTCGGCGGGCGCGCGCCGGAACAGGCCGGTCAGGAAACGGAACACCTTCGGCACGACCCAGACCACGATCGCGAGGAACACGACGAGCAGGATCAGGAACGCGAGCGGGTGCGTGATCGCGAGGAACAGGCCGCCGAGCACGAGGCCGTCCTCGCCGAAGCTCGCGGTCCAGTTGCTGAGCGGCTCGGGCGACGTGTTGATCGCGGCGCGGCCGCCGCTCTTGGCCAGATGCGTGCCGCTGGTGACAAGCCCGCCGAGGATCGCCGCGGCGACCTGCGCAGGCACGGTCGAATCGCCCATCGCGCCCCAGGCGAGGAACGCGCCGATCGGGATGCGGATGAACGTATGGATCGCGTCCCAGATCGAATCGAAGCCGGGCACCTTGTCGGCGACGAACTCGCCGACGACCATGAGGCCCGACGCCGACAGCACCCACGTGTGCTCCAAAACGAGCAGCTGATCCGGCAGATGCAGGTAGCCGAAGCGGCCGAGCATGCCGATGGTGAAGATCGTCGCATAGAGACGGATGCCGCTGGCCCAGGCGAGACCGCCCGCGAGCGCGAGCTGCGACAGGGATTCCATCAGGAAATACTCCTCCTGGAAAAGTCATCGTACGACGAGACGGCTGAATGGCCGGTCGCGTTGCGCCTTCCGGTTCGACGTGCGCGTCGGGCCGATCGGCGGGCCGCCCGTGCGCTGCGTTTCTGGTAGCGTTCGGGCGGGAGTCCTCGCTCGCGGTGACAGGCAGATGACACGCTGGATCATGCTCGGCCTAACGGTGTTCGGCTTCGCGCTCGCCTACGCGGCGCGGCATCCCGGGCTCGTCTGGTTCGGCGTGATCCTTGGCTTCGTCGGCCTCTTCGGCCTTGTCTTCGGCATGGCGGCCGATCGGGTGTCGGCGAGCGCGCGGCCGGAGTCAACGATGCTCGGCCCCGACGACCTCGCCGCAATGCGCCGCCGCGCCACGGCGCC
>DATFRS010000010.1:0-4179 GCA_035263065.1 Rhodanobacteraceae bacterium
CGCCGTACGCGTGCTGGCCTTCGTAGCGGCCGCCGGTGATCGTCAGGTCCTCGATCGCGAGCGTGCCGGTCGACGCGTGCAGGAACACGCGGTCGGCGTTGTGTCCGTCGATCGCGAGGCGGTCGCGGCCCGGGCCCTTGATGGTGAGATCGTCGAGCGACACCATGATCGCGCCCGATTCGAGCGTGATCGAGCTGCAGGCGAGGCCGCTCAGGTCGACGACGTCGCCCGAGTTGGCGACGAGCGCCGCGTGGCGCAGCGTGCCGGCGCTGCCATCGTCGGCGCAGCTCGTGACCAGCACGGTCGACGGCTGCAGCGGCGCCGGCGTCGCTTTCGCGCGCGCGGCGTTGCGCGACGCGAGATCGTTGACGAGATCGGTCGCCTGACGCCCGTCCATCGGCATCGCGAGAAGCGGCTGCGTGCTTGCCGGCGCCGGCGCATGGCCGTGCGCGGGCTCGAGGCAGGCGAGCGCGAATGCCACCACCGTGCAGGCAGCGAGCGGCGACAATCGCAACGAGAGATAACGTGTCGGACTTGCGAAGTGCATAGCGGCAATCTCCAGGTTCGGAATCGTGTTGCCTCGGGGTGTTTCCGTAGGCAGGGTCGAGGGGACTTCCGGGTCCCAATTCCGGGCCGGTCGTCTTGCGTTGCGCGCCTACATACGGAAGGTCGCCGGACAACCGGACATCGCATGCGCGGCGCGGGCTTCGCGCTAAACTCGCCGCGTGCGTCGGCGGTCGGGGAGCTCCCGCATGGCGAATAGGCCGGAAGTCACTGACCTTCTCGCGGCGGTCGCCGACGGCGACGAGCGCGCGCGGGACACGCTGTTCGAGCGCGTCTACGACGAGCTCAAACGCATCGCGCGCGGCCAGGTGCGCCGCTCGGGCGAGTGGCTCTCGATCAATCCGACGACGCTTCTGCACGAGGCGTGGATCAAGTTCGATCGGGCCGAATCGCGTCCGCTCGCCGGCAGCGCGCACTTCTACAACGTGCTCGCGCAGGCGATGCGGCAGATCCTCGTCGACATGGCGCGCAGCCACGGCGCAGAGCGGCGCGGCGGCGGCTTCGCGCACACCGATCTCACCGAGCGCATCGAGCAGCCGGACAAGTCGGCCGACGAGCTGCTCGCGGTCGACGCGGCGCTCGGCAGGCTCGCGGCCGTCGACCCCGATCTCGCGCAGCTCGTCGAATGGCACTTCTTCGGCGGCATCAGCTTCGTCGACATCGCCAAGGCGCGCGGCGTGACCGAGCGCACCGTGCGCCGGCACTGGGACCTCGCGCGCATCTTCCTCGCCGACGCGATCGGCGCGTCGGCCGCGTCGGCATGAGCGGGTTCGATCCGGCGCGCTGGGTGCGCCTAAGGCCTTTGCTCGACCGCGCGCTCGAGCTCGACGCCGACGCGCGCACCGCGTTCATGAGCGCGTTGCGCAACGAGGATTCCTCGCTGCACGACGACGTCGAGCGCATGCTGACCGAGCGCGCGACGGCCGACGTGTTCGGCGCCGGCAGCGCGATGGACCTGCTGGCGCCGATCGTCGCAGACGACGCGATGCGCGACGACGCGCGCATCGGCCAGAACATCGGGCACTACCGCGTGCAGCGCCTGATCGGCACCGGCGGCATGGGCGCCGTCTATCTCGCGACGCGCCGCGAGGGCGGCTTCGCGCAGCAGGTCGCGCTGAAGGTCGTGCGCGGCGCGCTCGCGACGCGGCAGGACCGCGAGCGCTTCGAGCACGAGCGGCAGATCCTCGCGACGCTGGTGCACCCGAACATCGCCGCGCTGTTCGACGGCGGCGAGACGCCGGACGGCGAGCCGTACTACACGATGGAGTACGTCGACGGCGTCAACCTCGCCGAGTTCTGCTCGCGCGGCGCGCTGCCGGTCGCGCAGCGCGTGCGCCTCCTGATCAAGGCCGCGGCGGCGCTCGCGCATGCGCACCAGAACCTCGTCGTGCATCGCGACATCAAGCCGTCGAACGTGCTCGTCACGGCGGACGGGCGCGTCAAGCTCGTCGACTTCGGCATCGCCAAGCTGCTCGACGAGCGCGCCGGCCCTGCGCTGACGCGCGTCGGCGGCGGGCCGATGACGCCGGAATACGCCGCGCCCGAGCAGTTCCGCAATGCGGCGATCACGGTCGCGACCGATGTCTACCAGTTCGGCGTGCTGTGCTTCCGCGTCCTGACCGGCCGCCTGCCGTATCGCGGCGATCCGTCCGACGGCGTCGCGTGGGCGCGCGCCGTCACCGAGCAGGAGCCGCTCTCGCTAGCGCGCGCGCTCGACCCCGAGGCGAGCGGCAGCGCGGCGCGCAACGCGCACGCGGTCGCGCGCGTACGGCGGCAGTTGCGCGGCGATCTCGATGCCATCGTGCGCAAGGCGCTCGCCAAGGAGCCGGCGAACCGCTACCGCTCGATGGATGCGCTCATCGCCGACCTCGAAGCGTTCCTGTCGGCGCGGCCGGTCAGCGCGCGGCGCGCGGGACCGATGTATTTCGTCTGGCGCTTCGTGCTGCGCCGGCGCTACGCGGTCGGCGCGGCGGCGCTCGCGATCGTTGCGCTCGCGGCGTTCGCGATCTACGCCGTGCGCCAGGCGCACAACGCGCTGCGCGAGGCCGAGCGCGCGAACGCGGTCGCGGCGTTCCTCGAAAGCCTGTTCCAGGTATCCGATCCCGGCGTCAACCGCGGCGAGAAGCTCAACGCGAACCAGATCCTCGAGCGCGGCGCGGCGCGTCTCGAAACCGAGATGGCGAGCCAGCCGCAGCAGCGCGCGCGCCTGCTGACCGTGATCGGCGAGGTCTATTCGGCGCTCGGCGACTTCGCGCGTGCGCGCGTGCCGATCGAGTCGGCCGTCACGATCCAGCGCACGCAGCCCGACACCGATCCCGTCGATCTCGCGCACGGGCTTCGCGCGCTCGGCTGGATCGACCACCGGCAGGGCAACGAGCAGGCCGCGCTGAAGAGCCTCGACGAAGGCGTCGCGCTGCTCGATTCGAATTCGCAGCGCGCGCTCGCCGAGCTCGCCGGCCTCCGGAGCTATCGCGCGCTGACGCTGAAGGCGCTCGGCAAGTTCGACGCGGCGCGCGCCGAGTTCGTCGCCGCGCTCGCGGCGGCCGATCGCGCCGGCACGGCCGATACGGTGAAGACCGCGGCGATCCACAACAACCTCGGCATTTTTCTCCGCGACAGCGGCGACGGCAAGGGCGCGCGCGCCGAATTCGAGCGCGCGCTCGTGATCTATCGCCGCGAGTACGGCGAGGACCACTACCGCACGATCGGCACGACGCAGAACCTCGCGATGGTGCTGCTCGACGGCGGCGACGTCGAAGCGGCGAAGCCGTTGCTCGAGCACACGTCGGAGCAGGAACGCCGCCTGTTCGGCGAGGCGCACACCGACTACGCGAACGGGCAGAACATGCTCGGCAACATCGCGCGCGGGCAGAAGCGCTACGACGACGCGATCGCGTACTACGCGCAGGCGATCAGGTCGTACACGCTGGCGGTCGGCGACAGGCATCCGTACATCGCGTTCCCGCTGGCCAATCGCGCCCAGCTCGAGCTCGAGCGCGGGCGCTACGACGATGCGCTGGTCTGGTACGACAAGGCGCTGGCACTGCGCCGCGAGGTGCTGCCGCCGGATCATCCGGAAACCGCCGACTCGCTCGACGGACGCGGCCGTACGCTGCTCGGCCTGAAACGCTACGCGCAAGCGCATGCCGATCTCGATGCCGCGCTCGCGATCCGCCGCGCGAAGATGACCGCCGACTCGGCGGCGATCGTGCAGAGCCTCGTGCACGCCGGGCTCGCCGACTACGTGCTCGGCGACCGCGACGCGGCGAAGAAGCTCTGGGACGAGGCGCTCGACAAGGCGCCGCGGGCCTACGCGGACCGGCCGACCGAGCTCGCCTCGGTGCGCGCCGACATCGCCGATCCCGACCGGGCACTCGCGCACATCGGCGACTAGTCATGGCCGGGTCGGCGGCCGGTATCGGCTAAACTAGCGTTTTTCCCGGAGGCCGCATGAGCGAGGCCACAACCGCCGGCGCGCGCTTTCGCGCGGCCGTCGCCGAAGAGCAGCCGCTGCAGGTCGTCGGCGCGATCACCGCGTACGCGGCGCGGATGGCCCAGCGCGTCGGCTATCGCGCGCTGTATCTCTCGGGCGGCGGCGTCGCGGCGAACTCGCTC
>DATFRS010000011.1:0-2967 GCA_035263065.1 Rhodanobacteraceae bacterium
TGGTGGCGGAGCCCGGCCCGGAGTCGGACCGGCCCTGGCTGTCGTCCGCCGATCGATGGCGCCTCACCTACGGCGACCACGATCAGTATCGACGGCGCGCCGCGTCCATTCCCTGGCTCGCCCCTCAGGGGGCCGGGCGCCCGCTCAGATGAGAGCCGTAGGTCCGGTACAGGGATATCAGCACGGGGCTGTAGCCGGCGAGGAAGATCGCCGCTCCCACCGTCAGGGCCGCGATCAGACGGAGGGCGCCCGTGCTGCCGGCGCTGATGGCGTCGGCCGCCGCGAGCCCGCAGCCGGTGCGCTGCTTCGTGCGCATGTTGCGGCTCGTGCAGACGGTCGCGCGGCGCAGCGTCTATCTCGTGCTGCTCGACGAGCAGCCGGCCGCGCTGAAGCGGCTCTCGCAGGTGCTGTCGTCGTCGACGTTCCTCGCCGAGCGCGTGATCGCGCATCCGCTCCTGCTCGACGATTTGTTCGACGACCGCGTCGACCGCGAGCCGCCGGATCGCGACGCGGTCGCGGCCGAGCTTGCGCGACGTCTCGCGACGCTCGACGGCGCCGATCCCGAGGCCGAGATCGAGCTGATCCAGGAAGCGCGCCAGTCGGCGCTGTTCCGCATCGGGCTTGCGTTCCTCGGCCGGCGCATCGACGGGGTCAGTACCGCGCGCTCGCTCGCCGGCATCGCCGAGGTCGTCCTGAACGCGATCCTGCGCATCGCCGAGCGCGATCTCGTCGCCGCGCACGGCCGGCTCGACGGCAGTGCGAGCGACAGCGCGGGGTTTGCCGTGATCGCGTACGGCAGCTTCGGCGGCAGCGAGCTCGGATTCGGCTCCGACCTCGATCTCGTGTTCCTCTATGACGGGGCGCTCGCGCAGCGCGAGTCCGACGGCGCACGGCCGATCGACGGCGCGCGCTGGTTCACGCGGCTCGCGCAGCGCGTCGTGCATCTGCTCGACGTGCAGACGCGCGCCGGCAAGCTCTACGAAGTCGACGTGCGCCTCAGGCCCGACGGCGGCAAGGGCCTGCTCGTGCTCGGCATGGACGCGTACGAGGCCTACCTTCGCGAGCGCGCCTGGACGTGGGAGCTGCAGGCGCTCGTCCGTGCGCGCGCCGTCGCGGGCGACGCGGCGCTCGGCGCGCGTTTCGCGCGCGTCAGGAGCGCGCTGCTCGCCGCGCCGCGCGACGCCGACCGCGTGAAGGGCGAGATCGGCTCGATGCGCACGCGCTGGCGCACGGAACGCGATCGTTCCGACGCGGCGCGCTTCGACCTGAAGCAGGGTGTCGGCGGCCTCGTCGACATCGAGTTCCTGCTGCAGGGCATCGTGCTGCAGCGCGCGTCGCGCGAGCCGAGGTTGCTTGCCGACGGCAACACGCCGGCGCTGATCGCGGCGGCCGAGCAGGCCGGCGTGCTCGCGACGGACGAAGCGCGCAAGCTCGCCGGGGCGCACGCGGCGCTGCTCGCGCGCGCGATCGAGTGCACGCTCGACGGGCGCTCGCGCATCTCGCCGCGCGACCCCGGCATCGAGGCGTCGATCGCCGCGGTGCGCGAGGTCGCGAACTCGCTCGGCCTCCTCGGCATCTGAGAGCGTCGAGCGCGTCGCATCGCGCGCGACGGTGCCGTGCGATCGTCAGGGACAGGAGGGTCACGTCATGTCGGAAGACGCTATCCGGGTTGCACAGGCCGAGTGCGACGTCGTCATGAAAGGCGGCATCACGAGCGGCATCGTCTATCCCGCGGCGATCGCCAGGCTCGCCGAGCACTACCGGTTGCGCAGCATCGGCGGCACCTCGGCCGGTGCGATTGCGGCGGCCGCGGCCGCGGCCGCCGAATACGGTCGCGACGGCGGCAGCTTCGCGAGGCTCGCGGCGATGCCGGCGGAGCTCGGCGAGACGGACGGCGCCGGCGCGACGCGCCTCTTCCGCCTGTTCGAGCCGCAGCCGTCGACGCGCGCGCTGTTCGATCTCCTCGCCGCCGGCCTGATGCCGGACGCGAAGCACTGGATGCGCGCGTCGTGCCGCTGGTTCGTCGCGGCGATCGCGAATTTTCCGCTCGCGGCGCTGGTCGCGTTCGCGATCGCGGCGGCGATCGTCGGCATCGCGGTCGTGCGCGGCGCCGACGGGGTCATGATCGCGCTCGCGGCCCTGCTCGGCGTCGTCGCGTTCGTGACGACGCTCGCCGTCCGCATCGCGCTTGCCGCGCTGCATCGGGTTCCGGCGAACGGATATGGCTTGTGCAACGGCATGGGCAGCGCGGATGCGCTGACGCCGTGGCTCTACGCGAAAGTGCAGGGGCTCGCGGGCCGCGCGCTCGACCGGCCGCTGACGTTCGGCGATCTCTGGCGCGGCAGCGAAAACGCGCCCGCGCCCGATGCCGAAGCGCTGCAGAAGACCTGGCTGCGCCGCATCGACCTGCGCCTCATGACCACGGCGCTGAGCCACGGCCGGCCGTACAGCTTCCCGCTCGAGAGCAACGAGCTCCATTTCGACGCGGACGCATGGCGCGCGCTGTTTCCGGCGCCGGTCATCGATCACCTGATCGCGGCGGCCGGCGCGCCGGTCGCGGACGGTCCGCTCAAGGGCAAGTACAAGCTGGCCGCGATGGCCGACCTTCCGATCATCGTGCCGGTGCGCATGAGCCTCGCGTTTCCGGTGCTGCTTTCGGCCATACCGTTCTTGCGCATGCGGCACGATCCGGATCCGGCGCATCCCGGCAGCTGGCTGCACCTCGCGGAGACGGTCTGGTTCTCCGACGGCGGCATCTGCAGCAACTTCCCGATCCAGCTCTTCGACGCGATGCTGCCGAGCCGGCCGACGTTCGGCATCGATCTCACCGACGATCGCTTCGTGCGCGACGACGCGCACGATCCCGAGGACTACGTCTGGATGCCGGACCACAACCGCTCGGGTGCGACGACGAAGGTCGTCGACGTCGATCGCGACGGCAAACCGAGCGCGTGGGGCTTCCTCGCC
>DATFRS010000012.1:0-9583 GCA_035263065.1 Rhodanobacteraceae bacterium
ACTCGAAGTCGGAAGAAGCGCTGTCCGACGAAGCGCGCCGCATCCTGTTCGGCCGCGTCGCCGAGACGGCGCCCGCGTAAATCCACCGGAGCCTGCGATGCTGAATCTCATTGCGTTTCCCGGCGATCCGCTGACGGCCGCGACGTTCCTGCCGGCGCGCGCCCTGGCGCGAGGCACCGTGCCGTGGGTGCCGCTCTCGCCCGGCAAGGCGTTCAAGCCGCTGCGCTTCCTGCGCGACGATCGCGGCTTCGTCGAGCTCCTCAGGCTCGAGCCCGGCGAGACGATCCCGCTGCACCGCCACACCGGCGAAGTGCATGCGTTCAATCTCGAAGGGACGCGCGAGCTTCACACCGGCGAGATCATCGGCCCCGGCGGCTATGTCTACGAACCCGTCGGCAACGTCGACTCATGGAAGGTGGTCGGCGACGCGCCGCTCGTCGTGCTCGTCGTCGTGACGGGCACGGTCGAATACCTCGACGCCGCCGGCCACGTCACGCACCGTTACACGGCGAAGGCGCTGCACGACCTCTACTGCGGGCACTGCATCGCGAACGGCATCGCGCCGCGCGATCTCTACGACTAGTCGAAGCCGTCGGCGAAGATCCCGTCGCCGGCTTCGATGACGAGGAGGCTCGCCGACATCGCCGGCAATGCGCTGAGCGTGAGGCTCGTGCCCGCGATCGAGCCGGTTGCGATCTGGTGCACCGCGGTGCCGCCGTCGAAGCCGTAGAGGCGCCACGAGCCGGCTTCGGCCTGCGCGAACGTCAGCGCGGCGTCGTGCGTGACGGTGTCCTTGTTGGTCAGCAGCACCATCGTGCGGCCGGCGCCGGTGAATCCGTACGCGCCGAGCTGGTCGACGTTCGCGCTCGTCGCCGCGACGCTTGATCCTTCGACCTTCGAGCCCGCGCCGTCGTAGTTGCGCAGCAGCGTGTAGGCGCGCTCGACGCGCGTGTTCGCGTCGGGCGCGACCCAGCGCGTCGCCATGTCGACGCCTTCGCGCGCGAAGATGCCGAAGAGCTCGGCCTGCGCGACCGCGCCGCTCGTGGTGCCGTCGTTGCCCCAGTTGTATTCGGTGATCGCGAGCTTCATGCCGGGGCAGTACTGGTCGATCCACGCGCGCACGCGCGGGATGAGGTCCGGCTTGTCGTAGTGGTTCGCGTTGGTGTCGCCGAGGTCGGCGATCCACGATTCGGAGACCCAATTGGGATCGTAGAGCTCCCTCAGCGAGCGCAGGCGCCGCGCGGCCGTCGCCGGCGAATCGTCGTCGCTCAGCGCGACGTTCTGGCCCTGCGGGTAATAATGGAGATCGACATAGTCGACGACGTGCACGCCGCCCGCGAGCGGATTCGCGCAGACCTGGCCGATGTACCATGCGACGAACGGCACGCCGCCGTGCGCCTGGCGATCGGGACCGTCGAGGCAGTCGTCGGCCGCCGAGCCGAAGAGATCGCAATAGCCCCACGTCACGGGGCCCGTGACCGCCGCCGACGGATCCTGCTGCTTGATCATGCCGCCGTAGCTCGCGGCGTTCGCCCAGGTTTCGTCGTATGTCGTCGGACCGGGATGCACGTCGCGGTGCGTCGAGTTCCACAGCATGACTTCGTTGTCGAGCGAGTAGAGCCTGACGCCGCCGGCCGCCGCGTTGCCGAACGTCGACTGGAAGTGCTGGACCCAGCCCTGCTGGAACGCGGCGTCGACTTCGCTCGACGTGTCGTGCGGATCGTTGCCGGTGATCGGCGAGCCGTCGGTGTGGTAGCCGTTGCCGGCGTCGGTGTCGTACGGATCGACCGACTGCTGCGCGCCGTAGCGCGCGACCGAAAACCCGGCGAAGTACGGATGCGCCAGCGGACTGTCGTAGCGCGGCGTCCAGCCGATCGTCGGGATCGTCATCAAAGGCTGGATGCCGGCGTCGAGCGATTCGCCGACGAACGCGTCGGCGTCGTTGCCGATCGGCGGGATCTCGGTCCGGTCGCTCGCGCCCGGGATGTTCTCGTAGTAGTAGTCCGATGCCGTGTTGTGCACGTCGGCCTGCCAGTTGTAGCGCGTGACCGAGTTGCCGCCCCAGCGTCGCACCGTGTAGCCCACCTCGGCGTTGCGCGCGGCGTCGCCGAACGCGACGCCGAAGATGTACGGGCTGAACGCGTGCACGTCCGATGCCGTGTCGACGGTGACCGCCACCGACCCGCCGCCCGGCGGCGCCGACGTGCGCTCGTCGAACACGATGTCGTCGACGAAGAGCTCGTGCTGAACGCCGCCCGTGCCGTCCATGATGTTGATGCCGTTGAACGTGCCGGTCGTCAGCGCCTCGGCGTCGAAGTCGAGCGTCGCGAGCTGCCACGCGCCGGGCTGGATCGCGCCGCCCGGCACGAGCGAGGCGACGTCGATCGTCGCGCTGACCGCGTCGTAGTTGTCGGTGATGATGACCCAGATCGTCTGCCCGCCGGCGCCCGCGCCGTCGCCGCCGTGCACCCAGAACGACAGGCTCTGGTAGTCGATGAAATCGAACTCGGACGCGTTCGCGACGAACTGCAGGCCGCCCCACCCGTCCGGCGTGAAGCGGATCGAATCGCTGCCGGCGTGCACCGGCGTCGTGTTCGAGAGATCGTAGTCGCCCGCCGCGGCCCAGCTCTGGTCGGTGAAGCCGTTCGCGAGCGCGTCGGCATAGACGCCGAGCGGCTCCGCGTCGGCGACCGGCGCAGCGGCGATGAGCACGAGCAGCATCAGGCGGTAACGCATGTTCGGCTCCGAAATCCGGCGATCCCGCGGCCGACGCTAGCCGCCGGGCTGCATTGCGTCCGACGAAACCATCACAATACGCGCCGATGAAACGCACCGACACCGCCCCGCAACAGAACCTTCACGCCGAAGCGGCGACGGGCGTCCTCGCGTATTGCCGCCCGGGCTTCGAGGGCGAGTGCGCACAGGAGCTCGGTGCGTGGGCGATCGCGCACGACGTCTCGGGTTACGCGCGCACCGAGCGCGGCAGCGGCTTCGTCGAGCTCGCGACGACCGATCGCACAGACGCGCGCTGGCACGAGCTGATCTTCGCGCGGCAGGCGCTCGCGATGATCGGGCGCGTCGCGCGCATGTCGCGCGAGGACCGTCTCGGCGCACTGCTGCCGATCATCGAAGGCGCCGGCGCGCGCTGGTGCGACGCGTGGATCGAATCGCCCGACAGCGACGAAGGCCGCGAGCTCGCGCCGCTCTGCCGCGCGCTGAATTCGGCGCTGATCGCGGCGCTGAAGCGAAGGCAGCTCATCGATGCGGCATCGCGCGAGCGCCTGCACGTCTACCTCACGGCGCCGGACGCCGCGATCGTCGCGCGCGCCGACGTCGCATCGAGCGCACCGTGGCCTGGCGGCATTCCGCGGCTCAGGTTCCCGCGCGGCGCGCCGAGCCGCTCGACGCTGAAGCTCGAGGAAGCGTTCCTCGTGCTGCTCGACGACGACGAGCGCGGGACGTGGCTGAAGCCCGGCATGAGCGCGGTCGATCTCGGCGCCGCGCCGGGCGGCTGGACGTGGCAGCTCGTGCGCCGCTCGATCCGCACGATCGCGATCGACAACGGGCCGATGGATGCGGCGCTGATGGAATCGGGGCTCGTCGAGCATCGCCGCGCCGACGGTTTCCGCTTCCAGCCGCCGAAGACGGTCGACTGGCTCGTCTGCGACATGGTCGAGCAGCCGCGGCGCATCGCCGAGCTCGTCGCGCGCTGGCTCGGCGAGCGCTGGTGCCGGCGCGCGGTGTTCAACCTGAAGCTGCCGATGAAGAAGCGCTGGGACGAGGTGCAGCTCTGCCTCTCGATCCTGCGCGATGCGCTCGGTGCGCCGGAGCTGCGTGCGAAACAGCTTTTTCACGATCGCGAAGAGATCACGGTGTTCGCGACCGATCGTCATTCCGGCGAACGCCGGAATCCATTTTGATTTTTTAACGCTTTAGCCGCAAATAGCACAATGGATCCCGGCTTTCGCCGGATGACGGCGTGTGTCGTTACACGAAACCGTCAATCGCGCCTGCTACCGTCCCGCGGCTTTTCCAACGCGGAGATCGAAAGGATGCGTAGCAATCAGTTGCGGCACACGCTGCTCATGGCGACGACGCTGTCGATGGGCGTCGCCGGCGCGGCGCACGCGACCGGGGTGGTGATCAGTCAGGTCTACGGCGGCGGCGGCAATTCCGGTGCGCCGCTGCACAACGATTTCATCGAGCTCTTCAATGCCGGCCCGAATGCACAGAGCCTCGCGGGCTGGTCGGTGCAGTACGCCTCGTCCGGCGGCAGCACGTGGAACAACGCGACGCCGCTGCCCGACGTGACCCTCGCGCCCGGCGAATATCTCCTGATCCAGGAAGCGGCCGGCACCGGCGGCGGTGCGGCGCTGCCGACGCCCGACGTGACCGGCGCGATCAACATGTCCGGCACGGCCGGCAAGGTCGCGCTCGTCGACACGACGACCTCGCTCGCGGGCACCTGCCCGACGGACGCGTCGATCGTCGACTTCATCGGCTACGGCAACGCGGCGAGCTGCGCCGAAGGCACGCACACCGGCGATCTCAGCAACACGACGGCGGCGCTGCGCAACGACGGCGGCTGCATGGACACGAACGACAACAGCGCCGACTTCGCGCTCGGCGCGCCGGCGCCGCGCAACTCGGCAAGCCCACAGAATCCGTGCGGCGGCATCGGCATCGCGCTCGCGATCGGGGACGTCGGCGTCGACGAAGGCGACGCCGGCACGACCGACGCCGTGTTCACGGTCACGCTGAGCGAACCGATCGACAGCGACGTCACGTTCGACATCGCGACCGCCGACGGCACCGCGACGGCCGGCAGCGACTACGCAGCGACGAGCGTCACCGGCGCGACGATTCCGGCCGGCGCGACGACGTACACGTTCACGGTCGCGATCGACGGCGACACCGATCCCGAGCCCGACGAGACGTTCGAGGTCAACGTCTCGAACGTCAGCGGCGCCGGCGTGACGACGACGGCCGCGCAGGCGACCGGCACGATCGTCAACGACGACGCGGTGCACATCTACGACATCCAGGGCAACGGCGCACATTCGGCGTTCCTCGATTCGGTGACGACGACGAGCGGCCAGGTGACGGCCGTCGGCGACGGCGGCTTCTTCATGCAGGACGCGGCCGGCGACGGCGATGCGAACACGTCGGACGCGATCTTCGTCTTCACCAACGACCAGAATCCGGCAGGGCTCGCGCCCGGCAGCGTCGCGACCGTGACCGGCCGCGTCACCGAGTTCTTCGGCCTCACCGAGTTCACGAACTCGCCGCCGCTCGCGATCACGGTGCAGAAAGGCAAGCCGACCATCCAGCCGATCGTACTGAACCATGCGCGGCCGTCGTCCGATCCCGCGGCGCCGTACTGCAGCGGCAGCTTCGGCGCCGGCGACAGCATCGCGGTGCAGAACTGGCGCTGTCTGCAGAGCATGCTCGTCCGTCTCGACGACGGCGTCGTCAGCGCGCCGAACTTCTTCGCGAATTCCCAGCCTCTCAGCGAGTTCTACGCGTACGTCGCGGGCCAGCCGCGCCCGTATCGCGGCGAAGGCCTGCCGTTCGGCACGGTCGTCGACAATCCGCCGGCCGGCTACGACCCGCCGATCTGGGACGGCGTGCCGTACGTGTTCGGCGTCGACACGGGCAAGCTGCTCGCGCCGCAGGCGATGAACGGCGGCATGCACTTCACGGCCACCGGCATCATGGGCTTCGACTTCGGTATCGGCATCCTCTGGCCGACGAGCTTCGCGATCACCGACAACGGCCCGCCGTATCCGCAACCCGTGCAGCCCTCGCCAGCGGGGAGCCTCACGATCGGCTCGCAGAACATGCTGCGCTTCTTCGACGCCGCCGCGAACTCGCCGGGCATCGACGATTGCGAGAACACGAATCCCGGCTCGTCCGACGTGTGCCCCACGCCGGCCGAGTTCGCGATCCGCCTCGCGAAGATGTCGCTGCAGGTGCGCCAGGTGCTGCGCGCGCCGGCCGTGCTCGCGGTCGAGGAGATGGAGAACCTGCCGGCGCTGCAGTCGCTCGCCGACCGGATCCACGCCGACGACGCCAATCTCACCTACACGCCCTACCTCGTCGAAGGCAACGACATCGGCGGCATCGACGTCGGCTTCCTCGTGCGCGGCGACGTCGGCGTCAACGCGGTGACGCAGCTCGGCAAGTCGACGCAGACGATCGACGGCTGCGGCACGAATCCGCCGTGCCTCCTCAACGATCGCCCGCCGCTGCTGCTCGATGCGAGCCTGAACGGCCATCGCTTCGCGGTGCTCGCGGTGCACAACCGTTCGCTGTCCGGCATCGACGATCCCGAGGACGGCCACCGCATCCGCCGCAAGCGGCTCGAGCAGGCCGAGTACGTCGCGGCGATCGCGCAGAGCTGGCAAACGAACGGCGCGTTCGCGCTGCCCGACGGCGACGTCGTGCCGAATCCCGATGCGAGCGTGCCGCTCGTCATCGTCGGCGACTACAACGCCTTCCAGTACACGGACGGCTACGTCGACGTCGTCGGCGAGATCAAGGGCACCGCGGTCGAGAGCGAGAACACCGACTGGTCGGCACCGGTGACGGTACCGAAGCTGGTCGAGGATTGCGGCGTCAAGGCGGCGGCGACGCCGCAGCTTCCGTATTCGTTCTCGTTCGACGGCTACGTGCAGGAGCTCGACCACGCGCTGTTCACGAACGTCGCGGCGGCCGCGTGCATGACCGTGCGCCGCGCGCACGGCAACGCGGACGTCGCCGAGGGCGGCTCCGCCACGACCGACCCGACGACGGCGGCGCGCAGCGCCGATCACGACGGCTTCGTCGCGACCTTGAAGCTCAGGAACTGAGCCGTCGCAGAACCTCCGGTGCGGC
Source organism: Rhodanobacteraceae bacterium (assembly GCA_035263065.1). GTDB lineage: Bacteria > Pseudomonadota > Gammaproteobacteria > Xanthomonadales > Rhodanobacteraceae > Dokdonella_A. The sequence goes on from DATFRS010000012.1 coordinate 6,877, forward strand.
CGCTGCTGACGGCGGCCGCACCGAGCCGTTATGCTTGGGAACGCGGCGCTCCGGCGCCGCGTGATTTTTCCAGAGCCGGGATTCGTCGAATCCCGAAGTCCCGAGCCCGTCCATGAAGCGCCTGCGTGCATTCCTGCCGCTGCTGATCCTCCTCGGCATCGGCGTCGCCCTGTTCTTCTCGGGCGCACTCGACCGCTTTCAGCCCGAGCGGCTGAGCGCCGAGCAGGAACGCCTGCGCCTCCTGATCGCCGACTACCCGCTGGTCGCCGCGCTGACGCAGATCGCGATCGTCACGTTCGCGATCTCGACGGGCATTCCCGGCGCGATCGTGCTGATCTTCGCGGGCGGCATGCTGTTCGGCATCATCGCGGGCACGCTCCTGTCCGGCATCGGCACGACGATCGGCGCGACGATCCTGTTCGTCGTCAGCCGCAACGCGTTCGCGCACGGCACCGGCGGCGGCGTGCCGCCGCTGGTCGAGCGCCTGCGCACCGGCTATCACGCGTTTCCCTTCAGCTACACGCTGTTCCTGCGCCTCGTGCCGTTCTTTCCGTTCGGCGGCGTCACGATCGCGCTCGCCTGGCTGCGCTGTCCGATGTGGCTGTTCCTGACCGCCACGGGCCTCGGAGGCACCGTCATGATCGCGTTCGAGACCGCGCTCGGCGCCGGGCTGGCCGAGACGATCGCGCGGCAGGGCTCGGTCTCGCTCGGCATGTTCGCGCACAAGCGTGTCTTCCTGCCGCTGCTCGGCATGGCCGTGCTGGCGCTGGCGCCGATCGTGCTCGGGCAGTTGCGGCGGCTGGGGAGGAAAGGATCCGGAACGGGGAATGGGGAACAGGGAACGGGGCAAAGCTGACGCGCAGCCGCTGCGCAAATTGTTTCTTTTCCGTTCCCGGTTCCCCGTTCCCTGTTCCCCGCTCGACCCGCTATCCTGCGCGGCGTTTCAGAGCCTCCGCGAGCCCCCTTGAATCCCCGTCCCGCGCCCGTGCCGGTTCGCAAGTCGTTCTGGCGAGCCCTGCTGCTGACCCTCCTCGTGGCGGCGCTCAACGTCGGGCTGTGGGCGTTCCTCAACCGGCCCTCGCACATCGCCGACTGGCGCGGCGAGATCGGCGGCTTCGCTTTCTCGGCGTTCCAGCGCTACCAGGATCCGACGCGCGACCTGTTCCCGAGCGAGGCCGAGCTCGCGAGCGACATCCGTCTCCTGTCGCAGTACACCAAGCGCCTGCGCACCTATTCGTCGCTCGAGAGCCCGCAGATCCCGCGCATCGCGCGCTTCTACGGCATGAGCGTGATGGCCGGCGCGTGGCTCGACAAGCGCATCGAGCACAACGACCGCGAGCTCGACGCGCTGATCGCGCTCTCGCGCAAGTACGACAACATCGAGCGCGCGATCGTCGGCAACGAGTCGGTGCTGCTCGGCAACCTCGACACGCAGCAGCTGATCCGCTATCTCGACCGCGCGCGCGCGCAGCTGCGCATTCCGGTGTCGACCGCCGAGCCGCTCGACACGTGGCAGCGCCATCCCGAGCTGATCCGCCACGTCGATTTCGTGACCGTGCACATCCTGCCGTACTGGGAATTCATTCCGAGAAAGGATGCGATCGGCTGGGTGCTCGGGCAGTACAGGGCGGTGAAGGAGCTGGTCGCGAAGGAAGGTTTCCCGGACAAGCCTGTCGTGATCGGCGAAGTCGGCTGGCCGTCGAACGGCGATCGCAAGAAATTCGCGCAGCCTTCGCTCGCCGACGAGGCGCACTTCCTGCGCGACTGGTTCAACGTCGCGGCGCGCGAGAAGCTCGACTACTACATCATGGAAGCGATCGACCAGCCCTGGAAGGAGGCCAACGAAGGCCGCGCCGGCGCGTACTGGGGCGTCTTCAACGCGAACCGGCAGCCGAAATTCGCGTTCACCGGCACCGTGATCGAGGATCCGAACTGGCCGTGGAAGGCCGGCCTCGCCTCGCTGATCGCGCTGCTGCCGATGTACTGGTTCGCGCGGCACTTCATCCGCTTCCGCGCGCTCGGCCTCGCGTTCTTCCTCGCGCTGATCCAGGTGTCGGCATCGATCCTCGTCTGGATGGCGACGCTGCCGTACGACTTCTATCTCGATCCGCTCGACTGGGCGATGCTCGTGCTGCTGTTCCCGGCGCAGCTCGCGATCATCCTGATCCTGCTCATCAACGGCTTCGAGTTCACCGAGGTGCTGTGGCGCCCGCGCTGGCTGCGCGAGTTCCGCCCGCTGCCGCCCGATGCGCCGGAGGAGCAGCCCTTCGTCTCGATCCACCTCGCCTGCTACAACGAGCCGCCGGAGATGGTGATCCTGACGCTCGATTCGCTGGCGGCGCTCGATTACGAGAACTACGAAGTGCTCGTGATCGACAACAACACCAAGCGCGAGGAAGTCTGGAAGCCGGTCGAGGCGCATTGCGCGAAGCTCGGCGCGAAGTTCCGCTTCTATCATCTCGATCCGTGGCCGGGCTTCAAGGCCGGCGCGCTGAACTTCGGTCTCAAGGAAACCGATCCGCGCGCCGAGATCGTGGCGGTCGTCGACGCCGACTACGAAGTGCGCCGCGATTGGTTGTCCGGGCTGACCGGCTATTTCCACGATCCAAAAGTCGCCGTCGTGCAGTGTCCGCAGGCGCACCGCGAGTACGAGCACAATACGTTCCGCCGCATGACGAACTGGGAGTACGACGGCTTCTTCCGCATC
>DATFRS010000013.1:0-13432 GCA_035263065.1 Rhodanobacteraceae bacterium
CGTGCTGCACGACGCCGCGTTCCGCGCGCAGGTCGCACTGCTGCCGGGTTACGACCCGGACGCGGCCGGCACGCGCGAGCCTGCGCGCAACGCATTCCCGGCGCCGCAGCGCACGAAGCGCCGCGCCGCCGCGGTGCCGGCCTGAGGCTCAGTCGCCGTCGAAGCCGTCGGCGAAGATCCGATCGTCGAGCACGTGGAACGCGAGCGTGTCGGTCGCGGGCAGCAGGGCCGTCGTGCCGGCGAAGCTCGCCGTCAGCGTGGCGACGCCCGGCGCGCCGAGCGCGACGCTGCAGCTCGCGACGCCGCTCGCGTTCGTCGTGCCGATGCATGACGCGGCGCCGATCGTGAACGTCACGTCCGCGTTCGGGATCGCGAGCGGCGGATCGACCGAGAGATCGAGCAGGGTCGCCGTCACGCCGGCGGCACCGCCGCTGCCGCCCGTCACCGCGCTGCCGTTCAAGGTCAGGAACGTCGTGTGCAGGCCGCCGGTCCACTGCACCGGCACGCGGTTCGAGACGACGGTCTCGCCGCCGACATCGCCGTACGCGACGACGGTGTCGAAGCCGATGTTGCGTCCGACATAGGCGAACGGGATCGCGCTGCCGAAGCCCATGAACGCGACCGTCTCGAGCGCGTTCGCGCCCGAGACGACGACAGCGACCGGCGTCCCGATCGGCACCGTCATGTGCGGGAAATCGATGTTGAAATGGAGCGCGGTGCCCTGCGGCGCCAGCGTCGGCTCCTCGACGGGCTCGATCACGAGCGAAGGATTTGGCGCGAGCACGTCGGCAGCCGGACACGTGCCGTCGGCGTTGCTCAATCGATAGATGGCGACGCCGGCGTTGAGATAGAAGCAGCCGTCCGGCCCGACGATGCGCACGGAACCCGCGCCGGTTTCCTCGAGCACCGCGCCGCTGAATGCGGGCGGGCTCAAACTCATGTCGTACGCGGCGACCGATTGCGCGTAACCGCCGGTGCGGCTCGCGCCGACGACGAGCGCCTGTGCGCCGCCGGCCGCCGCGCTGCCGAGCGCGGTCACCGTGAACGTCGAGCCGATGTCGGTCGGCGTCACCGTCGGCGCGCCGTGGTTCGTGCCGCTGACGATGTCGATCTCGCCGCCGATCGGCAGATACGAATGCACGACGTACAGCGTGCCGTCGTCGGCGAACGCGAGGCCGCCGTTCGGCGAGCCGGAGCTTTGCGCGTAGACCGACGTCGCCGGCGTGCCGCCGAGATTGCCGACGCGCCAGATCGAGGCGTTGTCGGAACCGGCACCGGTGCAGCCGTCGGTGACGAAGAGATCGCCGCTCAGCGGATCGGTCGCGATGTTGAACGGGCACGGCAGGTTCGACGACACCGGCGTCGCCATGCCGTTGCCCGTATTGATGCGCAGCACGGCGCCGGTCGTGAAGTCGCCGGTCGTCGCGAGGCGGATGCCGTAGAGGTTGCCGTCGCCGCCGAACGTGAGCCCGCCGAGCGACGTGCCGAGCGGCGTCGCGGTGATGCGGTTCGCGTCGGTGACGATCGCGCCGCCGGGCGGGATGTCGTAGACGTCGCCGGTGACGTAGTCCGACGCGAAAAGATGACCGGACGGATCGAACGCGAAGCCGCCGACGCCGACGCAGCCCGAGACCGTGATGCCGCCCCAGACGACGCCGTTCTGCACCGGGAAGCCGCTCGCGTAGAGCGAGATCGCGTAGCCCGGCGCCGCGCTCGGCGCCTGCGTCGTGCCGCAACCGATGCCGTTCTGCCATGTCACCACGGCGAAGCCCGGCACGGGCAGGTCGCCGTCAGTGACGTCGAACGCGTCGTAGGCAACGGGCTCGCTGATCGCGTCCGTGACCTGGAACACCGCATGCCCGTTCGCGTCCGTCGGCGCCGGGTTGTCGCCGAAGATCAGCGAGCTGCCGCTCTGGCGCAGCCGCACGAGCTTGCCTTCCGCGGGGCGTCCGAGACCATCCACGAGCGTCACGGTGATCGTGCTGAAGCTCGTCCCGTCGGCTTCCTGCGTCGTCGGCGCGGCGACGATGCCGCCCGTCGTCGCCGGCGCGCCGATGAACGGCAGCTTCTGCTGCGCGGCGAGCGTGATGCCGTCGGTGGTGTCGGTCGCGGTGAACGTGAGCTCCTCGACCGTGAGATCGGTGACCTTGAACACGACGACGCCGTCGCTGCGCGACACGCCGTTCGGCGGCGTGATCGTCGCGTGGCTGCCGGCGTTCGCGGCAAGCGCGACCGTCTTCCCCGCGACGGTGTTTCCGTTCGCGTCGCGCAGCGTGACGATGACGACGCCGGGCGTCGCGCCGTCGGCCGGCACGCCGAAGTTCTCGGTGAACGGCAGCACCGGCGGCGCGGTCGCGAGCATGTCCGATTCGCTCGCCGACACCGCACCGGCGCTCTGGCCCTGCAGCAGCAGGTTCAGCGTGCCGAGATCGGGCGAGCCGAGACCGACGTGCGCGAAGTCGCTGCCCATCGAAGCGGCGTCGTGGAACGCGTCGGTCGTCGCGAGCGGATAGAAGCGCGCGTTGACGAAGCCGAGATTCGCACCGCCCGCCTGGTTGAGCAGCGCCGCGAACGCGCCCCACACCGGCGCCGCCATGCTCGTGCCGCCGTAGATCAATCCGGTCGGACAACCGCCCGCATCGGCCTGGCAGATGACCATGCCGGTCGCGGGATCGGCGACGATCGACACGTCCGGGACCGAGCGCATCGGCGACGTCGTGAAGCCGTCCTGGTAGGAAGGCCGGGTGAAGTACCGGCTGACACCGAAGCCGCCCTGGCCCGTGCGCGGCTCGGCGTTCGAGCCGTCCCACCACGTTTCGCCCTGGTGCACGCCGCCGGCGCCGGCGACGAGCGAGGTGCCGCCGACGGCCGTGATGTGCGGCGCGACGGCGGGCACCGCGACCGTGTTCGACGCACCGTTGAGGCACGTGCTGCCCGAATCGCCGCTGCCGGAAAAGACGCTGATGCCGGCGACGGCCGCGCTCTCGAGGATCGTGTCGATGCCATCGAGGTCCGACGACGTCGTCTGGTTCTCGCAGTACGCCCAGCTGTTGCTGATCACGTCGACGCCGTCGCCGATCATGCGGTTGAACACCTGCTGGAAGCTGCCGCCGCCGGAGAACGCCGCGCTGTAGACGACGACGTCGGCCGCCGGCGCGAGGCTCATCGCCACGTCGATGTCGAGCACGACCTCGCTCTCGGCCCCGCCGAAGCTCGCGCCGGCGCCGATGTTCACTTCGCTGAGGTGATCGATCTGCTCGGGCGGCGAGCCGATGAGCTCGAGGAACGCCGCGATGTCGCTGGTCTGGTACTGGTCGAACTCGACGAGGCCGATGGTCTGGCCGCTGCCGTCGATCTGGCTCCATGGCACGCCGCCGCCCTCGACGATCGCGGACGACTCGCGCCCGAAATCGTTGTCGAGGCACTTCTCGTAGTAGTCCTGCACGTTCTTGTTGTATGAGTTGTACGACTTGACGAAGTCACGGATGCCCTTGCCTTCGCCTTCGAGGTCCATCAGGAATTCGCCGGTCGCGCGCGATCCCGCGTAGACCGCGCAGAGCGGCCCGTAGAGATCGCAGTACGCCGGATCCTGGTCCGCCGGACACTGGTAGTACTGCGGCGGCGGCGCCGATGCGCTGAGCGGCGCGGGCCGCGCCCGGTCGGAAAGCCCCGCGATCGACTGCACGTGCGCCGCGAGCTCGGCCGGCAACGCCGGATCGGCGTCGTTCGCGTAGAACGTGCGTCCGTCGCCTGCGTGATCGCCGACATGCACGGCGAGCGCAGCTTCGACGTCGGCCCGCGCGGCGCGCATCGTCAGGCTGAGGCGGTTGGACGAACGATCGACGTCGACGAAGTTCCGCGCACGCAGCCAGTCAGCGAGCTCCGCATAGACCTGCTGCGACGGTCCGAACCGCTCCGCCTGCTCCTGTGCCGAGAGGAAATGCCCGAACGCCGGCGACTTCGCATCGTAAAGATCGCGAAGGTAGCGTTGGAATCCGGCTTCGTCGTCGCGGCGCAGGACGAACGTCAGCGTCATCGGTTCCGGATCGGCGCCGGCACCCGACTTGGCCGGCAGGCCGGCAAGCGTGTGGCCGGGCAGGCGCACCGCGCCGGGATCGGCAAACGCAGGCGCCAACACGCACAGCGAGATGGCCACCGCACCCAGAAGCCGCCGGCACACGGCCGGCACCCGCAAAGCGCACCGTTCCACGATCAGCCCCCTGTCGTCGAACCGCCGACGTCTATCATGACAGTGAGCGCGCACGGCGAAACATCACGGCCGCATCGAAGCCTGAACGCGATCGCCCGCGTCATACGCGCGTAACCCGCGCCCGGCTTAGTGGCGCCGGGAAACGGAGACCGGACATGACGTTTCGGTGTCGGCCGCCCGCCGCGACCGGCGGGCGACGAAGCATCGCTCCATGAGGCACGGCGAGACGCAATGCATATCGTCGACGTGACCTTGTTCTTCGCCCCGCACAGCGGCGGCGTGAAGCGCTATCTCCTCGCGAAACGGCAGTACCTTTCTTCCCGAACCGATCTGCGTCACACGCTCGTCGTGCCCGGCGCGCGCGATCGCGAGCGAGCGCCCGGCCTCCTCGAGCTCGGCGGCTGGCGCATTCCGCGCGGCGGCGGCTATCGCGTGCCGCTGCGCATCGATCGCTGGGCGCAACGACTGCGCGAGCTCGAGCCCGACGTCATCGAAGCGGCCGATCCGTACCATCTCGCGTGGGTCGCGCTCGGCGTCGCCGATCGCCTCGGCGTTCCGGCGGTCGCGTTCGCGCATTCGGATCTCGCGCGGCTCTTCGGCGATCGCTTCGCGCCGGCGCTCGGCCGCGCGGCGGGCCTCTATTTGCGACACCTCTATCGGCGTTTCGATTGCGTGCTCGCGCCGAGCAGGCTCATCGCCGAGCGCCTCGGCGATCTCGGCATCGCGAACGTCGCGATCCAGCCGCTCGGCGTCGACGGCACGATCTTCCATCCGTCGCGCAGGGACGCGACGCTGCGCGACGCGCTCGGCCTCGCCCCGGCCACGCGCCTCCTGATCTTCGCCGGCCGCATGGCGCGCGAGAAGGAGATCCCGCTGCTGCTGCGCGTGCTCGCCGAGCTCGGCGCGCCGTATCACCTGCTGCTCGTCGGCGGCGAGCGCAAGGAACGGCTCGCGCCGAACGTCACGATGCTGCCGTACGAGCAGGATCCCGCGCGGCTCGCGCGCCTGCTCGCGAGCGCCGACGCGCTGATCCATGCCGGCCGCCACGAGACGTTCGGCATGATCCTCGTCGAGGCGATGGCCTGCGCGCTGCCGGTGATCGCGGTGCGCTCCGGCGCCGTCACCGAAATCGTCGACGCGGAAGTCGGCCGCATCGCGACGCCGGACGATGCGCGCTCGCTCGCGGGCGCCGTGCGCTCGATCTTCGCCGGCGACCGCGACGCGATGGGCGCTCTGGCCCGCGCGCGCGCTGAACGCGACCATCTCTGGGAGAACACGCTGCCGCGGCTCGTCCGCCGTTACGCAGCGCTCGTGCGCAGCACGCGGGCGCGCGACGCGCTCGCGCACGACCCGTACGTGCGCGACGCGCATGCGCTCGAAACGCTCGCGCACGAAGCGCTCGCGCGCGAGCGCGACGAGATCGCGGAGGCGACGTGATGCGCGCGCTCTGCATCGCCGTCCACGACGTCGCACCGGCGACGTGGCTGCCATGCGAGGCGCTGCTCGCGCTGCTTCGCGACGTCGGCGCGCCGCCGGCAACGCTGCTCGTCGTGCCGGACTATCACCGCCGCGGCTGCGTCGAGTGCGATCGTGCGTTCGTGCGCGCGATCGACCGCCGGCTCGCGCGCGGCGACGAGGTCGCGCTGCACGGCTACCATCACGTCGACGACGGCCCGGTGCCGCATTCGCCGACCGAATGGCTGCAGCGCCGCTGGCTCACGGCGAGCGAGGGCGAATTCTCCGCGCTGACGCAGCACGAAGCCGAGCAGCGCATCGACGCGGGACTCGCGATGTTCGCGCGCCTGCAATGGCACGCGAGCGGCTTCGTCGCACCGGCATGGCTGCTCGGCGACGGTGCGCGTGCCGCGCTCGCGCGAACGACGATCCGCTACACGAGCACGCACGCGCATCTGGAATCGCTTGCGGAAGGCCGCCGCATCCCTGCGCCGGCGATTTCGGCGTCGGCACGCAGCGAATGGCGCCGCTGGATGAGCCGGCGCTGGCTCGCGATCGCGCGCACCGCGCTGCGCAACGAGCCGCTGCTGCGCGTCGCGCTGCATCCCGCCGACGCCGCCGATGCCGGGCTCCTCGCCGCATGGCGCACGCTGCTCCGCGCGTTGCTGGCCGATCGCGTCGCATTGACGAAATCCGACGCGCTCGCGAAATCGCTCGCCGCCGAGCCGGCGCTGGCCCGCGCATGAAACGCAGATGGCTTTGGCTCCTCGCCGCCGCAGCGGTCCTCGCCGGCGCGATCGTGCCGCTTGCGCTCGGCGGCCGCGATGCGCTTGCCGCGACGCGCGAAATCTCGGCCGCTGCCGTGCTCGGACTCGCCGGCCTCGCGCTCGCGAGCGCACTCGCGCGCGCGATCAAGCTGCGGCTCCTCGCGATGCGGCTCGGCCAGCACGTCGGCGTCGCGCGCGCATTGATCACGTCGCTCGCCAGCGATGCGGCGTTCCAGGCGACGCCTGCCGGCGCCGGCGGCTATCCGGCCACGGTGTTCCTGCTCCGTCGCGGCGGCGTGCCGATGTCCGCCGGCCTCGCGATGTGCGCGGCCGATCAGGCGCTCGACACGCTGTTCTTCGTGCTCGCACTGCCGCTCGCGTGCGCGTTCGATCTCGGCGACGCCGTGCCCGCGATCTGGCACGAGTTCGCGTGGGTGCCGGCGGCCGCCGTCGCGCTCGCCGCGCTCGCGATCGTCGGCGCGTGGCGCTCGCATCGGCGCTGGTGGCCGCCGCTGCGCCGGCAATGCCTGCGCGTCGCGTGGCTGCGCCAGCGGCGCACGCGGCTGCGGAAATTCCGCAATCACCTGATCGCCGATCTCGCGCGCCTGTGCACCGGCTCGCCGTTCGTCACGCTTGCGCTCGCCTGCGCAGTCGCCGCGCAATGGCTCGCGCGCTACGGCGCGCTCTGGCTCGCGCTCGCGGCGCTGGGCGCACCGCTGCACTTCGGGCTCGTGTTCGTTGCGCAGTCGGTCGCGCTGCACGTCGCGCAATGGACCGGCGTGCCCGGCGGCGTTGGCGGCGGCGATGTCGCGCTCGCCGGCGCGCTGTCGCCGTGGGCGCCGCTCGCGGTGCTCGGTCCCGCGCTGCTGCTGTGGCGGCTCACGACGTTCCATGCCGTGCTGCTGATCGGGACGATCGCGTTCGCGTGCGATCGGCGGCGCGTCGACGACGCGGTCGTGACGCCGGCGAGCCGCCCGGTCAGGGTCGGCCTGCCGCCTTGAGCAACGCCGCGCGCTCGGGCCGCTTGACCGGCACGCCTGCCGCGTCGCAGCTCCCGAGCTTGCACAATTCCCCACGCACCGCATCGCTCGATTGCGCGATGACATGGAACAGCGCGTTCTGCTCCATCGATCCGCGCACCGCGTCGCTGCCGGGGCCGCGCGCGAACACGGCGACGTCGTCGCCGGCGTGCGTTTCCGACGGCAGCGGCATCATCGATTCCTGCTCGTAGTCGGAGGCTTCGGTGTCGACGTCGGCGAGATGCGGGCGGCCGTTCTCGGCGCGCGAGAACGACGTCCCTTCGTGCGGATACTTCTTCGCGCCTTCGGGCTCGCGGTCGGATGCGCCGGGATAGCCGGGGCCGTTCGCGTAGCTCAGCGTGCCGTATGGAAGACCGGTCGCGTCGACCGCGAGGTTCTTGTTCGGCGTACCCTCGCCGCTCGATCCGCGCACCTTGCCGAGGATCGGATTGCCGCGCAGCGGATAGCCCGCGAAGACGAGCGTGTGGCTGTGGTCGGCTGTGACGAGGATCAGCGTGTCCTTGTCGCTCGTCATCCCGGTGGCAACGGCGACGGCGTTCGCGAACTCGATCGTCTCGGTCAGCGCACGATATGCGTTGCCGGCGTGATGGCCGTGGTCGATGCGACCGCCTTCGACCATCAGGAAGAAGCCCTTCGGATTCTTCTGAAGGATCGAGAGCGCGGCGCGCGTCATCTGCGACAGGCTCGGCTCGCCGGCAGTGTCCTTCGCGCGATCGGTTTCGTAGCGCATGTGCTCGGGCTCGAAGAGGCCGAGCAGGTGCGTCGTCTTCGTCGCGTCGATCGCCTTCAGCTGCGTTTCGTTCCAGACATACGCGGCGCCGGAGCGCTTGCTCCATTCGGCGACGAGATCGCGTCCGTCGAGACGCTTGCCCGGCAGGAGTGGATATTCCGGATCGCGCTGGTCGGCCGGCATGAACCCGGTGCGGCCGCCGCCGAGCGCGACGTCGATGCCGCCGCCGATCGGGAACTCGACGAGCTGTCGCGCGAGATCGACGCAATCCGGCGCGCGCTGCTTCTCGGGAATCTCCATGTCGGATTCCCAGTCGCGCTCCGGCAGATGGCCGTACGTCGCGGCCGGCGTCGCGTGCGTGATGCGCGTCGTCGTGACGACGCCGGTCGACTGGCCCGCGAGCGCGGCAAGCTCGAGCGCGCTGACGGTTTCGTTGCCGCGACCCGACGCGCAGTTGCCGCGTTCGGCGACCTGGTCGACGCCGATCACGCCGGCGCGCGTCTTCACGCCGCTCATGATCGCGGTCATCGTGCCGGCGGAGTCCGGCGTCTGGAAATCGGTCTCGTACGTGCGCGAGAAGGCGCTCGCCGGGAAGTTCTCGAACGAGAGCCGGTTCTCCTCGCCCGACCCGCCCTTGCGCTGGCCGTCGAGGATGCGCGCGGCGGTGATCGTCGTGATGCTCATGCCGTCGCCGAGGAACACGATGACGTTCTTCGCGTGCGCGGGGCCGCGCGCGTTCGCGTGCGCGGCCGCGGCGCCGGCGCGGAACCACCAGTCCGGCGTTTCGCCGTCGGGGTGATGGATCGCGGGCACGTCGATCGTCTCCGGCCGCGCTTGCGACAGGATCGGACAGAGGGCGAGAGCCAGTGCCGAAAAGGTCAGAATCGTGCGGCCGTGCATCGCGTCGCTCCCGGAACGAAGCGCCGAGTATGCGAGGCGATGTGACGCGGGTGCTACAGGCCGGCGATCCGCGCGCAGCGCGGAGCGGCAGGCCGCACGCGTCACGCGGACGCGGCGGCGGGGAGGATTCAGGCCGTGACTGCGGCGGCGCGCTTGCGCAGGCGCCGCTCGCGGCGCTCGGCGAGGTGGGCTTCGATCAGCGCGACGTTGGTGCCGGCGACACGCGTCGCGCGGATCAACTGCTGCTCGCTGATGCCGAGCCATTTCGCCCAGTACTGCATCGAGTGCCAGTTGCGCACGTCGACCGCGGCCGTGTCGCGCACGCCGGCTTCCCGGGCGCCGGTCTGGCGCGAAGGGACGTCAGGTGCCGCTGATTGTCGTTCAGTGACCAAGAGAGCGTGGTTCATACGTCCATCCACCTGCAAGGTTGCGGCGCACCCGCCGTCGCCTGCGCGACGGAGGCCTTCCCGGGCCGGGAATTCCCGGCTGCGGGCCGCACGAACCCGCCGCCGCCGAAAATGCGACGTCCCAAGCTCGTAGCGTGTGCGCCCCTGACGATCCGTCGATTCCCGCCGCCCGGACGGGAGGCCTTTCCGTCGGCCTCGGTGAAGGAAGTATCAAGCTTCGTGCCAACCGGTTCAGGTTGGTGTGTACATCACACGCCGATGCGTGTTAGGGCCGATGGCCCGGCAGGAGGTCGACCTGGTCGACGACCCAGAGCGGATCGTGCCCGCGCGTGGCGAACTCGAGGCAGAGGTCGTGCGTGCCGGCGGCGCCGGGCAGCGGCACCGTCAGCGTCGTCAACGCGGGATTCGGGATCGCGGAATCGAGCGGGATCCGGGCGAGCGTCGTTCCCGTGCAGCCGTCGCGCTTCACGAGCAGCTCGCCGTTCGGCGACGACGGCGCCGGGCGCGGCACGATGTTCTTGGTGTCGCTCGCGAGCTGGAAGTTGTAAGGGATCTGGCCGACGCGGACGGCGATGCCGGCGATGCCGTCGAGCGGCGCGGCCTTCCACAGCCAGCACGGGTTGAAGAGATCGACGTCGAAGATCGCGCGATCGCCGTCGGGCGGCGCATCGTCCTCGAGGCGAAGCACGATGCGGCCGGTGCACTGCCCGAGCTCGTGGCCCGTGCGGCGCAGCGGATCCATCGGCGCTCGCGATGTCGAGGACGGCACGGCCGGACGAAGACCGAGCGCGCGCTGCCGATCGAGCTCGGCCGGAAGGCGCGCGCTGAAGCTCGCGAAGTCGCGCGAAGGCGACCACAGCACTTCGGCGAGCGCATCGAGCCTGGGAAACGCCGCGTGCTCGACGCGCGCTTCGGTGCGCATGTGCTCGGTCCAGAGCTCGGCCTGCGCGCCGAGAATGTGCCTGGCGACGTCGTCGGGCATGCCGGCCGGAATCGGTTCGAACGCGTAGATATCGGCGAGCGTGCGCAGCGTCGGGCGGCCCGGCGGCTCGTCCGGCGCATCGCTCTGCAGATGATCGAAGTAGAGATCGGGATCGGGCGCCATCACGACGTCGTGACCCGCGTGCGCGGCCTCGATGCCGCCCTTCGCGCCGCGCCACGACATCACGATCGCGTTCGGCGGCACGCCGCCGTCGAGGATCTCGTCCCAGCCGACGATGCGCTTGCCGCGCGTCGCGAGGTGCTTGGCGACTTCCGCGACGAACCAGCCCTGCAGCGCGTTCTCGTCCTTGAGCCCGAGCGCGCGCATGCGCGCCTGCACGCGCGGCGACGCCTTCCATTGATCTTTCACCGCCTCGTCGCCGCCGATGTGGACGTACGGACCCGGGAAGAGATCGGCGACTTCGTCGAGCACGTTGTCGACGAAGTCGAGCGTCGCGTCGTCGACGTTGAGGAGATACGCGTGCACGCCCCACTCGTTCGAGACGACCGGCGTGTCGCCGAGCGAGCCGAGCTCGGGATATGCGGCGATCGCCGCCTGCATGTGGCCCGGCATGTCGATCTCGGGGACGATCGTCACGTAGCGATCGGCTGCGTAGCGCACGATGTCGCGGATCTCGTCCTGCGTGTAGAAGCCGCCGTAGCGCACCGGTCGTCCGTTCGCATCGGTGCCGGCGGCGCCCGCGGGACGACGCCACGCGCCGATTTCGGTCAGCTTCGGATAGCGCTTGATCTCGATGCGCCAGCCCTGGTCGTCGGTCAGGTGCCAATGCAGCGTGTTGAGCTTCAGGAGCGCGAGCTGGTCGATGAAGCGCTTGATGAACTCGGGCGACTGCAGGTGGCGCGCCGAGTCGAGCATCGCCCCGCGCCATGCGAAGCGCGGCTGGTCGGCGACGTGGAGCTGCGGCACGTCGAACGTCGTCGCGTTCGCGGTGTCCTGCGTCAGCAGCTGCCAGAGCGTGACGCTGCCGTAGAAGAGTCCCAGCGGCTCCCGCGCGACGAGCAGGATGCGCTGCGCATCGACGGCGAGGTCGTAGCCTTCGCCGGACGGCACGCTGACGGCGCGCGGATCGAGCGAGAAGACGATCGCGTCATGCGGATGCCCGTCGCCGAACGGGCGGACGTCGAGATGGATGCCGCGTGTCGCCGCAAGGCGATCGGCGAAGCGGCGCGCGATGCCGGCGGCTTCGGCGTTCTTCGAGTCGACGATCAGCGCGGCGCCGTCGCGGAGGCGAAAGATGCCGGGTTTTCGTTCGAGAAGCGCGGGTTCGGGGATCAGCGAAAGCGTAGCGGGCGGCGTCGGGACCGCCGGGTGCGTGGCGCACGCGCTCAACGCGACGGCGAGAATCGACGCGGCAGCGAACACCATGGCGCGAGCGGAACGCAATACCATCATTCAAGCCTTCGTCATTCCCGCGAAAGCGGGAACCCAGTGCCTCATGGGAGCAAGCATAAGGCGCCGGGTCCCCGCTTTCGCGAGGATGGCGGAGGGTGCGGGGGTTGCGCGCGCCCTGAAAAACAACGGGTCCGGACAACCGTCCGGACCCGTAACCAATCGCGTGCCGAGGGCGATGGTCAGAACTCGAAGTGCAGCGAGGCCATGTAACGACGGCCGGTCTTGTACTTGCCGGCGATCATGTCCTTCTCGCCGAGATACTGCAGGTACGTCTCGTCGAGCAGGTTCATCGCGTTGAAGTTGAGCGAGAAGTTGTCGTTGAAGCGCCACGTCGCGGACGCATCGAGCTCGGCGTAGTCGTCGACCGACGCCGGCGGCGCACCGGCGACGTAACCGCCGGCGAGGTAGTGGCTGCGCCAGCCGTAGGTGATGCGCGCCGAGAACGGGCCCTGCTCGTAGTACGGGGAGATGTTGTACGCGTTCTCCGAGTTGTACGGCAGGTCCTGGCCCGACTTCGTCGAGCCGTCGGCGTACGTGTAGTTCGCGTACATGCCGAAGCCGGTGTTGCCGAACGGCTGCTGGTAGCTCAGCGTGAAGCCCTTGACGGTCGCCTTGCCGCCGTTCAGCGGACGCAGGATCGAGTAGTCGCAGAAGCCCTGCGTGTCGCAGTTGCCGAGGCCGCCGTCGACATAGATGCGCTGGTACGTGTCGGGATCGGTCGTCGAGATCGTGTTGAACTGCCGCTCGATGTGCGAGTCCGTCGTGATGTAGTTCTTGATGTCCTTGTAGAACAGCGACGCCGCGATCACCGACTGATCCGCGAAGTACCACTCGAGCGACGCATCGTAGTTGTACGACTTGTACGGATCGAGATTCGAGTTGCCGCCGGAACCGGTGAGCACGGTGTCGTTGAGGAACGTGTTGTGCACTTCCTGGTTGTACGGTGCCCAGGCGATGACCTCGGCCGCCGCGCCGCGCAGCACGACGTCGGGCGCGAGGTCCCACGCGATGTTGAACGACGGCAGCGTGTTGTTGTGCGAGTTGCTCGCGGTCTGCCAGCTGCCGGCCGGCGCGGGATACGTCGGCGTGCCGCTGTAGTTGAAGCCCGAGCTCTCGATGTTCGTGTGCACGAAGCGCAGGCCGAAGTTGCCGCGCACGCCGTTGCCGCCGAAGTTCGCCTGCGCGTAGGCGGCGTCCGAGTCCTGCGTCAGCGAGTACGTGTTGTTGAGGTACGACGCCGCATCGGGCACGTTTCCGAGCGGGCTGCCGAGCACCCAGTTGCGCACGTCGTCCCAGCTCGTCTCGACGTGATGGCTCTGGTCGTGCGCGAAGTTGAAGTCGTTGAGGATGTCGGTGTAGCCGTTGAAGCCGATCGTCGCGAGATTGCCGGTGCGCACGCCGCCGACGATGTAGAGCGCGCGGCTCTCGTCGTGCTTGGCGTAGCGGTAGCCGACCAGGAGCTCGTTGATCCACGAATCGAAGTTCTTGCTCCAGTCGAGCTGGCCGTAGACGTCCTTCGCTTCCGCCG
>DATFRS010000014.1:0-2578 GCA_035263065.1 Rhodanobacteraceae bacterium
CCGGATCAGCTGCGCCGCTACGACTTCTACATGAGCGACGCGGCCGGCGACTACCATCAGGTGCTGCGCCAGCATTTCGAGGCCGCGCAGATTCCGCTGCCGCGCATGCAGGTGCTCGGCACGGTCGAAGGCGTGAAGCGCGGCATCATGGCCGGCGGCGATGCGCTCGGGCTGCTGCCAGCGCATGCGGTCGAGCAGGAGCTGAACGACGGCGTGCTCGCGCCCGTCAACGTGAATCCGTCGCTGCGCGGGCTCGCGATGCGCGCGGTGCTTGCGCCGGGGAACGCGCCGTCGCCGCTCGTCGACGACCTCCTGCATGCGCTCCGCGAAGCGGCACTCCAGCATTCGGCACCAAGCGGCTCTTAACCGGCGCGGTCGCCTGCGGTCGCATGGCGCTTGTCGCGATCGGCGGCGCCCGGCGAGGCCGGCCCATGCGCATTCATCTTCTGTGTTGCGTCCTCAGCGTTCTCGTACCGCCGGCCGTTGCCGCGACGCCGGGCGACGGCCAGCACGATTTCGACTTCGAGATCGGCACGTGGAAGACCCACGTGAAACTCCTGAGGCAGCCGCTGACCGGCTCGAAGGAATGGATCGAGCTCGACGGCACGTCGGTGGTGCGCAGCATCGCGAACGGGCGCGCGAATCTCGTGGAGCTCGACGTCGCCGGCGGCGCCCTGCACATCGAGGGGATTTCGCTGCGGCTCTACAACCCGGCCGCGAAGCAGTGGAGCCTCAACTACACGAACCTCAAGTCCGGCACGCTGACCGCGCCCGTCGTCGGCGGCTTCAAGGACGGCCGCGGCGCGTTCTTCGGCAGCGACAGCGTCGACGGCCGCGCGGTATTCGTGCGCTTCTTCATCACCTGCGCGAACAACGACACATGCACGTTCGAGCAGTCGTTCTCCGACGACGGCGGCAAGACCTGGGAAGCGAACTGGATCGCGACCGATACGCGCGTCAAGGACTAGCCGCCGTCGTGCGAGCTCAGCTGCAACTCAATCCCGCCGGCATCGTCAGCCGCGTGAGGTCCATGTAGCCGGTGCTCCAGTCCGAATACTGTCCGGCGCCGGCGAAGTAGACGCGCCCGTGGTTGCAGTCGCTGAACCGGAATCCGAGCGTGCCCCACGGCAACTTCACGTAGCCCGCCGGGTTGAAGTCCGGAATCCAGCGCCCGCCCGCGCCCTGCTGCGCGTAGACGACGGCTTCGTTGCCGACGATCGGGCCGACGCCGCCGAACCACGCCTGCTGGCCGTCGCGCGTGAACGCAAACCAATAGGCGAGCAGCTGGTTGCCCGGCAGCACCTCGAGCATGAGGCCCTGGCCGCTCCGCGTGGGGTCGTACCACGCGCCGGTGAACGCCGACGTGATCGCGACCGACGGCGACGGGTCGACCTGCACGATCCAGAAATACGCGGGCGCGACGCCGGAAGCGCCGTCGATCGTCGCGACGACGTCGTCCTGGAATCCGCCGACATCGAGCGTGCCGACGTCGCCGGCCTCGATCGCCGGCGAAACGGCGTTGCCGTCGGCGTCGGACATGACTACGGCATCGAAGTTGTGGCCGGGGAAGAACGGATACCCCGACGGCAGCAGGCAGAACACGTGTCCCTGCGCGCAATGGTCGATCGCGAAATGCACGGGCGCGCCTTCGACCGGTGCGCCGGCGGCGTCGGTGACGCGCGCGGTGAGCTGCAACGGAAACGGGGAGTTGGTGACGGCGATCTGCCCGCCGCCTTCGATCGGCGTCAGCGTGGCCGGCGTGGCGGCGACGGCGGGAATCGCGAAGACGAGCGCGACCGTGGCGATGAAACCGGCGGTGGGACGGATCCTCGAGGCATTCATGCGGCAAGCCCTCCTGCGGTGACCCCCGTATCGCAGACGCCGCCGCGCGCGATCGCGTCGCGCGCAAAGGTTGTAAATCCCGTTGTTCGCCTCCTCGGAAAGAAAAAACCCCGGTCCTCCTCGGACCGGGGCTCGCCCTCCCCTCGCCCTACCCGGGGCGCAATGCCGCGAGCGCAAACGCGGCAGTCAAAGGCGCGCCCGCCGGGGAGGCGGGCGCGCCGAGGGTTCGAGTGGCGACGGCGGGTGTGGGACCGCCGTCGCCGTGCCGTCCGTGGCAGATCCTTTCGGATCGTTCCAGGTGGACTTACGGTGTGTAGCTCCCCACGAGCGTCACACCCGAGAACGTTGCATACGCCCGCACCATCACGTACCACGTGCCGGCCGAAGGCGCCGCGATCGTGCAGGTCTCGTTGTTGGTGCTGGTCCACGAGCGGCACGTGAACGTCGACGTCGTCGGCGGCGAGCCGAAGCGCACGTAGAGATCCGCGTCGCCGGTGCCGCCCGAGGTCTGGAACACGAGGTGCGTCGCGCCCGCGGGCACCGTCATCGTGTAGTTCACCGCGTTGCCGGTCGTCGCCGCGAGACCCGTCACCGGCACGCCGTTCTGCAGCACGTTGCCGCCGCCGCCCGTCGAGTAGCTGCCGCGCAGCGTCACGCCGGAGAACGTCGAGTACGCACGCAGCGTCACGTACCAGGTGCCGGCCGACGGTGTCGGGAACGTGCACGTCTCGTTGTT
>DATFRS010000015.1:0-9609 GCA_035263065.1 Rhodanobacteraceae bacterium
TCTCGCCGGCCTTCGCGCGCTCTGCGACGAATTCGACGTGCACCTCATCGCCGACGAGATCGCCGTCGGCTTCGGCCGCACCGGCACGCTGTTCGCGTGCGAGCAGGGCGGCATCGCGCCGGATTTCCTCTGCCTCTCGAAAGGACTGACCGGCGGCACGCTCGCGCTGTCGGCCGTGCTGACGACCGCGCGCGTCTACGACGCGTTCTACGCCGAATACAACGCCGGCAAGGCGTTCCTGCATTCGCACAGCTACACGGGCAATCCGATCGCCTGCGCCGCCGCGCGCGCGACGCTCGCAGTGCTGCGCGAGGAACCCGTGCTCGAACGGAATCGCGTGCTCGCCGCGCATCTCGCGGGCCGCATCGCGCCGCTGGCGGACCATCCGCACGTCGCCGACGTGCGCCAGACCGGCATGATCGCCGCGATCGAGCTCGTCGCCGACAAGGCGTCGCGTCGGCCGTTTCCCGCGAGCGAACGGCGCGGCCTGCGCGTCTACCGGCACGGACTCGAACGCGGCGTCGTGCTGCGCCCGCTCGGCAACGTCGTCTACTTCATGCCGCCGTTCTGCATCGCGGCGGAGGAAATCGATCTGATGGTCGACGTCGCGCGCGAAGGCATCGAGCGCGCGGTCGCATAGCTACTTCCTGACGAACTCGATGCGCCGGTTGCTCGCACGCCCTTCGCGCGTCGCGTTGTCGCCGATCGCGCGGTCGGCGCCGTAGCCGTTCGCGACGAGACGGTCCGCGTCGACGCCTTTCAGGATCATGTACGCGCGCACCGATTCGGCGCGCGCCTTCGAGAGCGTCATGTTGGCCTCGGCCGTGCCGATGCTGTCGGTGTAGCCGGCGATCTCGTAGCGGCCGTCCTTGAGGCACGGCTCGATCGCGTCGAGGAGCTTGCGGCCGCGCGCATCGATGCGGCTCGATGCCGTCGCGAACGTGACCGCGGCCGGCATGCGCGCGGCGCAGCGCACGTCTTCGGGGCGCGCGACCGGCTGCGCCGCCGCAGCGACCTGGATGCGGTTCGTGACGGCGGTGTCGGCGCTGAAGAATTCGTGCGCCCAGCGCTCGCGTGCGGACTTGTCGGCGTCGCTCTGCGCGCTGCCGGTCAGCGTGATGGCGCCGTTGGCGTCGCAGGCGATGCCGATCGGCGGGTCGGTTTTCAGTGCCGCGAACAGCGTTTCGGCCTTCTGCGCGCATATCGACGGCGCGACGGCGGCTTCGACCACGAGCCTGTCGACGACGTTCGTTTCGCCGAACGCGGCGATCGCGGCCTGCATCACGCGCTCCTTGCCGGGCGCGTCGGCGAGCTGGCCTTCGAGCGTGCGCTTGTCGCCGTCGAGCGTGACGGCGAATGAGCCGGGCGTCTTCGCGGCGCTCTGCATCGGCGGCGGCGGCGCGAGCGCGGGCGGAATCTCCTGCGTCGCGGTCGTCGCGCTTTCGGTGCCGCAGCACGCGCTCGACGGGCCCTTGCCGATCAGCCAGAGCACGATCAACAGCCCGACGAGCAGCAGCGCGACCGTCCAGGTCCAGCGCGCGTAGCGCGACTCCTCGATCGTGCGCGTCATGCGATTTCTCCTCGCGGGATCAGGGCGACGGGCGGCCGCTGATGAGCTCTTCCTGCAGGCGCTTCAACTCCGCCCAGCGATTCTCGGACGCAAGCGCCGCCTGGCGCGCCCACGAGCCCGGGTTCGCAAGCTGGAAGTGCGGCCCGCCGCGCTCCAGGATCTCGAGCATCTCCGGCACGCTGAGCCGCGCGAGCTGCGCGAACGACTCGATGCCGTGGGCGTGGAAGAGATCGTCGATGCGGGGGCCAATGCCCTCGATGATCGTGAGGTCGTCGGCGTGCTTGATGTTGAAGCCCGCGGCGCGCGCCGCGCCGACGTCGATGACGCGCGCCGGCGGCGCGGCGGCGGCGCTGACCAGCGCCTCGTGCTGCGCTTCGGCAGCTTCGCGCGCGGCGGTGACTTCGGCGGCCTTGACTGCGGCCGGCGGATCCTTGCGCAACCTTCTCGACAGCAACCAGTGCGACAGCCAGCCGAGCAGGAAACCCACTACGAGCCACCAGAAGCAGCAGACCAGTAGACTCATCGTGTCTCTCCGGATAGGGCCGCTTGCGCGGGAGAGAATACTCCTACCCGGCGGCGCGTTAACCCCGTGTCATGGGGTCCCCGGCGCACGTGCCCACTACCCGTCGTGATCGAGGCGCGGTACTGTCGGTGCCGGGAGTGGTCCGCAGCCGAGATTCGCGGAGCGCTTCCGACCATCGCGCCACGGAGACGCCCATGCGAATTCCCCGCATCTACGTGCCGCAAACGCTGCGCCCCGGCCGCGAAGTCGAGCTGCCGATCCAGGCCGGCGAGCACCTGGCCCGCGTGCTGCGGCTCGACCGCGGCCATCCGCTGCGCCTGTTCGACGGCAGCGGCGACGAGTACGAGGCGGAGCTCGCCTCGCTGGCCAAGCGCTCGGTCACCGCGCGCGTGCTCGAATCGGCCGAGGCCGAGGATCGCGAAAGCCCGCTCCGCATCACGCTCGCGCAGGGCATCGCGCGCGGCGAGAAGATGGACTGGATCCTGCAGAAGGCGACCGAGCTCGGCGTCGCGCGCATCGTGCCGGTCGTGACCGATCGCACCGAGGTCAAGCTCGACGCGGAGCGCGCCGAGCGGCGCGTAGCGCACTGGGAAGCGGTCGTCGCCTCGGCCTGCGAGCAATGCGGGCGCTCGCGCCTGCCCGAAGTCAGCGAGCCGATGAAGCTCGCCGACTGGGCCGCGGCGCTCGACGACGGCGCCGGCCTTCGCCTCGCGCTCGATCCGAACGGCGACCGCGCGCCGCGCGATCTCGCGCCGAACACGCGCGCGACGCTCGCCGTCGGGCCCGAGGGCGGCCTGTCGAGCCACGATCTCGCGACGCTGCACGCGGCCGGCTTCCACGGCCTTCGCCTCGGCCCGCGCATCCTGCGGACCGAAACGGCCGGGCTTGCCGCGCTTGCCGCCATGCAGGCGATCCTGGGCGACCTGTAACACGGGGGAAGCGACGACTGCGCCCGGTTCCGGGCGAAAAACGCGTAGTACGGTGCGGTCACCCAACGGAGGGAGGCAGCACCATGAACACGAAGTTCGGTCATCTCGCGCCGCTCGCGCTCGCCCTTGCGACGGCGTGCGGCGTCTCGTTCGCGGCGTCCGCCGACATCGACGCGCCGGGGCATTCCGCCGACACGACGATCGCCCGCGGTGCCGCCGCCAGACCTAAGGCGTCGAACGCCGCCGCGCCGGCCGCACCGACGCCGGGCGACGTCGGCGATCCCGACTCGTTCGGCCGCAACCTGCACTGGCTCGGGCTTGCCGACGGCGAGGTCGACCTGCTCGACGACTGCACCGGCGACACGTTCGCCTGCCAGCCGCTCGCACCGCCGCCCGGCGTCACGAGCTTCAGCTTCGCCGACCTCGGCCACATCAGCCTGCCGGCGCGCGCGGCGAATTCGCTGCTCTGCTACTGGTTCTCGCCGTTCCTGACGATCGGCTATGGCAACGACACCGCGGCGTCGGTCGTCGCGAAGCTCAACTACGTGCCGACCGTGACGATCGAGAATCCGCTGCTCGACGACCCGTCGCTGATCGATCCGACCACCGGCTTGCCGTTCGGCGGCCAGCTCCTGACCGCCATGACGAGCTCGGAGCGCTTCGAGGTGCCGCTGCCCGCGGCGACGCACATCACCGAGCGCACGCGCGACTCGGCGGTCTGCATCGCGGGCCTGATCAGCCGCAACACGCTCGTCGAGACCTTCGGGCTCACCGATGCGCAGGCGCGCGACTTCTTCCGTCAGCCGATGACACTGCGGCTCAACGTCGACGGCAGCGCGCAGTACGTCGACGCGGCGACGCTCTACTTCGGCTGGCGTCTCGTCGGCGACTGACGCGCGTCAGAGCGGCTTGCGGAAGACGACGAGCTCTTCGACTTCCGCAAAGCCGAGCGCGGCGTGCACCGTGCGGCTCAGCCGGTTGTCGGCGCGCGCATCGGAGCCGAGCTCGGCATGGCCACGATCGCGGCACCAGGCTTCGGCGGCGCGCATCAGCGCGCTGCCGACGCCGCGCCGGCGCGCGTCCTCGCGCACGAACCAGCCTTCGACGTACGGCACCGGCGAGCCCGCGCAGCCTTCGGCGTACGAGCGCAGGCTGAGCTCGATGAAGCCGAGCAGCGTCGCGCCATCGGCTGCGACGAAGACGACGAGCGGCGGATCGGCGTCGAGCGCGGCGCGGCCTTCCTCGTCGAGCTCGGCGAGCGGCTGGTCCGGCCAGAGCCCGAAGCGCAACGCGACCCACGCCGGAATCTCGTCGCGCGCGAGCGGGCGCACCTGCATCTACGCGCGCCGGCTCGCCGCGCGCGTCGCGAGCGCGATCGGGAGGCCGAACAGCACCATGTGCGCGACGACGTTGATCGCGACGCGGACCGGCGTGTACGTCATCTGCGTCGGGAACGCCGAGAGCGGAATCACGACGAAATTCATCGTGAGGTAGACGCAGATGCCGAACAGCAGGCCGGCGAGCACGGCCTGCTCGGTCATGAACTTGAGGCGCCGGCTCGCGAACCAGAAGATCGCCGCGATGATCAGCGCCATCGCGTAGTGCAGCACGAGCCCCAGCCCCGCCGTCGCCGCGCCGCCCTCGTATGCCGGCTGTCCGAGCAGGCCGCTCGCGACGGACTGCAGGATCGTCGTCGGCGGCACCTTGGCGCGGATCCACGAGTAGACGATCGCGTAGACGATGTCGAACGTCGCGGCGATGCCGCCGCCGACAAGGATGGCGAAGAGGGCGGGATTGCGGCGCATGCGTTTCCCCGGATGGTCGCGACGGCGTGCGATGGTCTCGCGCTCACATGAGTGCCGCAAGCGGCCCATCGGACGAGCCGTGCGGAATGTGCGTCAAGACAACCTTGCTGCGTTGTGCGCACTCGCCTTGCGCGCGGCAACGCGCGACGCATCGGACGCAGCCGATGCGCGGCTCTGAGACCGAGATACGGAAATTCCGGCGCAGAACCGCCGGGGAGCGAACCGTCAGGCGACGACGGCCTCGGCCACCATCCCTTCGATCAGCCCGAGATCCGGAATCACGGCCCGATCGTCGCGCACGAGCACCTCGGCTCGGATGCCCATCGGATGCGCGTTCTCGTCGCCGGTCGGAATCAGCGAGTCCGGCGTGATCGTCGTGAGGCGCGGAAAGCCCTGCGCGAGCAGCGCGAGGAACGGCATCTTCGCGTTGCCGCCGAGCGCCTTCAGCACGGCGACGCGTGCGTTCGTGTAGGTCTCGTCGGCGACTTCGCCGGTCAGCATCGGGAACGAGAACAGCGGCAGGCGCCAGCCGCGCCACGACAGGCGCCCGAGCAGCCACTTCGGCGCGTTGGCGATGCGCTCGGGTTGCGCGTAGGTGATGACCTCGGCGACGGTCGCGTTCGGCAGCAGCACGCGGCCGCCGGTGACCGGGATCATGACGCCGCGGATTTCGCGTGGCAGGTCGGGCATGTGATTCCCCAATCGTTCCTTTTCTGATCGCCGCTCAGCGTTTCTTCGGCTGGTCGGCGAGCAGCATCTCCGCGAGCTCTTTCGGCGCGGCGAGATACTTGACGACACCCGCCTCGACGACGCCGTCGATCATCGAGCTCACGACGCACGTGTCCGGGTGTTGCGCGAAGATCGTGCCGCCCTTCGATGCGAGGTACTTCGCGCCTTCGACCGAGTCGGTGGTCATGCCCGAGAAGACGATCGCACCGGCATTCGCCCCGTAGCGGTCGGCGACGTCGCGCAGCACGCGATCGATCGACGGGCTGTAGGCACCGTCGGTGGTCGTGCGCTCGAGCACGACGGTGCCGTCGGGATCGACCTGCAGGCGGTGCGTCGTCGGCACGACGACGACGTCGCCGTGCGCGACGCGCTCGCCGTGCGTCGGCGTGCGCACCGTGAGCGGCGTCGACTTCGCGAGCTGCTGCGCCATGAGATCGACGAATTCGGCGCCCATGTGCTGCGCGAGCAGGAACAGCGCCGGATAGTCGCGCGGCAGCTCGGCGAGAAAATCGCGGACCGCTTCGGGACCGCCGATCGATGCGCCCAGCACCCACACCCTGCGGATCTTC
The DNA here is from genome assembly GCA_035263065.1 of Rhodanobacteraceae bacterium. GTDB lineage: Bacteria > Pseudomonadota > Gammaproteobacteria > Xanthomonadales > Rhodanobacteraceae > Dokdonella_A. The sequence continues at coordinate 6,126 of DATFRS010000015.1, forward strand.
GCCGGCACGACGACCTTGTCGGGATCGAGCCACGCTTCGTGCATCTCGCGCTGGTGCTGCTGCGGCGCTACGGCTTCCTCGATCGGCATCAGCTCGAGCGAGAGGCCGTCGTCCTCGGGCATCGGCGGCGGCGCGGTGTTTTCGGTCGAGGGCGCGAGGTACTCGGCCGCGGACATCTTCTCGATGCCGAAATCGGCGCGCCCGGTCGGCGCGGGCACCGGCGGCGCGTCACCCTGGAGCATGTCTTCGAGCGACCAGTCCGCGGCGGCGGCGAGCTTGAGCATCGACGCCGGCGACGGTTCCGTCTTCGGCGCCGACGGCGCTTCGAACGCGACGTCGTCGGCGAGCGAGAGACCCGACGGGCTCGCGGGCGGCGGCGGCGCAGCGGCGGTCGCGCGCTCCTCGATCTCGACCGGCTCGACCGGGCCGAAATCGCCGAGATCGCCGACGTCGATCGATTCGTTGCCGGAGGGCTGCGGCTCGTCGAGGAGCTTGTCGAGCGCGTCGAGGTCGAACACCTCGAGGTCCTCGGGCGCGATCGAGCTCTCGGTCGTCGGCTCGTCGGACACCGGCAGCGGGTCGATCGTGATGCTCTCCTCACCGGGCTCGGTGTCGAACGCCATCGCGGGCTCGGTCGTCACGCGGGCGGGCGGCTCTTCGAAAAGCTCCTCGGCAAGATCGAGACCCGTGGACGACGCGGTTGACGGCGGCGCAGGCGCGGCCGTCAGCGCTTCGAGCGTCGAAAAATCGAACGCGTCGGCGGGCGGCGGCGGCGGCGAAGGATACGCGGCCGTCGCCGGCTGGCTCATTTCCTCGTAGCGCGACTCGAGCATGTCGAGCGGATCGCCGGCGGTCGCCGCGGCGGGCTCCTCGGCGGTGCTCTCGACGATGGACTGGAGGCGCGTGTCGTAGCTGGCGTCCGGCTCCGACGCGATCTCGATCGCTTCGGGCTCGGAGGTCATCTCGATCGTTTCGGTCTCGGGCTCGGACGTCGATTCCGCGCGCGCCACCGGCGCCGGAATCGCCTCGGCGCCTTCGGGCCGCGGCGGATCGATGTTCGCATCGCCAAGGATCTTCGCGGCGAGATGGCGTGCCCAGCGCGCCTGGTCCCAACCCGACAGCGAGCTCGACGCCTGCGCGTCGTTGAAGACGACGCAGTAGCGGTCGTCCTCGAGGAGGCCGTACACCTCGTCGAGATGCGCCTCGACTTCGGGATCGAGATTGACGACGACGACGCGCGCGCCGGAATTCTCGAGCGCGGTGAGATCGAGATCGGCCGGCGCCGCTTCGTAGACGATCGGCGTGCCCATCGACGTCAGCGCTTCGCGCAGGTGCCGGCCGAGCTCCTGCGCCTCGTAGAGCAACGCGACGGCGACGTTGGTGTTATGCACGATCCATACTCAAGATTTCCTGCACGTGACGCAGCAGGTCGGCCTCCTGGTACGGCTTGCCGAGATAGCGCTCGACGCCGATTTCGAGCGCGCGCTGGCGGTGCTTCTCGCCGGTACGCGAGGTGACCATGATGATCGGCACGCCCTTGAGGCGCGCGTCGTTGCGCATGTAGGTGGCGAGCTCGTAGCCGTCCATGCGCGGCATCTCGATGTCGAGCAGCATGAGGTCCGGCACCTTCTCCTGCAGCTTCTCGACGGCGTCGAGGCCGTCCTTCGCGGTGATCACGTCGAGCTCGGCGCGCTCGAGCACGCGCGTCGTGACCTTGCGCATCGTGATCGAATCGTCCACGACCATGACCAGCGGATGGCGGCGGCGCTCCTCGAGCGGCGCCGGCGGCGTGTAGGCCGGAAGCTCGACCGCGACGCCGGCCTCGACGCGCGCGCGCAGCGCGGCCGAGCGGCGCACGAGCGGCGCGAGATCGAGAATCATGACCACCGAGCCGTCGCCCATGATCGTCGCGCCGAAGATGCCGGGCACCGAGCTGATCTGCGGACCCACCGACTTGACGACGATTTCGCGCGAGCCGACGACCGCGTCGATGCGCACGGCGGCGCGCTGGTCGCCCGTGCGCGTCATGAGCAGCGGCAGCTGCGTCTCGTCGATCGCGCGGCCTGCCGCGACGCCGAGCAGCTGCGACAGCTCGTAGATGTTGAATTCCTCGCCGGCGTAGCTGTACTTCGGGTTGCCGGTCGCGAGGCGGCGGTCGAGATCGTCGCGCGCGATGCGCACGACGCCCTGCACCGACGACATCGGGATCGCGTAGGTGTTGTCGCCGAGCTTGACCAGGATCGCCTGCGTCACCGCCAGCGTGAACGGCAGGCGGATCGTGAACGTCGCGCCGCGGCCCTTTTCCGAATCGATGATCAGCGAGCCGCCGAGCTGCTTGATCTCGTTGTGCACGACGTCCATGCCGACGCCGCGGCCGGCGAGCTGCGTGACCTGCTCGGCGGTCGAGAAGCCGGTTTCGAGCACGAAGCCGTAGAGATCGCGATCGGTGAGCTCGACGTCAGGTTTAAGGAGCCCGCGCTCGATCGCCTTCTTGCGGATCGCCTCGCGGTCCATGCCGGCGCCGTCGTCCGACACGCGCAGCACGACTTCGGTCGCCTCGCGGCTGACCGCGATGTTGACCGTGCCCTCGGCCGGCTTGCCGGTCGACAGGCGTTCCTCGGGCGTCTCGATGCCGTGCGCGAGCGCGTTGCGCAGCATGTGCTCGAACGGCGCCTTCATGCGCTCGAGCAGGTTGCGGTCCATTTCGCCCTGCGCGCCGTCGACGCGCAGCTGCGCGCGCTTGCCGACTTCCTGCGCGGCCTGGCGCAGCGTGCGGCGCAGGTTCGGCACCAGCGAATCGAACGGCACCATGCGCGTGCGCATGAGGCCTTCCTGCAGATCCGAGCTGACGCGCGACTGCTGCAGCAGCAGCGTTTCCGACTGCCGCGTCAGGTCGTCGAGCAGGCCCTGAATCGACACCAGGTCGGATACCGACTCGCCGAGCGCGCGCGACAGCTGCTGCAGCTGCGAGAAGCGGTCGAGCTCGAGCGGATCGAACACGACGTTGCCGGGCTCGTGATGCTCGCGCTGGTAGCGCGCGATGATCTGCGCTTCGGTTTCGATCTCGAGCTTGCGCAGCTGCTCGCGAAGACGCGAGACGGTCTGCTCGAACTCGATCAGGTTGAAGCGGAACGTCGAGATCTGCTGCTCGAGGCGCGAGCGGTAGATCGAGACTTCGCCGGCGTAGTTCACGAGCGAATCGAGCAGCTCGGAGCGCACGCGGATCATTTCCTGCGGCGCGCGCGGCTGGTCTTCGTCGTCGAACGTCGGCAGCGTGCGCGGCGCGGGACGCGGACCGCTCGACGCCTTCGGCGCTTCGGCGACCGGCGCCGGCGCGATGATCTGTTCGATCGATTCCGGCTCGGCGTACGACACCGGTGCGTCGACGTCGAACGCCGATGCGACGGCGCTCGGCATCTCGCCGGCGGCGAGGCCTTCGAAACGCGCGATCGCGTTCGCCGGCATCGCGATCGCCTGGCGCTGC
>DATFRS010000016.1:0-7577 GCA_035263065.1 Rhodanobacteraceae bacterium
CGTGTGGTGCGACATGCTGGTGGCCATCGCCGCGTGCGCGGCGCTGCGGCTGCCGCGCTTTCGGCTGGTGGCGATCGCGTTGCTCGGCTTCGCCTGGTGCGCGTGGCGTGCGGGCGTCGTGCTCGACGCGCGACTGCCGGAATCGCTCGAGGGCCGCGACCTCGACGTCATCGGCATCGTCGACGACCTGCCGCAGACGCGACCCGATGCGTTGCGCGCGACGCTCCGCATCGAATCCGGGTTTCGCGGCCGCGCACGCATCGCTTGGTACGGCGCACCCGCCGGCGCGTTCGCGCCGTGCACGCGCTGGCACCTGCACGTTCGGCTGAAACGCCCGCGCGGGCTGGTCAACCCGGGCGGCTTCGACGCGGAACGCTCGGCCCTCGAACGTCGCATCGTCGCGACCGGCTACGTGCGCGACGACCCGGGCAATGCGCGGATCGACGCCGCCGACTCGTGCATCGACGGGTTGCGTGCGCGCTTGTCCGACGAGATCGCCGCACGCATCGCAGATCCGCACGACGCGGCGCTCGTGCGAGCCTTCGCGCTCGGCGACACGCGCGGCCTCGACGACGACGACTGGGAGGTCGCGCGCATCAACGGCGTGCCGCATCTGATCGCGATCTCCGGGTTCCACGTCGGCGTCGCGGCGGGGCTCGGCGCGCTGCTCGTGCGGCTCATCGGGTGGCTGGTGCCGCGGCTCGGCACGCGCGTGCCGATCGGTGCCCTGGCGACGCCGGCTGCGCTGGCGACCGCGATGGCCTACGGCCTGCTCGCCGGCGGCAGCCTGCCGACCGTGCGCACGCTGCTGATGATCGGCGCAGTCGCGGTCGCGCGCAGCGGACGACGCGCGGGCAGCGGCGCACAGTCGCTCGCGGTCGCGCTCGTCGCGGTGCTCGTCGTCGATCCGCTCGCCGTGCTGGCGCCGGGCTTCTGGCTGTCGTTCGCCGGCGTCGCGTTCCTGATGCTCTGCCTCGCGCGGCGACAGGGCATCCTCGGGTTCCTGCGCGAGCTCACCGTCGGCCAGCTCGTGATGTCGCTCGCGCTGCTGCCGCTGACGGTCTGGTTCTTCGGCGAAGCGTCGCTCGTCGGCGCGCTGTCCAATCTCGTCGCGGTGCCGTTCGTCAGCTTCGTGATCGTCCCGCTGTGCCTCGTCGCGGTGCTGGCGCTGCTGGCGTTCCCGTCGCCGGCAACGCCGCTGCTGCACGCGGCGGCGTGGTGCGCACACGCGCAATGGGCCTTGCTCGAGCGCATGGCCGCGCTGCCGGGCGCGCATGCGTATCTGCCCGAAGCGAGCCTCGCCGCGCTCGTGCTCGCGATGCTCGGTGCGACGTGGATGCTGATGCCGCGCGGCGTTCCCGCACGGGCGCTCGGCGCGCTGCTGTTCCTGCCGCTGCTGCTGCCGCCGCGCGCGTCGCTCGACGACGGCGCGTTCGAAACGGTGTTCATCGACGTCGGCCAGGGCCTCGCCGTGCTCGTGCGCACGCGCGGGCACGCGATGCTCTACGACGCCGGTGCGCGTTATCCGTCCGAATTCGATCTCGGCAAGGCTGTCGTGCTGCCGACGCTGCACGCGCTCGGCGTCGGACGTCTCGACCGCATCGTGATCAGCCACGGCGACAACGACCACGCCGGCGGCGCCGCGGCCGTCGCGCAGGTATTTCCGGAGGCCGAAGTCGCCGGCGGCGAGCCGGCGCGCAGCGACATCGCCCTGCGTCAATGCCGCGCAGGCGAAACCTGGGACTGGAACGGCGTGCATTTCCGCGTGCTGTCGCCGGCGGACGATCAGCTCGAAGCGCCCATCAGCCCACGCGGCGACAACGATCGCTCATGCGTCCTGCTGGTCGAAGGACGCGGCGGACGGCTGCTGCTGCCCGGCGACATCGGCGCACGCATCGAGCCGCGCATCGCCGCGGAGCTCGGCCGCGCCCGCACGCCGCTCGTCGTCGCCGCCGCGCACCATGGCAGCCGCACGTCGTCGTCGCAGGCGTTCATCGACGCCGCGCATCCCGCGCTCGCGGTCGTATCGGCCGGCTGGCACAACCACTACGGGCATCCGCACCCGGACGTCGTCGCACGGTTTCGCGACGCCGGCGCCTGCGTCGCCGACACCGCCGGGCAGGGCGCGGTCACGATCGAGTTTCCGCCCGATTCCGGACCGGTCGCGCACGCCGAGCGGGACCGCCGCCGCCGCTACTGGCGTGAACGGAGCGACCCGTCGTGCTGTCCACTGGGCAGCGCGTCGCAGAGTGGCGCCGCGCGGCCTTGCTATGATGCGCGCCTGTCGGCGCCCCGCGACATGTAGACGAAGGTGGATCCGTGCTCGAAATCCTGATGGCCGGCGGCTGGGCGATGGTGCCCATCGTCATCTGCTCGGCGGTCGCCCTCGCGATCATCCTGGAGCGCTTCTGGACCTTGCGCCGCGGGGCCGTGATCCCGCCCGGCCTCGGCGACGAGGTGCGCGAATGGGCGCGCACGCGCAAGATCGATCCGGAGCATCTCAAGGTGCTCTCGACGAATTCGCCGCTCGGCGAGCTGATGGCCGCGGCGCTGTCAGTGCGCAACCGGCCGCGCGAGATCATCAAGGAGCGCGTCGAGGATACCGGCCGCCACGTCGTGCACCGGCTCGAGCGCTTCCTCAACACGCTCGGCACGATCGCGCTGATCGGACCGCTGCTCGGCCTCCTCGGCACGGTGTTCGGCCTCATCAAGATGTTCTTCGCGGTGATGATCTCGGGCGTCGGCGATCCGATGAAGATGGCCGGCGGCATCGGCGAGGCTCTCGTCTGCACCGCTGCGGGTCTCTGCGTCGCGATCCCGGCGTACGTGTTCCATCGCTACTTCCGCGGCCGCGTCTACGACCTCGTCGTCGAGATGGAGCGGCAGGTGTTCCTCCTCACCGACGAGCTGACCGCGATCGGCGAGACGCAGGCCGCCTCGCCGACCGTGCGCGTAGCGGCCCGCGCCGCCGGGTAATCCGACCATGCGCATCGCCTCCGCGCGCCGCGACGACGACTTCGAGATCAACGTGATCTCGCTGATCGACGTCATGCTGACGCTCCTGATGTTCTTCGTGCTGACCACGACGTTCGTGCAGCACACGCGCATGAAGGTCACGCTGCCGCAGGCCGCCTCGGCCGATTCGAGCGAGCAGCGCGAGGCGCTGACGATCATGATCGACCGCGAAGGCCGCTACTACCTCGACAACAACGAAGTCCTGAACCCGAGCCTCGAATCGCTGAGCGAGGCGATCCTGCGCGTCGCCGGCGACGATCGCGACCGCCCGGTCATGCTGCGCGCCGACGCGATGACGCCGCACCAGTCCGTCGTGACGGCGATGGATGCGCTCGGCCGGCTCGGCTTCACGCGCCTCTCGATCGCGACGACGCCGACCGAAGCGCCAGCGCGCCCGTGACCGATCCCGGCGCCGTCAACGCGTCGTTCCTCGGCACGTACCGGCGGCTGCTGACGTACCTGCGGCCGCACCGCTGGGTCGCCGTCGTCGCGGTGCTCGGCATGGTCTTCGACGCCGGCTCGACCTCGGTGTTCATGCACCTGATCAAGCCGATGCTCAACGATCTCTTCATCGCGCGCGATCCGGTGACGATCTTCTGGCTGCCGATCGCGATCGTGATCCTGTTCTTCGTGCGCGGCGCGTCGACCTACGCGACCGACTTCGGCATCGCGCGCATCGGCCGCGGCGTCGTGCAGCAGCTCCGCAGCCAGGTTTTCGCGCGGTACCTGCGCCTGCCGGCGGCGTATTTCGACCGCGAATCGTCGGGCCAGCAGATCTCGCGGCTCGTCTACACGGTCGAGCAGGTCGCGAACGCGAGCACCGACGCGCTGAAGACGCTGATCCTGCACTCGCTGACGGTGCTGGGCCTGACGCTCAACATGCTGCTGACGAGCGTACGCCTGACGCTGGCGCTGTTCGTGCTCGCGCCCGTCGTCGCCGCGATCGTGTTCTTCGTCGGCCGCCGCTACCGGCGGATCAGCCATCGCATCCAGCGCTCGATGGGCTCGGTGACCGGCATCGTCGACGAGGTCGTCTCGGGCCAGCGCGAGGTCAAGATCTACGGCGGCCAGACGTACGAGGCGACGCGCTTCGACGCCGTCGCCGACGAGAACCGCCGCCTCAATCTCAAGGTCGCGTCGACGAACGCCCTCTCGACGTCGCTCGTGCAGCTCGTCGCGGCGTGCTCGCTCGCGGCGGTCATCTTCGTCGCGACGCGGCCCGGCATCATCGCGCACATGGATCCCGGCTCGTTCATGTCGGTGATCACGTCGATGATGGTCATGCTGACGTCGCTGAAGCAGCTCACGACCGTGCAGGCCGGCATGCAGCGCGGCATCGCGGCGGCGGCGGACCTCTTCAGCATCGTCGACACGCCCGGCGAGCGCGACACCGGCACCGTGCGCGTCGAGCGCTGCCGCGGCGATCTCGAGCTCCGCGGCGTCGAGCTCCACTATCCCGGCCAGACGCGCGCGGCGCTGAACGGCATCGACCTCAGGTGCGCGTCCGGCACGGTGACCGCGCTGGTGGGCCCGTCCGGCGGCGGCAAGTCGAGCCTCGTCAGCACGATTCCGCGCTTCTACGAGCCGACCGCCGGCGAGATCCGCCTCGACGGCCGTCCGCTCGACGACTACACGATCGAGAGCCTGCGCGAGCAGATCGCCTGGGTCGGCCAGAAGGTCGTGCTGTTCAACGACACCGTCGCGCGCAACATCGCCTACGGCGCGCTCGCCGGCGCCTCGCGCGCCGAGATCGAGGACGCCGCGCGCGCAGCCAACGCGATGGAGTTCATCGCCAAACTGCCGAAGGGGCTCGACAGCGAAGTCGGCGAGGGCGGCGCGCTCCTGTCCGGCGGCCAGCGCCAGCGCATCGCGATCGCGCGCGCGCTGCTCAAGAACGCGCCGATCCTGATCCTCGACGAGGCGACCAGCGCGCTCGACTCGGAGTCGGAGCGGCTGATCCAGAACGCGCTCGGCCGGCTGATGCGCGACCGCACGGTGCTGGTCATCGCGCACCGCTTGTCGACGATCGAGCACGCCGACCAGATCGTCGTGCTCGACGACGGCCGCGTGGTCGAGCAGGGCACGCACGCGACGCTGCTCGCGCGCAACGGCAAGTACGCCGCGCTGCACAGGATGCAATTCCGCGAGGACGTCGCCCCCGTCGTGCCGGCCGCGGTCTGAGCGCCGTGCGCCTTGCACTGCGTCTGCAGCGCATCTGGTACGACGGCGAGCCCGTGCCGTTCTGGCTGTCCGCGCTGGTGCCGCTCTACCGCGGACTGCGCGCGCTGCACGTCGCGGCATACCGTTTCGGTTTCAGGCAGGCGCAGCGCGTCGACGCGCCGGTCATCGTCGTCGGCAACCTCACGGCGGGCGGCAGCGGGAAGACGCCGCTGGCGATCGCGCTGGTCGAAGCGCTGCGCGCGCGGGGATTTCGCCCGGCGATCGTCAGCCGCGGCTACGGCGGCACGCAGCGCGCGGCCGAAGTGCTCGGCGACGCGCCCGATCCGCGCCGCTACGGCGACGAGCCGAGCCTGATGCGCCGCCGCACCGGCGCGCCGGTCGCGGTCGGGCGCGAGCGCGCCGAGGCCGCCGCGCTGCTCGTCAAGCAAGGCGCGAACGTCGTCATCGCCGACGACGGCTTGCAGAATCCCTCGCTCGCGCGCGACATCGAGATCTGCGTCGTCGACGGCCAGCGCCGCTTCGGCAACGAGCGTCTGTTGCCCGCAGGTCCGCTGCGCGAGCCGATGTCGCGCCTGGACGGCATCGATTTCCGCGTCTGCAACGGCGCGCGCGCCGAGCCGGGCGAAGTCGCGATGCGGCTTTCGGGCGAAGTCGCGGTCGCGGTGTCGGGCGCGCCGCGCACGCGGCCGCTGGCGTCGTTCGTGCGGCAGTACGTGCACGCGGTCGCGGCGATCGGCAATCCCGGGCGCTTCTTCGCCGGTCTGCAGGCGCGCGGCATCGAGGTCATTGCGCATCCGTTCCCGGACCATCACGCGTTCACGCCGGCCGATCTCGCGTTCGGCGACGCGCTGCCGGTGCTGATGACCGAGAAGGACGCGATCAAGTGCGTCGGCTTCGCCGGCGACGACGTCTGGTGCGTGCCGATCAGCGCGGAGCTGCCTCCGGCGTTCATCGAGGAGATCGTCGCGCGCCTGCGCCGTCCGGCGCCGTCACCAGATCCGGATGCGCGCGTCCGCTGATCGCGCCATCGCATCGCCGCTCCTGCAATCGAACGCTTCGGCGTACCCGCCAAGCTCGGCCGGCGCGGCGTTCGCGCGGATCCGCGCGGGCGCGTGCACGTCGGTCGAGCGGCGCAGGCGCGCTTCCTCGGGTGTCAGGTTCTGGCGCCAGATCACGGCCCAGTTGAGAAAGAAGCGCTGCGTCTGCGAGCAACCGTCGATCATCGGGTCGTCGCGGCCGGCGATCGCATCGCGCAACGCGTCGAACGCAATCGCCAGGCCGCCGACATCGGCGATGTTCTCGCCGAGCGTGAGGCGACCGTCGACGTCGGAACCGTCGAAGCGTTCGACCAGACGTTCCGCGAGCGCTTCGAAACGCAACCGATCTTCGGCGAGCCACCAGCTGCGGAACCGTCCGTCGGCATCGAAGCGGCTGCCCTGATCGTCGAAGCCGTGCGTCATCTCGTGCGCGATGACGGCGCCGATGCCACCGTAGTTGAGCGCGGCGTCGGCCGCGGCATCGAAGAACGGCGGCGCGAGGATCGCCGCGGGGAACACGATCTCGTTGCGCTGCGGGTCGTAGCCGGCGTTGACGGTCTGCGGCGGAATCGGCCAGAGCGCGCGATCGACCGGCTGGCCGAGCTGCGCGACGCGCCGGCGCCTATCGAACGCGCGCGCCGCGAGGATGTTCGCGTAGAGGCTCGCCGGCGAAGTGACGAGCCCCGATGAGTCGCGCCAGCGATCGGGATAGCCGACCTTGACGCCGAGCGCGGCGAGCTTGCGCAACGCGTGCTCGCGTGTCGCATCGCTCATCCAGTCGAGCCGTTCGAGCCGCACCGCGAGCGCACGGCGCAGGTGCTCGACGAGATCGACGATCCGCCGCTTCGCGTCCGCCGGGAAATTCGCGGCGACGTAGAGCTCGCCCATCGCCTCGCCGGCGTGCGTGTCGATCGCGCGCAGCACGCGCTTCCAGCGCGGCAGCGGCGCGAGCCGGCCCCGCAGTACGGCATCGTGGAAGCGGTGATGCTGGCGCGCATACGCGCCGCCGAGGTAGGGCGCCGCGCCGTCGACCGTGTGGAAGCGCAGGTACGCGCGCCACACCGAGGGCGTCGTCGTCTGCAGGAGCTCGGCGACGCGCGCGTGGAACGCCGGCATCGCGAGCGAAAAGCGTTCCGGCCTGGCGACGCCGAGCGCGGCGAAAAACGCCGCCCATGAGAACGATGGGCTTTCGCGATCGGCCTCCTCGACGCCGACCGGCCGGAACCGCGCGCCGATGTCGCGCGCGAGCGTGCGCCGCGGCGTCGAGGCCTCCGCGAGCTCGCTCTCGAGATCGAGCACGTCGCCCGCGGCGATGGCGGCGCGCGCGGCGGGCTGCCCGGACAG
>DATFRS010000017.1:0-4761 GCA_035263065.1 Rhodanobacteraceae bacterium
GCAGTGCCTTGAAGAACGCATGCGTCATCAGGTGATAGACGCCGCCGGCATACGCCGAAACCCCGAGCGCGACGGTCATGTAGCCGAGCTGCGAGAGCGTCGAATACGCGACGACGCGCTTGATGTCGTTCTGCACGACGCCGATCAGGCCCGTGAAGAGCGCCGTCGTCGCGCCGATGATCAACACGAACGAAAGCGCGGTGTCGCTCATCTCGAAGAGCGGCGACATGCGCGCGACCATGAAGATGCCGGCGGTGACCATCGTCGCCGCGTGGATCAGCGCCGAGATCGGCGTCGGGCCTTCCATCGAGTCCGGCAGCCAGACGTGCAGCGGCACCTGCGCGGACTTGCCCATCGCGCCGATGAAGAGGCAGATGCAGATGATCGTCGCGACGTGCCACGGATGGCCCGAGAAGAGCTCGACCGTCTTCGCGCCGTAGCCGAGCGGGCTCGCCGTGTTGATGAACACCTGCGAGTAGTCGAGCGAGTGGAACCAGTAGAGCACGCCCGCGATGCCGAGCAGGAAGCCGAAGTCGCCGACGCGGTTGACGATGAACGCCTTGAGGTTCGCGAAGATCGCCGTCGGCCGCGTGTACCAGAAGCCGATCAGGAGATACGAGACGAGGCCGACCGCTTCCCAGCCGAAGAAGAGCTGCAGGAAGTTGTTGCTCATGACGAGCATCAGCATCGAGAACGTGAAGAGCGCGATGTAGCTGAAGAAGCGCTGGTAGCCCGGATCGTCGGCCATGTAGCCGATCGTGTAGACGTGCACCATCAGCGACACGAACGTGACGACGACCATCATCATCGCGGTCAGCCGGTCGACCAGGAAGCCGATGTTCGCGCTGATGTCCGCGTGCGCGCCGACGTTGCCGATGTGGAACCACTCGTAGAGGTTCTGGTTGAACACCGGCGCGCCGCCCCAGACGAGCTGGTACAGCACGTAGAACGACAGCCCGCACGACAGCGCCACGCCGCCGATCGTGATCGTGTGCGCGCCGACGCGCCCGATCTGACGCCCGAACAGGCCGGCGACGATCGCGCCGAACAAGGGCGCAAGGACGATGACGAGCAGCATGGTCTTCGAGATCGTCATCGCGCTCAGCCTTTCAGCGAATCGATTTCGGCGACGTTGATCGTCGCGCGGTTGCGGAACAGCACCACGAGGATCGCAAGACCGATCGCCGATTCGGCCGCGGCGACCGTCAGGATGAAGAACACGAACACCTGCCCCGACGGATCGCCGAGGAAGCGCGAGAACGCGACGAAGTTCGTGTTGACCGCGAGCAGCATCAGCTCGATCGCCATCAGCAGGACGATGACGTTCTTGCGGTTGATGAAGATGCCGGCGATCGCAACGCAGAACAGGATCGCGCCGAGCGTCAGGAAATGCGCGAGCGTGATCATGGCGCGGCTCCGGTAGGTTTTTCGGCCGGCATCTTGACGATGCGGATGCGCTCGCGCGCCGTGACGGCGACCTGGCGCGCCGGATCCTGCGCCTTGACGCCGACGCGGCGGCGCAGCGTCAGCGGAATCGCGGCGATGATCGCGACGGTCAGGATCAGTGCGGCGACCTCGAACGGCAGCAGGAACTGGCTGAACAGCGCGGTCGCGAGCCACGCCGTGTTCGAGAGGCCCGCGGCTGCGGCAGGCTCGGCCGGCGCCGGAATCTGCATCGAGCGCACGCCGATCAGCGTCAGCATCTCGACCAGCATGACGACCGCGACGACGAGCCCGACCGGCATCGCGCGCACGAAGCCCTCGCGGAGCGGCACGAGATCGATGTCGAGCATCATGACGACGAAGAGGAACAGCACCATGACCGCGCCGACGTAGACCAGCACCAGCGCGATCGCGAGGAACTCGGCGTCGGCGAGGAGCCACGTGCACGCGGTCGAGAAGAACGTCAGCACGAGGCAGAGCGCCGCATGCACCGGGTTCTTCACGGTGATGACCGCGAGCGCGGCCAGCACGGTGATCGCGCCGAAGAGGTAGAAGCTGACGAGCGGAAGCGATTCGGTCATGTCAGTGCGCTCACCGGTACGCCGCGTCCTGCGCGCGGGCGGCCGCGATCTCCTTCTCGAAGCGGTCGCCGATCGCGAGCAGCTGCTGCTTGTTCACGATGTTCTCGCCGCGCTTCTCGAAGTGGTATTCGTGCACGTGCGTCTCGACGATCGAGTCGACCGGGCAGCTCTCCTCGCAGAAGCCGCAGTAGATGCACTTGAAGAGGTCGATGTCGTAGCGCGTCGTGCGGCGCGTGCCGTCCGCGCGCGGTGCCGAGTCGATCGTGATCGCGAGCGCCGGGCACACCGCCTCGCAGAGCTTGCACGCGATGCAGCGTTCCTCGCCGTTCGGATAGCGGCGCAGCGCGTGCAGGCCGCGGAAGCGGTTCGACTTCGGGATGTGCTCCTCCGGATAGCGCATCGTGTACTTCGGGCGCCAGAGGTACTTGAAGGTCAGCGTCAGTCCGGCCCAGAGCTCGAGCAGGAAAAGACTCTTGATGTAATTCGAGATGCGATTCATGAGTCGATGTCTCAGCCGAGCGGGAACCAGCCGAGGAACTTGAAGACGCCCGCGACGAACACCCACGCGATCGTGATCGGAATGAACACCTTCCAGCCGAGCCGCATGATCTGGTCGTAGCGGTAGCGCGGGAAGCTCGCGCGGAACCAGACGTAGGCCGTCGCGAAGAAGAACACTTTCGCGAAGAGCCACCACCAGCCCGGCGCGCCGACGAAGCCCCACGATTGCGGGAACGGCGAGTACCAGCCGCCGAGGAACAGGATCGGCGCGAGGAACGACACCAGGATCATGTTCGCGTATTCGGTCAGGAAGAAGACCGCGAACGGCGCGCCCGAATATTCGACGTGGAAGCCCGCGACGATTTCCGACTCGCCCTCGGCGACGTCGAATGGCGCGCGGTTCGTCTCGGCGACGCCGGAGACGAAGTACACGATGAACATCGGCAGCAGCGGAATCCAGAACCAGTTGCCGGCCCCGTATGCGCCGCCCTGCGCATTGACGATGTCGGAGAGATTGAGGCTGCCCGCGAGGATCAGCACGCTGATCAGCGAGAACCCCATCGCGATCTCATAGCTCACGACCTGCGCCGCCGAGCGCATCGCGCCGAGCATCGCGTAGCGCGAGTTCGACGCCCAGCCGGCGAGGATGATGCCGTACACGCCCATCGAGGTCATCGCGAGCAGGAACAGGAGGCCCGCGTTCGCGTTCGACCACGCGACGTGATTGCCGATCGGGATCACGGCCCACGCCGCGAACGCCGGAACCAGCGCCCACAGCGGCGCGAGCAGGAAGAGCTGCTTGTTCGCGTTCGCCGGGTAGATGACTTCCTTCAGCAGCAGCTTGAACACGTCGGCGAACGTCTGCGCGAGCCCGAACGGACCGACCTGGTTCGGCCCCATGCGCACGTGCATCCAGCCGATGACCTTGCGCTCCCACCAGACGTACATCGCGACCGCGATGATCACCGGCACGATCGGGAACGCCAGCAGCCCGATCGCCATCGACAGCGTCGGAAAGGTCTCGATGAACGAATGGATCCATCCCATCAGCGAGGCGATCACGCGGAGGCCCTCGCGATCTCGACCGCCGCGCCGTGCGGCGGCAGTGTCGCGGTCTCGGCGTAGCCCTGCTCGATCCAGACCGCGCCGCGCGGCACGCGCGTCGACAGCTCGACCGGCAGCGTCACGCTGCCGACGCGCGCCTTCGCACCCTGGCCGAGGCCGAGGGCGAGCCCGTCTTCCGGATTCAGCACCGCGAGCGCGCCGCGCGTCAGCGGGTGTGCCTGCAGCGAGGGCGTGCGGCGCAGCACGGCGTCGGCGCGATAGATCGCCGTCGTCGCGATGCGCTCGAGACCGCCGGACTTCGACGGCGCCGCGGCCATGCCCCGCTTCGCGTCCGCCTTCGCGGTCGCCCACTCCTTCGTGATCTGGTCGCGCACTTCGGCGATCTCGGTGAAATCGAAACCGTTGAGTGCGAGCGCCGAGCCGAGCGCGCGCAGCACCTTCCAGCCGGGACGCGCGTCGCCGGGCAGCTTCGTCGCCGGCGCCGTGCGCTGCATCGTGCCGTGCACGTTGACGAGCGTCGCGTCGATCTCGGGCAGGAGGCCGATCGGCAGGATCACGCTCGCGACGCGCTTCAGCGATTCGCTGACGTACGATGAGAACGCGACGACGCCTTCGGCCTTCGCCAGCGCATCGAGCGCGAGCGCGCCGTCGCCGAAATCCTCGGGCGGCTCGCAGCCGTACAGCACATAGGTCTTGCGCGGCTCTCGCAGCATCGCGCGCGCGTCGAGCGCGCCGTCGCGCGGAACGACGCCGACCTGCGCGAGGCCGATCGCGTTCGCGCCGGACGGAATCTCGTCGTACGCGCTCTTGCTTGCTTTCGAGACGAATTCGGCCGCAGCGCGCAGCGTCGACGCCTGCGGATGCTGCACGACGCCTTCGCCGACGATCACGACCGAGCTGTTCGCGTCGGTCAGGAGCTTCAGGAGATGTTTCGCCGCATCGCCGGCATCGCGACCCGAGATCGCGCCGGCGAGATCGTGCGATTCCGGCAGATGCCCGATGTCGTTCGCCGCCTTCGCAAGATCGAGCAGCGCACCCGTCATCGCCGACGGCGCGACGATGCGCCGGCCCGCGAGCGGAACGTCGGCTTCGAGCTCGAAGTCGACCGCGTCGATCGCATGAACCCTGGCGCCGCGCTTCATCGCCTTCCTGATGCGCGCGCCGAGCAGCGGCA
>DATFRS010000018.1:0-3196 GCA_035263065.1 Rhodanobacteraceae bacterium
GGCCGCTGCGGCAGCGGCGGGGTTCCGGCCGTGCCTGCGCTGCCGACCCGAAGCGGCACCGGGATCGCCGCTGCATCGCGCGAAGAGCGATCTCGTCGCGGGTGCGCTCAGGCTGATCGAGCAGGGCGCGCTCGACGAGACGTCGCTGCCCGAGCTCGCACGCCGCGTCGGCGTCGGCGAGCGGCATCTGCGGAGGCTCTTCGCCGAGGAGCTCGGCGCGAGCCCGCTCGACGTCGCGGCGACGCGCCGGCTGCTGTTCGCGAAGAAGCTCCTGACCGAAACCGCGCTGCCGATTACCGCCATCGCACCGGCAGCCGGCTACGCGAGCCTGCGCCGCTTCAACGCTGCGTTCCTCGCGACGTACGGCAAGGCGCCGCGCGACATCCGGCGCGCGCACGACGCGACGAAGGCGACCGACGAGCTCGCGCTGCGCCTGCCGTTCCGGCCGCCGTACGATTTCGCGCATCTGCTCGGCTTCATGGAGCGGCGCGTGATTCCGGGCGTCGAGGCGGTCGACACGCAAGGTTATCGCCGCAGTTTCGTCTCGTCCGGTTCGCCGGGCTGGCTGTCGGTGTCGCCGCTCGCGGATCAGTCGGCGATCGAGCTGCGCGTGCATCACGCGAAGCCGAGCGCCCTCGGCGACATCGTCGCGCGCGTGCGGCGCATGTTCGACGTCGACGCCGATCCGCTCGCGATCAACACCGCGCTGCGCCGCGATCCGCTGCTGAAACCGCTCGTGCGGCGCTGGCCCGGCCAGCGCCTGCCGAATGCGTGGGACGGTTTCGAGCTTGCCGTGCGCGCGATCCTCGGCCAGCAGGTCAGCGTCGCCGCGGCGCGCACGCTCGCGGCGCGCATCGCGGATCGTTACGGAACGCGCTTCGAAGACGGCGCGGCCGTGCGACTGCACGCGCTGTTTCCGTCGCCCGACGTCATCGCCGATGCGAAGCTCGAGGCGATCGGCGTCATGCGCGCGCGCGCCGACGCGATCCGCACGCTCGCGCGCGCCGTCGTCGACGGCCACGTGCATTTCCGCACGGAGCAGACGCTCGCCGCGTTCGAGGAAAGCCTCGTCGCGCTGCCGGGCATCGGGCCCTGGACGGCGCACTACATCGCGATGCGCGCGCTCGGTCAGCCCGACGCGTTTCCGGCGGCTGACCTGATCCTCCGGCGCGCCGCATCCGGCGACGGGTCGACGTTGAGCACGCGCGCGGTCGAAGCGATGAGCGAAGCATGGCGCCCGTGGCGCGCGTATGCGGTGATGCTGCTCTGGCGCAGCCAGGGTTGAAGGACATGGTCTACGACTTCTTCGATTCGCCGATCGGACCGCTCGTGCTCGTCGCCGATGACGACGACGCGCTGACGCAGCTGCTGTTGCCGAGGCACGGCAAACCCGCGCACGTCGCACCGGAATGGCAACGCGCACCGGCACGCCTGCGCGATGCGCGTGCGCAGCTCGCCGCGTATTTCGCCGGCAAGCTGCTCACGTTCGACCTGTCGCTCGCGCCTGAAGGCACGCCGTTCCAGCGGCGCGTCTGGGACGCGCTGCTCGAGATCCCGTACGGCGACACCACGAGCTATCTCGAAGTCGCGCGACGCCTGCGCAAGCCGAGCGCGATGCGTGCCGTCGGCGCCGCGAACGGCGCGAATCCGATCGCGATCATCGTGCCGTGCCATCGCGTCATCGGCGCCGACGGCTCGCTGACCGGTTACGGCGGCGGCCTGCCGGCAAAGCAGTGGCTGCTCGCGCACGAGCGGCATTACGCGCCGGCGCCGCTGCTCGAGCTCCGTCCCTGATCAGCAGCCGCGCATGCGCTCCTGGATATCCGCCCGCTGGCGCTTCAGCTCCGGCGTCGTGTCGCTGAACGCCTTGCGCAGCTTGTATTCGACGTCGTCGAGCGCGTTCCGGAGATAGCCGCACGCTTCCTGCGGCGAGGCCATGTGGCACTCGTCGTCGATCCACGTGCTCATGCCGCCGAACGGCGTGCTCCCGGCCGGCACGTGCGGAATCTGGCGCAGGCCCGGCGCCGAGACGCCGATGCCGTTCCGGCCGCCGTAGGCGTCGGCGAGACTCCGGCCCGGCACGCCCATCACGCCGAGCGGCACGAGCGCGCTGCCGCCTTCGCCGGTGTCGCTGATGTAGGTCGTGCCGTCGTAGCGCGTGCAGAGATAGAACTGCTGCGGCGGGTCGCGCACGACCGGCGGCGGCAGCGGCAAGGGGTCGGGGCCGGGGTTCGGCGGCGGCGGCGGTTCGCTCGCGACCGGTGCGGGCGCGACGGGCTCGGGATCGGGCAGCGTCATGCTGCTCTGCTTCGCGCCGGCGGGACAGGGCTTGTCCTGGAACGTGACCGCGCCGCGCGCGTCGATGCACTTGTACGCCGTCGCCGCCGCGACCGGGAATGTCGCGGCGGCGAGGAACACGATCGCGAGGGCATGCGTCGTGCGCATGCCCCGCATCTTACGCCGAGGGCGCGCTCGCGGCGGGAACGAGCGCCGTTTCCTCGCGCGCTTCGCGCCGCGCGCGCACGGCGCGGCGGATCACGAGGTAGAAGACCGGCGTCAGGAGCAGTCCGAAGAACGTCACGCCGAGCATGCCCGAGAACACGGCGACGCCCATCGCGCGACGCATCTCGGAACCGGCGCCCGTCGAGGTGACCAGCGGGATCACGCCCATCACGAACGCGAGCGACGTCATCAGGATCGGCCGCAGGCGCAGGCGACACGCGTCCAGCACGGCCTGCCACGTCGATTCGCCGTGCGCCTCGCGGTCGCGGCCGAACTCGACGATCAGGATCGCGTTCTTGCAGGCGAGGCCGACCAGCACGATGAGGCCGATCTGCGTGAAGATGTTGTTGTCGCCGTTCGAGAGAGTGACGCCCAGGATCGCGCAGAGGAGACACATCGGGATGATCAGGATCACGACGAGCGGCAGCGAGATGCTCTCGTACAGCGCGGCGAGCACGAGGAACACGAGCAGCACGACCAGCGGGAAGATGTAGACCATCGTGTTGCCGGCGAGGATCTGCTGGAAGGTGAGGTCGGTCCACTCGTAGGTCATGCCGTTCGGCAATTCCTGCGCGAGCACTTCTTCGATCGCCGCTTGCGCCTGACCGGAGCTGTAGCCCGGCGCCGCGGCACCGTTCAATTCAGCGGCAAGATAGCCGTTGTAGTGCGGCACGCGATCCGGTCCCGATGTTTC
>DATFRS010000019.1:0-4725 GCA_035263065.1 Rhodanobacteraceae bacterium
GTGATCGCGGGCACGGGCTCGGATATCTATTCGGCAATCACCGGCGCGATCGGCGCGCTGCGCGGACCGAAGCACGGCGGCGCGAACGAAGCCGCATTTGAAGTGCAAACGCGCTATCAGAATCCCGATGAAGCAGAAGCCGACATCCGCAGGCGCGTGGAAAACAAGGAAGTCGTGATCGGCTTCGGCCACCCGGTGTACACGATCTCCGATCCGCGTAACAAGGTGATCAAGGACGTCGCGAAAAAGCTGTCGAAGGAAGCCGGCGACACGAAGCTGTTCTCGATCGCCGAGCGGCTCGAATCGGTGATGTGGGACGTCAAGAAGATGTTCCCGAACCTCGACTGGTTCAGCGCGGTTTCGTACCACATGATGGGCGTGCCGACCGCGATGTTCACGCCGCTCTTCGTCATCTCGCGCACCTGCGGCTGGTCGGCGCACGTGATCGAGCAACGCATCGACGGCAAGATCATCCGCCCGAGCGCGAACTACGTCGGGCCGGAAGACCTCAAGTTCGTGCCGATCGACAAGCGCTGACGCTCAGATCGTCACGCCCTGCTCGGCGAGCGCCTTCTTCACGCCGGGATCGTCGTTCATGCGCTGCGTGAAGCGCGCAAGATTGTGGAGGTCCGAAAGGTCGATGTTCTGGCCTTTCGCCCAGCGCAGCGTGACGTAGAGATACGGATCGACCACCGAGCGCGTGCCGACGACCCAGTCCTTGCCGGCGAGCTGCGCGTCGACGCGTTCGAACATCTTGCGCAGCGTCGCGCGCGCGTTGTCCTTGGTCTTTTCGATGATCGCAGGGTCTTCGAGATACGCCGTCGAGTTGAACAGCGGCTTGAACGCGGGATGCATGTCCGAGTTCACGAACGCGAGCCAGCGGTTGACCTCGGCGCGGCCCTTCGCGGAGCCGTCGCCGCCGAGCTTCGCTTCCGGAAACTTGTCGGCGAGGTAGTTGAGGATCGCCGTGTTCTGCGTCAGCACCCAGCCGTCCTCTTCGTACACGGGCACGGCGCCGGCCGGATTGAGCTTGAGGAACCACGGCTGCTGGCGCTCTTCGCGCGGCACCTTCTGCGCTTCGTAGGGCTTGCCGATCCACGCCAGCGCGATGTGGTCGGCGAGCGCGCAGGTGCCCGGCGTGAAATAGAGCTTCATCATGTCGTGCTTCCTTTCGCGGGATCTTCGCGGGTCGCGACTGAAGCGATTACAACACGGCCGCAAGACGCGTGCCCTGATCGATCGCGCGCTTGGCATCGAGCTCTGCGGCAACGTCGGCGCCGCCGATGAGGTGCGTCTTCGTGCCGCAGCCGGCGAGCGCCGCGTGCAGCGCGCGATTGGGCACCTGGCCCGCGCAGACGACGATGCTGTCGGCCGGCAGGAGCTGCGGCTTGCCGTCGATCGTGACGTGCAGTCCGTCGTCGTCGATGCGCTCGTACGCGACGCCGCCGAGCATCGCGACGCGCTTCGCCTTCAGCGTCGAGCGGTGCACCCAGCCGGTCGTCTTGTTGAGCCGCTTGCCGGGCCGGCCTTCCGTGCGCTGCAGCAGCCACACTTCGCGATCGGGCGGCTCGGGCGCCGGACGCGCGAGGCCGCTCTGCGCGGCGAGCGTCGTGTCGATGCCCCATTCGTGCGTCCAGCGCGCGACGTCGGTGCTCGGCGACGGCGGCGACTGCACGAGGAATTCGGCGACATCGAAGCCGATGCCGCCGGCGCCGATGATCGCCACGCGCTTGCCGGCAGGCCGCCCGCCGAGCAGCAGGTCGACGTACGACATCACCTTCGGATGATCGATGCCGGGAATCACCGCGGCGCGCGGCACGATGCCGCAGGCGATCACGATCTCGTCGAAGCCGGCGTTGCGCAGCGACTCGACAGTGGCGCGCGTACCGAGGCGAAGCTCGACGCCGGTCTCGCGGATCTGCTCGGCGAAATAGCGCAGCGTCTCGTGGAATTCTTCCTTGCCCGGAATGCGCTTGGCCATGTTGAACTGGCCGCCGATCTCGCTCGACGCCTCGAACAACGTGACGGCGTGTCCGCGCCCGGCGAGCGTCGTCGCGCAGGCAAGGCCCGCCGGTCCCGCGCCGATCACCGCGATGCGCTTCTTCTGCGCCGCCGGGCGGATGACGAGCGTCGTCTCGTTGCACGCGCGGGGATTCACCATGCAGGTCGCGAGGCGGTTCTCGAACACGTGATCGAGGCACGCCTGGTTGCACGCGATGCACGTGTTGATCGCGGCGGCGCGGCCGTCGCGCGCCTTCGCGACCCATTCGGCGTCGGCGAGCAGCGGGCGCGCCATCGACACCATGTCGGCGTCACCGGCCGCGAGGATCCGCTCGGCGACGTCCGGCATGTTGATGCGGTTCGTCGTGATCAGCGGAATCCGCACCTCGCCCTTGAGCCGCCGCGTGACCCACGCGAACGCCGCGCGCGGCACGCTCGTCACGATCGTCGGAATGCGCGCCTCGTGCCAGCCGATGCCGGTGTTGATCAGCGTCGCGCCGGCGGCTTCGATCTTCTTCGCCAGCGTGACGACGTCGTCCCAGCGCTGGCCGTTCTCGACGAGATCGAGCATCGACAGGCGATACACGATGATGAAGTCGCGCCCGACGGCGGCGCGCATGCGGCGCACGATCTCGACCGGGAAGCGCTGCCGGTTCTCGACCGAGCCGCCCCACGCGTCGCTGCGCCTGTTCGTGCGCTCGACGAGGAACTCGTTGAGGAGATAGCCCTCCGAGCCCATGATCTCGACGCCGTCGTAGCCCGCGTCGCGCGCGAGCTTCGCGCTCCGGACGAAATCGCCGATGGTGCGCTCGATGCCGCGCGGCGTCAGCGCGCGCGGCTTGAACGGCGTGATCGGCGACTTCAGCGCCGACGGCGCGACCGACAGCGGGTGATACGCGTAGCGGCCCGCGTGCAGGATCTGCAGGCAAATGCGGCCGCCCTCGGCGTGCACGGCGCGCGTGATCTTGCGGTGCCGCGCGACGTGCCACGGCATCGACACACGTCCTGCGAACGGCGTGAGCCAGCCTTCGATGCTCGGCGAAAAGCCGCCGGTGATCATGAGCCCGACGCCGCCGTGCGCACGCTCGGCGAAGTATGCGGCGAGCTTGTCGAAATCGCGTGCGTGATCCTCGAGGCCGGTGTGCATCGACCCCATCAGCACGCGGTTCGGCAGCGTCGCGAAGCCGAGGTCGAGCGGCGCGAAAAGGTGCGGGTAGGGCGTCGGCACGGAATTCAAACAGGCGTTTGGATGCGCAACGATGCCCTGAACGGCCCGTCGCGCACAAGCCTCAGTGCGCGACGCGCAGCACGATCAGCGTCTGGTCGTCGACGCCGAGCGGCCCGCCCTGATGCTCGAGCAGCGCGTCGCGCAGCACGCCGAGCAGCGTCGCGGGCTGCTCGGGACCTTCGGCGATCAGCGTGGCGAGATGCTCGGCGCCGAACTGATGGCCCTTGCGGTCGCGCGCCTCGACGACGCCGTCGGTGTAGAGCACGAACGTGTCGCCGGGCTCGACGTCGAACTCGCTGTTGCGGAACGCGTAGTCGCGCAGGATGCCGAGCGGAATCTGGTCGCCCGCGCCGCGCGGCGTCACGGTGTCGGCGCGACGATGCAGCAGCGCGGGATGACCCGCGGCGACATAAGTCGCGCGGCGCAGGTCAGGGCGATACAAGAGCGCGAACGCGGTGATGAAGTGCTGGCGCTGGCGCCGCGAGAAGAAGTAACGGTTCGCGTAGGTCAGCGCGCCGGCCGGGCCTTCGCCGTCGCCCTGATAAGTGCGCAGGATCGCGTCGAACTGCACGGCTTCCATCGCGGCCGCAGCGCCGTGGCCCGACACGTCGGCGAGCATCAGCGCCCAGATGTCGGCGCCGCCGTCGACGAAGTCGTCGGGCGCGAACGCCGTCAGCGGCATCAGGTCGTAGTAGTCGCCCGCCGCGGTCTCGGCGGGCTGCCAGTGGATCGCGTATTCGAGGCCGCGGATCGCCGGGTTGTCGGGCAGGAGCAGCCGCTGCACGTCGGCGAGGCCTTCGATCGCCCGACGCTGGCGATCGGTCTCGTCGCGCAGCGCGCGCGTCGCGATCGGGCGCACGATGAGGCTCGCGGCGAGATTCGTTTCCAGCAGCAGCGCGTCGAGATCGACGCGGTCGAAGCGCGGATGGAACGTCGAGCCGAACACGAGCCAGTGCCGCACCTCGCCGGTGTTGACGACCGGCACGCCGAGGAGCGCCGCCGGCGCGAGCAGCGCCTGCGCGAACGGCAGGTCGAACTCGGTCGGCGCGACGCGCACGACGCGCGCCGAGGATTCTCCGAAGAGCCGCGCCGCGAGCGCGTCGCAGAACAGCGGCAGCGTGACGCGTTGGCCGAACGGATCGATGTTCGGCACGTGCTCGGTCCCGTCGGGGCCGATCAGGCCGGCGAGCCGGCACTGGCCTTTTGCCTGCCCGCCGACGAGGACGAGCGCGAGCGAGCAGTCGGGAAAGCGCATCGCGAAATGCGCGTGCAGCGTGCGCAGCGCGGCGGCGGAGTCGCCGTCGAAGGCGCTGAGGCGCAGGATGCGGTCTAGGGCGGCGGCGTCGGACAAGGCTCCGCGATTCTGCCCGCTCCGCACTTCGCCCCGCTACCACCCCGCGAGCGCGAGCTTGCCGATCGTCGTCCCCGATTCGATGCGTGAGTGCGCGGCGCGGAGGTTCGCCGCATCGATCCGGCCGATCGTCTCGGTGTGCGTC
>DATFRS010000020.1:0-3409 GCA_035263065.1 Rhodanobacteraceae bacterium
GTACGCGACCGCGCCGGCGAGGATGTCGGCGACGAACACGAGCACGCCGCCGATCAGCAACGCGAACCAGCGGTCCATGCGCCGCGTCCACAGGCTCGCGCTCCGTCCCGCCCGCGAGCGGTACAGCGACAGCGCGCCGAAATGCTGCGCGGCGAAGTGATACGTCACGAACGCGTAGTCGATGATCGCGAGCCAGATCAGCCGTTCCTGCCGCGACCACGGCAGCGCGTCGTCCTCGGGCAGGAAGATCGCGAAGCACCCGGCCGTGATCAGGATCGGCAGCACGACGAAGCGCACCGGCTGCGTCCGCAGCAGCGGTCGATAGGCCTCGGTGCAATACGCGAGATACGTGCTGCTGAAGCGATGGCCGATCCAGAACAGCGCGGTCACGCCGAAATAGAGGAGATCGAGCGGGCTCGAGGCGGGATCGGAATAGCCGTACGAGAGCCATAACGCGATCGGCACGAGCCAGATCGCGCTCTGCATCCAGAACCCGTCCCACAGGGCGCCGCGCAGCCAGGGCGAGCGGGTGGCGGCGCGCGACGGCGCCGGGATCGTCGTGATCCCTTCGGCGCCGGCCGTCGCGAAGCGCACGGCCATGGAAGCCCCTGAATCCATCGCGTGATCCCCAGGTCGATATCGTACTCCCCGGCCGCCTGGGCGCGCGCAGACGCGGCCGTTCAGCCGGGCGCGTTCATATTGCGGGCCCATCCTTGCTGAACGAGTGCAGCCGATTTCACGCGATGAAAACGTTTGCAGGCGGACTTATCAGCATCGCGGGCAGACATTAAGATAATCGCGCTCCCGGAGGATCCTGCATGGCGGTCGCCGCTCCCGCTGGAAACGTACTCGTCGTCGACGACAACATCGATTTCCAGTCCCTGGTGTCCGACTTCGCGCGGCTTTCGCGCTGCAAGGTCACGTGCGCGGCGACGCTGCATGCCGCACGTCAGCTCGCAGCGGACGACGAGTTCGATCTCCTCATGGTCGATCTCGATCTTCCGGACGGCAACGGGCTCGATCTCATCGACGACATCGATCTCACGGCGCACGGCCAGATCGCGATCGTCACCGGTCATCCGACGGTCGAGAGCGCGGCGCGCGCCGTGCGCTCGCCGGTCGTCGAATACCTCACCAAGCCGATCAACACGGACGCGCTCGCCAAGCTCATCGAGCGTGCGCACCAGCGCGCGCAGGCGCGACGTCCGGCGAAGCGGCGCGAATTCGGCGGCATGGTCGGCCAGACTGCGGGCATGCTCGATCTGTTCGAGAAGATCCGCCGCGTCGCGCCGCTCGACGTGTGCGTGCTCGTGCACGGCGAAAGCGGCACCGGCAAAGAGCTGGTCGCGCGATCGCTGCACGAGCTCAGCGGCCGCACGGGGCGCTTCGTCGCGGTCAACTGCGGCGCGATCGCGCACGATCTCCTCAGCAGCCAGCTGTTCGGCCACGAGCGCGGCTCGTTCACCGGCGCGCTGCAGTCGCACGCCGGCTTCTTCGAGCAGGCCGAAGGCGGCACGCTGTTCCTCGACGAGATCACCGAGATGCCGCTCAACGCGCAGGTGTATCTCCTGCGCGTGCTCGAGTCGCGCCTGCTGACGCGCGTCGGCGGCGCACGCGAGATCGCGGTCGACGTGCGGATCATCGCCGGCACCAACCGCGATCCGCAGCAGGCGGTCGCCGACGGCACGCTGCGCTCGGATCTCTACTATCGGCTGCTCGAATTCCCGCTGTCCGTGCCGCCGCTGCGCGAACGGCGCGAGGACATCGCGGCCCTCGCGCAGTACTTCCTCGATCGCCTCAACGAGCGCTATCGCACGAGCCGCACGTTTGCGCCCGACACGCTGCGCCAGCTCGCCGAGCGCGCCTGGCCGGGCAACGTGCGCGAGCTGCGCCACGCGATCCAGCGCCAGTACATCCTCGGCGGCGACGGGCCGATCGAGATGGACCTCGAGCCCCTGTTCCGCCCCGTCGACTCCGACGACGGCTCCGTGCGCTTCCGCGTCGGCATGACGTTCGACGACGTCGAGCGCGAGATGCTCCTGAAGACGCTCGCGCACTACAACAACAACAAGCGCAGCGCCGCGCGCGCGCTCGGCATCACGACGAAGACGATCTACAACCGCCTCCTGCGCTACCGTTCGCAGGGTCTCGTCGACGACGCGCAGGTCGGCACGCCCGACGACGACGCCGACGCCGGCGAATAGCGCGCCCGCGGCGCGCTAGAAATCGTCCACGAACTCCACGGCGACGCCGAGCTCGCGCGCCGCGGCTTCGATGCGCGCGTGCGCATCCGCACCGGCCTTCGCGCTCTCGACATGCAGCTCGATGTCGTGGAAGTCGCCGCCGCCGTCGTCGACGAGGCCGAGCGAGCTCGAATCGTCGCGCTGGTGCATCTGGTCGGCGACCTCCTCGACGCGATCCACGCCGCGCGATCCCGTGATGCGCGCGACCAGCGCGGCCGCGCGATCGCGATGGCCGGAAAGCCGGAACCGGATCGTGCGCATCGCGCGGCCGCGCCGTCCGTCACGGACTGCGCGTGCAGGCGGCGTATTCGTTGCGCGTGACCTGGCCGTCGTGGTCGGCGTCGCAGGCGGCGAAGTGCGTGCGCAGCCACGAGTCGTAGCCGACCTGCTCCTGCGTGACGTAGCCGACGCCGCTCTTGTCGAGCGTCGCGAAATCCGGCGGCGTCGTCGGCTGCATGTTCTGGCGGCCGATCGGTTGCATCGTGTTCGCAGGCGGCTGGGTATCGGCCGGCGGCGTCGACGGATTCGTCGACGGCGGGCGGTTCGCCGGCGGGTTGCTCTGCGCGACCACGAAGCCCGTGCCGATGGCGAGCATGAACGTGGCGGCGACGATCGTTGCGTTTTTCATGGATGACCTCGCTTCACGCGCGCCGATGCGCGTGCTGGGAGGCGTGACGTAGCAACCGATGTGCCACGCGCCGCGTGCGCCGATCCGGCGGCCGCGGGCCGTTCATGGAAATCGGTTCGCCGCGCGCCGGAAAAGTTTGCGCACGCGGCGTACGCCCGGTTCGACGGCGTTCATGCGCGTTGCCTTGAAATCGTTTCGCCCGCTCGCGACGACGCGACGCAATCGCATGCGCACGCGAAGCTCGAAGCGTGGTGCGCTTCGTGCATCGGGCGGGCACGACCATGGAGAACGATTCGATGAACGCGCCGGACCCCATGCGCACCGCTGCACTCGGCATCGCGCTGCTCTTCGCCGCGCCGCCGCTCACGGCGTCGGCACAGGAAACCGGCGACGTCGAATCCGCGCAGCCGATCACCGACACCTGGATCACGGCCAAGGTCAAGACCGAGCTCGCGACGACGCAAGGCGCGAAGAGCCTCGCGCTCGACGTGCGCACGGTCGACGGTGCCGTGCGGCTGAGCGGCGTGCTCGCCAGCGA
>DATFRS010000021.1:0-23416 GCA_035263065.1 Rhodanobacteraceae bacterium
CGATCTGTCCGACGTGATGCGCAACGAGTTCAGCCGCTCGCAGACGCAGTCGACCGAAGACGACGACCTCAAGGAAGCGGCGCCGCTCTTCAATTCGCCGAACGACCGCTGGTTGCTGCCGTCGTCGGAGCGGCAGTATTCGAAGGCGATCGGCTACGTCGACCATTACCTCATGCGCCTCGCCGACAACAACGCGGCCGATGCGCAGTTCTACGCGCGCGCGGACAATCTCGCCGACTATCTCGGCACGGTGTCGACGCGGCTCGGCTCATTGTCGCAGCGGCTTTCGGCGAGCGTCGGCCAGGAGCGCATCGACACCGATCTCGCCAACGATCCGAACGCGAAGCAGTCGACCGCGACGTCGAGCCCGCGCCTCGTCAAGACGCCGTGGACGAAGATCGACGACAATTTCTACGAGGCGCGCGGCTACACGTGGGCGCTGCGCGAGCAGCTCGAGGCGATCCGTGTCGACTTCGGTCCTGTGCTGCGCGACAAGAACGCAATGGTCAGCCTCGATCAGGTCATCCGCGAGCTGCACGAGGCGCAGAATCCGCTCGGGAGCCCGATCGTGCTCAACGGCACGCCGTTCGGCTTTTTCGCCAATCATTCGCTGGTCATGGCCAACTACATCTCGCGGGCGAATGCGGCCGTGATCGACCTTCGCGAGCTGTTGCGGCGCGGGTGACGCCGGCGCGGGATTTACGCCTTTCTTACTGGCCTTGAGCCGGGAACGATGCGAAAGTCCGCGTCCGTGAAATCCGACGCCGCTCCGTGAAGCCATCCGCCGTACTCCCGACCGGGCCTGCCGCGCCGGCCTGGCGCCTCCTCGTCGAGCATCCACTGTTCCTCGGCTTCGTGCTGCTGGCGCCGATCGTGTTCCTGCTGCAGCCGCTGCCGATCGACGAGACGCGCTATCTCGCCGTCGCCTGGGAAATGCGCCAGACGGGCGAGTTCCTCGTGCCGCACTTGAACGGCGCGCTGTATTCGCAGAAGCCGCCGCTGCTGTTCTGGCTGATCAACGCGGGCTGGCTCGTCACCGGCGTGCACGCGTGGACGGCGCGCGCGATGACGCTGATCTGCTCGATGCTGAGCCTCCTGCTGCTCGCGCGGCTCGTGCGGCGCGTGACGGGCTCGGACACGGCGGCGAACGCGTCGGCGGCGCTGCTGCTCGGCATGCTGTACTTCGCGACGTTCGCGAACGCGATCATGTTCGACGTGCTGCTGACGACCTGCGCACTGCTCGCGCTGCACGGCATCGTCGATCTCGTCGAGGACCGGCGGCGCGGCATCGTGCTCGCAGGTCTCGGCATCGGGCTCGGCATCCTGACCAAGGGTCCGGTGATGCTGCTCGACATCGGCTTCGCGGCCCTCCTGGCGCCATGGTGGAACCGCGGCATTCCGCGCGGCAACGCGTTCTACTATGGCATGGTGCTCGCGTCCGTCGCGCTCGGCGCGGCGATCGCGCTCGCCTGGGCGATCCCGGCTGCGCTGCACGGCGGGCCCGAGTATTCGCACGCGATTTTCCTCGCCCAGACATTCGATCGCATCCAGGGCGTCAAGACCGGCACGCACGCGCAGCCGGCGTGGTGGTATCTCGTGTGGCTCCCCGTGATGCTGCTGCCGTGGCCGCTCGTGCTGCGCGCGCGCATCGATGCGCTGCGCGGGCTGCTCGCCGAGCGCGACGTGCGGCTCGCGATCGCGTGGGTCGTGCCGACGCTGATCGTGTTCTCGATGATCGGCGGCAAGCAGGCGCACTACCTCCTGCCGCTATTGCCCGGTGTCGCGCTGCTGCTCGCGGTCGCGATCGAGCGCGGCGCGCTCGTCGTGCGCGCGGGGCTCGCGGCGATCGTGCTGGTCGCGTTCGGTGTCGCGTTGTCGTTCCTGCCGCACTACGCGGCGACGCGGGCCAATCTCGCGTTCGTCGCGGATACCTCGCCGTATTGGGGCGTCGGCATCGCGCTGATCGGGCTCGCGATGCTGTTGCCGGCGAAGCACATTCGCGAGCCGCTGTGGCCGGCGCTCGCGACGGTCGCGGTCGTGCTGCTCTGCAAGTTCGCGATCATCCAGGGACCGGGCGTGCGCTACGACGTGCGCAGGGTCGCCGCGCAAGTGCACGCGGCGCAGGAGCGCGGCCAGCCGATCGCGCACCTCGGCTGGCATCACGGCGTCTACGAATTCGCGGGCCGGCTGACGCAGCCGCTGCCGATGCTGACGCCCGAAACGTTCCCCGCGTGGGTCGCCGAGCATCCGGACGGGCTCGTGATCAGCTTCTACCGCCGCTACCGCTTCCGCGCCGAGCCGATCTACGCGCAGCCGTTCCGCGGCGTGCAGGTGTCGATCTGGAATGCGCGCGAGGCGCTCGCGTCGGGCATCGACCCGACGGTCAATCACGCGCGCGACGACAGCGAAGAGCCGAGCGACGACGACGATTGACGGCGTTCAGAACGCCGGCTTCTCGGGCGCCGCGGCGTAGCGCTCGACGCCCGCGCGGATTTCCTGCTTCGCTTCCTCGGCGCCGCGCCAGCCTTCGATCCTGACCCACTTGCCCTTCTCGAGATCCTTGTAGTGCTCGAAGAAGTGCGCGATGCGGTCGAGCGTGAGCTCCTGGAGATCGCGCACCGATTCGATCTCGCGGTAGGCCGGAAACACCTTCGACACCGGCACCGCGACGAGCTTCATGTCCTCGCCGGCTTCGTCGGTCATGTTGAGCATGCCGACCGGGCGGCAGCGGATCACCGAGCCGGGGATCAGCGGCACCGGCATCACGACGAGCACGTCGAGCGGATCGCCGTCGCCGCCGAGCGTGTGCGGCACGTAGCCGTAGTTGCACGGGTAGCGCATCGGCGTCGTCAGCACGCGGTCGACGAAGATCGCGCCGGTCGCCTTGTCGACCTCGTACTTCACCGGTTCGGCGTTCATCGGGATCTCGATGACGACGTTGATCTCGTGCGGCACGTCGCGGCCGGCGGGGACGCGGTCGAGGGCCATGGTCCTGCTCCTGGGTCTGTCTTGCGCGCGGGCGGCGGCGGCCGCGGATCGCTCGGGGGCGCGAAGGATAGAGCAAGTCGTGCTGCGATGCAGCAGCGGCGCTCAGCGGTCTTCGTAGTGGTAGCGGCAGGAGACGACCTGGATCGCGTCGCCGTCGACGCGGTAGACGAGACGGTGCGCCTGATCGATGCGGCGCGACCAGCAGCCGGCGAGCTCGCGCTTCAGCGGCTCGGGCTTGCCGATGCCGGTGAACGGATCGCGCGCGCACGCCTGCAGCAGGTCATTGATCCGTTCGAGGATCCGACGGTCCTGTTGTTGCCAGTGAAGGTACGCGTCCCACGCGAGCGGCGAGAAGGCGAGGCGCCTAGCCACGCTTCCGGCCGCCCTTGCGCTTCGCGGGCTTGCGCGCGACGTTGTAGTGCGTCGTGGATTCGGCGACACGAAGCCTGGTTTCGGGTGCGATCAGCTCGTGATAGACCTTGCGGCCCGCGTCGAGCTGTGCGATCGATGCCTTGAGATGGCGCGCGTTCGCGGGGCTGGAAAGGAGGTAGTCCGTTTCCTTCCAGCTGTTGTATTCGGAGAGCGACATCAGCACCACGTCGTCCGCATCGCGGCGCGTGATGATCGTGATGTCGGCGTCCTCGACGACGCGGTCGAGGACTTCCTTGAAGTGCTTGCGGGCGTCGGAAAAGTTGATCGTGCGCATCGCGGACCACCTGTACCTGAATGGGTACAACTTAGCCCGCGGAGTCGTCCCGCGTCAATGCATCGACACGCAGTATCGCTGTCAATCGTCGCGCGATGACTGCACGCGCTACGACTTCAGCTCCTTCTTGAGCTTCTCGACCTGCTCCGGAAACCACGCGCCGTTCTGCTCGAGCACGTCGGCGACGACTTTCTCGGCGTCGGACTGGCGATGCAACGCTTTCAACGCCTTGACGCGCAGCGTCGCGACCGCAAGCCGGTTCTCGCCGTACGCCTTTTCCGCCGACTGTTCGAGCAGCGGCAGCGCGGCTTCGGGCTTGTCGCGTTCGAGCAGGCTCTTGCCCCAGCGATAGGGGTAGACGTAGTCGTCGGGATACGCGGCGATCAGCTTCGGATAGAGCGCGTCGAGCTCGGCCGTCTTCTTGGCGCGCACGTAGTAGACGCGCAGGTTGTCCGACGCATTGCGATCCTTCTTGAGATCGCCGCCGATCTGCTTCTCTGCCGCTGCGATGCCGCGATCGAGCACCGCCGTTTCCGCCTTGGTGTCGCCGAGCGCGGCATCGACGTCGGCGGTCGAGATGACGGCACTCCGCTGATCCGCGCACGACGGCTTCGCGACGAAGATCTGCTCCGCCAGCAGCTTGTCGAGCGCAGGCTTCTGCGCCGCGAGCAACGTCTTGCGCTCGGCTTCCGGCATCTTCTCGCTGGCGCCGAGGAGATCGTCGATCACGTACGGCCGGTCGCAGCCGAGATCGCCGGCGAGCGCGCGCTTTGCCGCGGCGACGGCGGCTGCGTTGTCGTCGGCCTTGTTCGCACGCGCGAGATCGAGGCGGTCGCGCCAGAGCGTGATCTGCGCATTCTTCGCGGTCGCATCGCGCACGTTCTGCGGCAGGCTCGCGTACCAGTCGAGGCCGGCCTGACCTTCCTTGCGCGCCTCGTACGAGGCGAGCACGGTCGCTACAGCGTCGGTCGAACCGCCGGATGCGCTCTTCTTGAGCTCGTCGAGCGTCTTGCTGCCGGCGAGAATCTTGCCGAGCGCCGGATAGAACTTCTCGCGCGTCTGCTCGCCGAGGATGCGCCCGAGCTCCTCGCCGTTCTCGTTGAGCACGACGTAGCCCGGCAGCGCCTTGACCTGCAGCTTCTTCATCCACGCCGAGCCGTCGGGCGAATCCGCGTCGACTTCCGCCACGACCGTGCGCGCCTCGATCGCCTTCCACTCGGCGCCGTTCAAGACGTGCGTCATCATGAAATAGCACGAGTAGCACCACGGCGCGCCGAAATCGAGCAGCACGGGCTGGTGCGTCTTCTTCGCCTGCGCAAGCGCGTCGTCGACGGACGCGGGCGAGTTCGCGAGCGCCGTCGTCGAAAGGGCGAGTGCCAGCAACGAAATCGGAAGCTTCATGGTTGTGCGCCTTGGAGGTGATCCCAGAGGAACGTGTAGGCCATCGCGTGCATGTACGCCGACTGCTTGTTGTCCGCCGCGGCGCCGTGGCCGCCTTCGGTATTCTCGTAGAACCAGACGTTGCCCGTGTAGCCCATCTCGAACATCCGCGCCGCCATCTTGCGCGCCTGCACGGGACCGACGCGGTCGTCGCTGGTCGACGTATAGAACAGGATCGGCGGATAGTCCTTGCCTTTCCCGACGTTCTGGTACGGCGAGAACGTCCGGATGAACGCCCAGTCTTCCGGTTTGTCCGGATCGCCGTATTCCGCCATCCACGACGCGCCGGCCGAGAGGTGCGAGTAGCGCTTCATGTCGAGGAGCGGCACTTCGCAGACGATCGCGCCGAAGAGCTCGGGATATCCGGTCAGCATGTTGCCCATGAGCAGGCCGCCGTTGCTGCCGCCGAGTGCGCCAAGATGCGCGCGCGACGTGATGCCGCGCCGGATGAGATCGCCGGCGACCGCGGCGAAGTCCTCGTAGGCGCGCAGGCGATGCTCGCGCAGCGCGGCCTGGTGCCAGCGCGGACCGTACTCGCCGCCGCCGCGGATGTTCGCGACGACGTAGACGCCGCCGCGCTCGAGCCACGAGCGCCCCACGCCGCCGCTGTACGAGGGCACGAGCGAGACTTCGAACCCGCCGTAGCCGTACAGCAGCGTCGGATGGCTGCCGTCGAGCTGGATGTCCTTGCGCGCGACGACGAAGTAGGGCACGCGCGTGCCGTCCTTCGACGCGACGAAGAACTGGTGCACGTCGAGATCCTTCGCGTCGAAGAACGCCGGCGTCTGCTTGATCGGCTTCGCCTTGCCCTTGCCGAGCGTGCCGTAATAGAGCGTCGTCGGCGCGAGGTAGCTCGTCACGGTCAGGAAGTAGTCGTCGCTCGCGTCCGGATCGATGCCGTCGGCGTCGACCGTGCTGAGCGGCGGCGCGCCGCCGAGCGGCTCGCGCTTCCACGCGCCTTCCTGCGGCGTCAGCACTTCCTGCCGCGAGACGACGTTGTCGAGCAGGTCGAGCACGAGGTGATGCCGCGTCCACGAATACTTGGCGAGCGACAGCGTGTCGGTCGGCGTGAACAGCAGGGTCAGCTCGCGCTGGCCGGCCATGAAGTCGTCGAACTTCGCGGCGAGGAGCGCGCCGCCGGGATATGTCGTGCCGTCGACCGTCCACGTGCTGCGAAGCTGCACGAGCAGCCACTCGCGATGCGCGTCGACCGTCGCATCGAGCGGCACCTCGATCTTTTTCAGCGCGCCGTCCTTCTCGCGCACGAACGTCTCGCTCGTGTAGAAATCGATCGTGCGCACGATCAGGTCGCGCTCGTAGCCCGGCGTCAGATCGCGCACGCCGGTGGCCGCGAGATCGTCGTCCTTGACCTCGTACACCGTCGCCGCCGCCGTGAGCGGCGTGCCGCGCTTCCACTCCTTCACGATGCGCGGATAGCTCGACTTCGTCATCGAGCCCGGCCCGAAATCGGTACCGATGTAGATGCGGTTCTCGTCGATCCACGCGACGTCGGTCTTCGCCTCTTCGACGTAGAAGCCGCCCTCGACGAACGCCTTGTCGGCGAGATCGAATTCGCGGATCACGACCGCGTCGCCGCCGCCCGGCGACAGCGCGAGGAGGCAACGCTTGTAGGCGGGCTTGAGGCAGGTCTGCGTGCGCCAGACCCAGCGCTTGCCTTCCTTCGCCGACAGCGCGTCGAGATCGATCACGGTCTCCCAGCGCGGATGCTCCTTGCGGTATTCGGCGAGCGTCGTGCGGCGCCAGAGGCCGAGCGGATGCTGCTGGTCGCGCCAGAAGTTGTAGTAGCGGTCGCCGAGCTTCTGCACGTACGGAATCTTCGCTTCCGAATCGAGCACTTCGAGGATGCGGCGGCGCGTCGTCTCGAATTCGGGATTTTCCGCGTAGGCCTTCGCCGTGCGCGCGTTCTGCTCGTGCACCCACGCGAGCGGCTTCTCGCCATGGATGTCCTCGAGCCAGAGATACGGGTCTTCGGGTGGCGTCGCTGTCGCGTTCACGGGAGCCGACGTGGGTGCGTTCGTCTTCTTCTCAACCGGCGCGCAGCCTACGGCGCAAACGAGGACGGCGAGCGCGGCGAGGCGCAGGGCGGGCGACGGCATGGAGGGCTTCCGATCGGGCCAAAGGCCACCTATCGCAAAGTCGGCCGGGCTTGTCCAGATGACGGAAGTTGGGACCTGAAAAAAGTAGCCCCGCGCGAGGCGGGGCTACGGGACTTCGCCGGCCGGTGCCTTACAGCAGGGGCACGAGCAGCAGCGCCACGATGTTGATGATCTTGATCAGCGGATTGACCGCCGGGCCCGCTGTGTCCTTGTACGGATCGCCGACGGTGTCACCGGTGACCGCGGCCTTGTGCGCGTCCGAGCCCTTGCCGCCGAAGTTGCCGTCCTCGATGTACTTCTTGGCGTTGTCCCAGGCGCCGCCGCCGGTCGTCATCGAGATCGCGACGAAGAGGCCGGTCACGATCGTGCCGATGAGCACGCCGCCGAGCGCCTGCGCGCCGGCAATCGTGCCGCCCGCGAGGTACTTGAAGCCGAACGCGACGATGATCGGCACCAGCACCGGCAGGATCGACGGAATCATCATTTCCTTGATCGCCGCACGCGTCAGCATGTCGACGGCCCGCGAGTAGTCGGGCTTGGTCTTGCCTTCCATGATGCCCTTGATCTCGCGGAACTGGCGGCGCACTTCCTCGACCACCGAGCCCGCCGCGCGACCGACCGCTTCCATCGCCATCGACGCGAACAGGAACGGAATCAGGCCGCCGATCAGGAGGCCGATGATCACGAGATGGTTCGAGAGATCGAACGTGAAGATCTGATCCGGATGCTCGACGCCGAGCTTGTGCGTGTAGTCGGCGAAGAGGACGAGCGCGGCGAGACCGGCCGAGCCGATCGCGTAGCCCTTCGTCACGGCCTTCGTCGTGTTGCCGACCGCGTCGAGCGGGTCGGTTACGTTGCGCACGTCCTTCGGCAGCTCGCTCATCTCGGCGATGCCGCCGGCGTTGTCGGTGATCGGGCCGTAGGCGTCGAGCGCGACGATCATGCCGGTCATCGACAGCATCGCGGTCGCGGCGATCGCGATGCCATAGAGGCCCGCGAGGTGGTACGCGCCCCAGATCGCACCGCAGACGACGAGTACCGGGAGCGCCGTCGATTTCATCGAGATGCCGAGGCCGGCGATGATGTTCGTCGCATGGCCGGTCGTCGATGCCTTGGCGACATGGCGCACGGGCGAGAACTCGGTTGCCGTGTAGTACTCGGTGATCCAGACCATCGCGCCGGTCAGCACGAGGCCGATCACGGCGCAGCCGAAGATGTTCCAGACGCCGAACGTCGAGCCCGCCATGAGCTGCTGCGTCACGGGGATGAACGCGATCAGCGCGAGCACCGCCGAGACGATCACGCCCTTGTAGAGCGCGTTCATGATCTTGCCGCCGGCCGTCGCCTTGACGAAGAACGTGCCGATGATCGACGCGACGATCGACACGCCGCCGAGCACGAGCGGATAGAGCACGCCGTTCGGGCCCGCGTCGGCCGCCATGACGCCGCCGAGCAGCATCGTCGCGATCAGCGTGACCGCGTAGGTCTCGAAGAGGTCCGCCGCCATGCCGGCGCAGTCGCCGACGTTGTCGCCGACGTTGTCCGCAATCACGGCTGGGTTGCGGGGATCGTCTTCCGGAATGCCGGCTTCAACTTTGCCGACTAGGTCCGCGCCGACGTCGGCGCCCTTCGTGAAGATGCCGCCGCCCAGGCGCGCGAAGATCGAGATCAGCGACGAGCCGAACGCGAGGCCGACCAGCGCATGCAGTGCCTTGTCCTGCGTGAAGCCGGGCACGTGGTGCGTCAGCACGATGTAGTAACCGGCGACGCCGAGCAGCGCGAGGCCGACCACCAGCATGCCGGTGATCGCGCCGCCGCGGAACGCGACCGCGAGCGCGCTGGCGATGCCGCCGCGCGCGGCTTCGGTCGTGCGCACGTTCGCGCGGACCGAGATGTTCATGCCGATGTAGCCGGTGAGGCCCGACAGGATCGCGCCGATCGCGAAACCAATCGCGGTGCCCCAGTCGAGCGCGAAGCCGATGACGACGAGGAGCACGACGCCGACGATCGCGATCGTCGTGTACTGGCGGTTCAAGTAGGCGCGGGCGCCTTCCTGGATCGCCGCGGCGATCTCCTGCATGCGCTCGTTGCCGGCGGGCTTGGCCAGGATCCAGCGGATCGACCAGACACCGTAAAGGATCGCCAGGACCGCGCAGATCAGCGCGATCAACAAACCGTATTGCTGGAACAGCATCGAACCCTCCCAAAAGACGCAGGATTTGAGTTAGCGGAACCGGGGACAGGGGCAAAAACCGGTCGAGTATAGCCATCGGAGGCCGGATTCGGGCATTGCGGCGTTGCAGCAGCCCCCGGGGCGGGGAACGAGGCGGCTTCGGCGCGTTCCAAGGCCGCGAAGGTCACGGGAGGCCGTCATGAAACCCCTTTCGGCGCTGACGATCGGCGCCCTCTCTGTCTGGACATCGGTCGCGATCGGGTCGGAATCGCCGCCGAACCCCGCCATCGACATGGACGGCTACCTCGCCGTCGCGAAGGAAGCCGCCGCCTGGCGCGACACGCACCGGCTCTCCGAGGCCGAGTTCCGGCGCCTGAGCCGGCTGCCCGACACGATCGTCCTCGACGCGCGCAGCGCAGGGAAATACGCCGAGCTCCACGTGCGCGGCGCGATCAACCTGAGCTTCCCCGACATCGCCGTCGACACGCTGGCGCAGGCGCTGCCCGACAAGGGCGCGCGCATCCTCATCTACTGCAACAACAACTTCGCGAATGCGCCGGGTCCGTTCCCGACCAAGCTGCCGACCGCCTCGCTCAACCTCTCGACCTACGTCGCGCTCTACACGTACGGCTACCGCAACGTGTACGAGCTCGGTCCGCAGATCGACCTTTCGAAGTCGATCCTCGACTTCGAGACCGCGAGGCACTGACCGCGGCTACTTGTCCTCGATGCGGTACTCGGGAAGGCGCTTGCGGACGCGTGCGTTCCTGAGCCGCACGTAGCTCGGCACGCCGTCCTTCGCGTACGGCGGCGGATCCTCGCCGCGGATCAGCGGCTCGAGATAGCGCCGCGCCGCCGGCGTGATGCCGTAGCCGTCCGGACGGATGAAGTTCTTCGGCAGCTTCTTCTCGTGGTTGGCGACCTTCTCGAGCGGCGCAGACTCGATCTTCCAGCGATACGGCTTGTCGGACGTGCGCACGATCACCGGCATCACGGCGTTCTGGCCTTTCAGCGCGTACTCGACCGCCGCCTTGCCGACGGCGTACGCCTGATCGACGTCGACCTTCGACGCGAGATGCCGCGCCGAGCGCTGCAGGTAATCCGGCAGCGCCCAGTGATACTTGTAGCCGAGCTTCGCCTTGACGAGCTGCGCGATCACCGGCGCGGCGCCGCCGAGCTGCGTGTGGCCGAACGCATCGCGCGTGCCGGCTTCGGCGAGGAACTGGCCCGCGGCGTTCTTGACGCCCTCGGACACGACGACCGTGCAGTAGCCGACGCGCTCGACCGTCTGCTTCACGCGCGCGAGGAACTTCTCCTCGTCGAACGGGATTTCCGGAAACAGGATGATGTGCGGCGGCTCGCCGGTCTTGCGTGCCGCGAGCCCGGCCGCGGCCGCGATCCAGCCCGCGTGGCGGCCCATGACCTCGATCACGAACACCTTGGTCGACGACTCGCACATCGACTCGACGTCGAGGCTCGCTTCCTGCACCGAAACCGCCGTGTATTTCGCGACCGAGCCGAAGCCCGGGCAGCAGTCCGTCACCGCGAGATCGTTGTCGACCGTCTTCGGCACGCCGATCGTCGCGATCGGATAGCCGAGCGCCTTGCCGATCTGCGAGATCTTGAGCGCGGTGTCGGCCGAGTCGTTGCCGCCGTTGTAGAGGAACCAGCGGACGTCGTGCGCGCGAAACACCTCGATCAGCCGTTCGTACTGCGGGCGGTTCTGCTCGATCGACTTCAGCTTGTAGCGGCACGAGCCGAACGCGCCGCCCGGGGTGTGGCGTAATGCCGCAATCGCGGCCGCGGTTTCCTTCGACGTGTCGATGAGGTCCTCGCGCAGCACGCCGATGATTCCGTTGCGTCCGGCGAGCACCTCGACGCCCTTGCGGCGCGCGGTTTCGATGACGGCGGACGCGGTCGCGTTGATGACGGCCGTGACGCCGCCCGACTGCGCGTAGAGAAGGTTGCCCTTGGCCATGAAATCTCCTTGATCGGCCGGTTTGACACCTTTCCGGCCAGCCGCTAGCGTTGCCCGAGGATTTCGAAAGATTTCTCAAGTCTAGCGTCAGCGGCGCCGCGTGGCCGCATCGGAGCAACATGCGACTCGTCCTACTCGGCGCGCCGGGCTCAGGCAAGGGCACCCAGGCCGCGATGCTCAAGGCTGAGCTCAAGGTGCCGCATATCTCGACCGGCGATCTGTTGCGCGCGGCCGTCAAGGCGGGCACGCCGCTCGGGCTCAAGGCCAAGGCCGTGATGGAGGCCGGCAAGCTCGTGTCCGACGACATCGTGCTCGGCATGCTCGAAGAGCGCATTTCGCAGCCCGACGCGAAAGGCGGCTTCATCCTCGACGGCTATCCGCGCAACGTCGCGCAGTGCGAGGCGCTGGAAGCGCTGCTCGCCCGCATCGGCCAGCCGCTCGACATCGCCGTCAAGCTCAAGGTGCCGAGCGAGCTGATCGTCGAGCGCATCGCCGGCCGCGCGGCCGCCGAAGGCCGCAAGGACGACACGCCCGAAACCGTGCGCGAACGCCTGCGCGTCTACGCCGAGCAGACCGCGCCGGTCGCCGAGCATTTCGGCGGCCTCGGCAAGCTGCGCATCGTCGACGGCGTCGGCGACGTCGACGCGGTGTTCAAGCGCATCCTCGCCGCGCTGCCCGGCGAATTCGCCGGTGCCTGAGCGCACGCGGCCGGCGCCGCGCCGGCTGCCCCGGTGCCCATGAGCCGCCCGTCGCCGCTCGTCCATCTGCTCGTCCTCGTCCGCGACATCTGCCAGCTCCGGCGCGGACCCGAGGAGATGCCGTACTCGAACGCGCTGTTCGGGCTTCTCGTCGCGTCGAGCATCGCGCTCGATCTCCTGTGCGACCGCATTCTCGACGGCAGCCCGAACATCCTCGCGCGTTCGCTGGTGTCGATGGGCCTGATCCTCGCGCTCTGCTGGATCGCGCTGTCGATCCGCCACCTCGGCAACCGCTACGTGCAGACCGCGAGCACGCTGATCGCGTGCGACATCGTGTTCACGCTCCTGATCCTGCCGCTCGCCTGGCTCTTCGCGCGCGCGCCGGCGCAAGCGAAGGGCCTCACGCCGCCGCAGACGCTGCTCGCCTGGGCGATGCTCGCGGTGATCGTCTGGAATCTCGTCGTCAATGCGCACATCGTGCGTCGCGCGCTCGACGCGCCGTTCGCGCTCGGCTTCGCGCTCGCGCTCGCGTGGGCGCTTGCGAACTGGGCGCTGACGCACGCATTGTTCGACACGGCGGTCTGACCTGGGCACGCGACCTTGAAACTCCACATCCTCGGCATCTGCGGCACGTTCATGGGCGGCCTCGCCGCGCTCGCGCGCGAGCGCGGCGAGACGGTCGAGGGCACCGACGCGAACGTCTATCCGCCGATGTCGACGCAGCTCGAAGCGCTCGGCATCGCGCTGAAACAGGGCTGGGACGCGAAGCATCTCGAGCCTGCGCCCGACCTCGTCGTCGTCGGCAACGCGCTCTCCCGCGGCAATCCGATGGTCGAGCGCATGCTCGATGCACGGCTGCGCTACGTATCGGGGCCACAGTGGCTCGGCGAGACCGTGCTCGCCGACCGGCGCGTCATCGCCGTCGCCGGCACGCACGGCAAGACGACGACGACCTCGCTGCTCGCGTGGATCCTCGAATCGCAGGGTCGCGACACGGGCTTCCTCGTCGGCGGCGTGCCGGCGAACTTCGGCATCTCGGCGCGCCTCGGCAGCGCCGCGGACTTCGTCATCGAAGCCGACGAGTACGACACTGCGTTCTTCGACAAGCGCTCGAAGTTCGTCCACTACCGGCCGACGATCGCGATCCTCAACAATCTCGAATACGATCACGCCGACATCTTTCCGGACGTCGCCGCGATCCAGCGCCAGTTCCACCACCTCGTGCGCATCGTGCCCGGCAACGGGCGGCTCGTCGTCAACGCCGAGGATCCGCGGCTCGCCGAAGTGCTGGCGATGGGCGCGTGGTCGCCGCTGTCGACGTTCGGCATCGACGCCGGCGAGTGGCGCGCGCGGCTCGTCGAGGCGGACGGTTCGGTGTTCGCCGTCACGCGCGGCGGCGCCGAGGTCGGCACCGCGCACTGGAGTCTCACCGGGCGGCACAACGTCATGAACGCGCTCGCGGCGCTCGCGGCGGCTGATGCCGCCGGCGTCGACGTCGCGAAAGCGCTGCCCGCGCTCGCCGACTTCCGCAGCGTCGCGCGGCGCATGGAGCTCCTCGGCGAGACGGGCGGCATCCGCGTCTACGACGATTTCGCGCATCACCCGACCGCGATCGCGACGACGCTCGCCGGCCTGCGCGCACGCGTCGGCAAGGCGCGCATCCTCGTCGGCATGGAGCCGCGCTCGAACTCGATGCGCATGGGCGCGCATGCGGACGATCTCGCGCCGTCGCTCGCCGACGCCGACGCGGTCGTGTTCCTGAAGCGCGCCGAATTGCCGTGGGACGCGGGCCGGATCGTCGATGCGCTCGGCGGACGCGGCGCGACGGCACCGACCGTCGATGCGCTGATCGCGGCGCTGAGGGAGCGCGCGCGTGCCGGCGACCACGTCGTCTTCATGTCGAACGGCGGCTTCGAAGGCGCGCCGCGGCGGTTCCTCGCGGCACTCGAGGACTGACGCGGCGACAGTAGGCGCGCGCGGCGGCGCGGACTACACTGGCCTTGGTGGCGCTGACCGACCTACCGCTGTTTCCGCTGTCCTGCGTGCTGTTCCCCGGCGGCCCGCTCGCGCTGCGCATCTTCGAACGACGCTATCTCGATCTCGTCCGCGACTGCGCGCGGCGCAGCTCCGGCTTCGGCGTCTGCCTGATCCTGCAGGGCCGCGAAGCGGGCGAGCCCGCGGTGCCGGCCGCGGTCGGCACGGTCGCGCGCATCACCGATTTCTACACGTTGCCCGATGGCCTCCTCGGCATCGCGGCCGAAGGCGGCGAGCGCTTCCAGGTCACGACCACGCGCGTGCGCGACAACGGCCTCGTGCACGGCGAGGTGCGTTTCTGGCCCGACGAGCCGACCGTCGCGGTGCCGCCCGAACACAGCCTCCTCGCGACGATCCTCGAACGCCTGATCGAAAAGGCCGGCGGGCCGTTCGCGAAAGCGCAACGCGCCTGCTACGACAATGCGAGCTGGGTCGGCTTCCGCCTCGCCGAGACGCTGCCGCTCGAACCGCCCGAGCGCCAGCAGTTGCTGCAGATGACCGATCCGCTGCAGCGCCTCGCGAAGCTGATGCACTACGTGCCGCGATTCCAGCGGGCGTGATGCTTCGGCTCGCGACCGCGCGCCGCGACCCCACAGCCGTCATTCCGGCGAAAGCCGGAATCGATATTGATCTTGCCTTTGCTTGACACGCACTCCATCAGAAGAAGAGCAAAATCGAAATGGATCCCGCCTTTCGCCGGGATGACGGATTCACGGAGATCCGGACATGAAATACCTCCACAGCATGATTCGCGTCCACGACCTCGACGCTACGCTGAAATTCTTCTGCGAAGGCCTCGGCCTTCGCGAAGTGCGCCGCATGGACAATCCCGGCGGCAAGTTCACGCTGATCTTCTTGTCGGCGCCGGAAAGTCCGGACGCCGAGATCGAACTCACGCACAACTGGGGCTCGACCGAGGACTACGGCAGCGCGCGCAACTTCGGCCATCTCGCGTTCCGCGTCGACGACATCTACGCGACGTGCGCGCACCTTTCGAAGATGGGCGTCACGATCAACCGCCCGCCGCGCGACGGGCACATGGCGTTCGTGCGCTCGCCGGATCTGATCTCGGTCGAGCTGCTGCAGAAGGGCGAGTCGCTGCCGCCGGCGGAGCCGTGGAAGTCGATGCCGAATACCGGCGTCTGGTAAGTCAGGACGGCGTCTTCTCGCGCGCGCCGAGCCGGAAGCGGCACGCGTGGCCGCCGCGCACGAGGCATTCGAGGTGCTGGATCGGCCGTCCGGTCGCGGCTTCCATGAACGCGAGATCGAAGCGGCACACGTCCGGATGCGCTTTCGCGAGCGCGTGAAATACGCAGTTGTACGCCTCGACCTGCACTTCGCCGTCGCGCTTGACGGCCTGCGCCTCGTAGCCGAGCGCGTCGAGCTGATCGGCGAGCGCCTGCGCGGTTTCGTCGTGACTGACGGCGGAAATGCGCTCCGCCGCCGCCGCGCCGAGAGTGCGGCCGATCTCGGCGAGCATCGCCTGCACGCCGGGTTTGCCGGCGTTCGCGTACAACCGCTCGATAAGGTTTTGCGCGATGAGCCCGTAGCTGCGCGGAAAGAGCTCGCGTCCTGCCGGCAGCAGCACGTAGCGCGATTGCGGCCGGCCGCCGGTCGGACGCGCGATGCCGCGCTCGACGAAGCCGGCCGCGATCAACGCAGTCAGATGCTGGCGCACCGCGTTGTGCGTGACGCCGAGCGCCTCGCACAACAGCTCGACCGTCGCGCCCTGCGGCGCGAGCAGGAGCTGACGCAGCAGTTTCTGCTGCGTCGCTCCGAGCTGACGAAGTGCGCGGGTCTGCTTCAACTCGAACCTCAGGTCGCCTTCGCCGGGAACTGCTTGGCGATCGCGCCGGACAGCGCGTCGGCCAGCGTATTCATGTGCGCCTGCATCGCGCTCCAGGTCTTGGCCTCGGCGGCGGTGTCGCCCTTCATGATCTCGGGGATCAGCGCGGCGTGATGACCGGCGTGCGTGACGAGCAGTCCCTTGACGGCATCGGCGGTGAGATTGGGATTCGCGCCCGACAGGAACTTCGCGATCTCGTCGGCGTTCGCGCCCATGTCCTGCATCGCCTTCGAGCTCGCCGCGGTGTCGCCCTTCTTGTCGGCGTCGGTCAGCGCCTTGACCGCGCCCCAGTGACCGGCGAGGAGCTCGAGCATCTTCTTGCCGGCATCGGCGCCGTAGAAGCCGCCGACCGCGTCGGCGATCTGCTTGGCGTTGGCGACGACGGCGTCGGCGGCCTTCTTCTCGGCCGCGGCATCGCCCCTCTTGACAGCCATCGCGTAGTCGCGCGTGGTCTCGGCATGACCCTGCCAGAGACTGCGCATCGCGGCGTGGAGTTTCGGTGCCGCCGGCGCGGCGGCCATCGCGCCGGCGGGCGCGGGCTCGGCGGCGTAGAGCGGCGACGCGGTGAGCGCGAACGACAACACCAGCGCGCCGAGAATGATCGTAGGTTTCATCGGAAGCCTCCTCGTGGTCCGTCACGTGACGGTGCCCACATCGTGCCCGGCTGCCGAAGATAGTAAACCTCCGTATGTGTAAAGTCCGCACCGCAACGCGTTCAGCGGGTGTTGGCGGCTTCCCTGAAGGCTTCGCGGGCCGCGGCGAGCGTGTCCGCGATGATCTGTTCCGTGTGCGCAATCGACACGAAGCCCGCCTCGAACGCCGACGGCGCGAGGTAGACGCCGCGCTTCAGCATGCCGTGGAAGAAGCGGTTGAACATCGCGACGTCGCAGCGCGTCGCCTGCGCGTACGTTTCGACGTGCTCGCTCGTGAAGAAGAGGCCGAACATGCCGCAGACGCGGTTCGTCGTCATCGGCACGCCGGCTTCGGCGGCGACCGCGGTGAACGTGTCCGAGAGCAGCCGCGTGCGGCGGTCGAGCTCTTCGTAGAAACCCGGCGCCTGGATCAGCTCGAGCATCGCGAGACCCGCGGCCATGGCGACCGGATTTCCCGACAGCGTACCGGCCTGATACACGGGACCCGCCGGCGACACCTGCTGCATGATCTCGCGCCGTCCGCCGTACGCGCCGCCCGGCATGCCGCCGCCGATGATCTTGCCGAACGTCGTGAGGTCCGGCGTGATGCCGTAAAGCGCCTGCGCGCCGCCGAGCGCGACGCGAAAGCCGGTCATGACTTCGTCGAAGATCAGGAGCGCGCCGTGCGAAGTGCAGAGCTCGCGCAGCGCCGCGAGATAGCCCTCGCGCGGCAGGATGCAGTTCATGTTGCCGGCGATCGGCTCGATGATCAGCGCGGCGATCTCGGCGCCGACTTCGGCGAAGAGCTTCTTCGCGGCGTCGAGGTCGTTGTACGGCAGCGTCAGCGTGAGATCGGCGAGCGCCTTCGGCACGCCGGGCGACGTCGGCGTGCCGAACGTCAGCGCGCCGGAGCCCGCCTTCACGAGGAACGCATCGCCGTGGCCGTGATAGCAGCCTTCGAACTTGACGATGCGCGAGCGTCCCGTGAAGCCCCGCGCGAGGCGGATCGCC
The DNA here is from genome assembly GCA_035263065.1 of Rhodanobacteraceae bacterium. Classification (GTDB taxonomy): domain Bacteria; phylum Pseudomonadota; class Gammaproteobacteria; order Xanthomonadales; family Rhodanobacteraceae; genus Dokdonella_A. Next base: position 17,624 of record DATFRS010000021.1, read on the forward strand.
GACATCGTCGCCTCGGTGCCCGAGTTGACCATGCGCACGACGTCGATCGACGGCACGAGCTTCGCGATCGTCTCCGCCATCGTGACTTCGGCCGGGCAGGGCGTGCCGAACGAGAGTCCGTCCTGGATCGCGCGCTCGACCGCCGTGCGCACGTGCGGATGGTTGTGGCCGACGATCATCGGGCCCCACGAGCCGACGTAGTCGATGTAGCGCTTGCCTTCGACGTCGAAGAGATGCGCGCCGTCGGCGCGCGCGGTGAAGAACGGCTCGCCGCCGACGGACTTGAACGCGCGCACCGGCGAGTTGACACCGCCGGGCAGGCGGGCTAAGGCGCGCTGGAACAGCTCGTGATTGGTCGTCATCGCATCATTGTCCTATGAACGCGCGGCGTCGAACAGCGCGGCCAATGACCGCGCGGCAGCGCGCACGTCGCGCACGCCGAACACCGCCGAGATCACGGCGAGATAGTTCGCGCCGGCCGCGATGAGCGCAGCGCCGTTCTGCGGCGTGATGCCGCCGATCGCGACGAGCGGCAATCCGAGCGCCGTCGCGCCTCGCAGCAGCGCCGGCGTCGCCTGGCGCGCGTGCGGCTTCGTCGGCGACGCGAAGAACGCGCCGAACGCGAGATAGTCCGCGCCCTGCTTCGCCAGCGCGCGTGCGCGATCGGGCGAGTCGTAGCACGACACGCCGACGATCGCGCCCGCGCCGAGGCGCGCACGGGCGCCCGCGACGTCGATGTCGTCCTCGCCGAGGTGCACGCCGGCGGCGCCGCTCGCGGCGGCGAGCTCGACGTCGTCGTTGACGATCAGCGCGATGCGATGTCGCGCGCAGAGTGCGGCCAGCGCCTTCGCTTCGACGAGCCGGCGCGCGTCGTCGCGCGTCTTGTCGCGATACTGCAGCAGCGTCGCGCCGCCTTCGATCGCGGCCGCGCACGCGTCGACGAGGTCCGCGCGCGGTCCGTCGGTGATCGCGTAAAGGCCGTCGCGGGCGAGCAGCGGATGGGGCATGCGTCGGTTTCGTGCGGAGACTTCGCGTGAGTTTAACGTCGGCGTCGCGGTCCTGCGCCGCGGCGTGCGTCGACAATCGCGGCATGCGACATGTCCTCGTCCCCATCGTTTTCGCGTTCGCCTGCACCGTGGCGCACGCCGACGTGCAGGCGCCCGTGCTCAAGTGGGCGTACGGCGGCTGCTTTTCGTCGTGGTGCCAGACCGGCTGGTACAGCTCGCCGGCGGCGATCGACGTCGACGGCGACGGCAAGCTCGACGTCGTCGCGGGCTCGTACGACGTCGTCGCGCTGCGCGGCACGGACGGCGCGGAGCTCTGGCGCGGCGCGAGCGACGATCGCGTCTGGCCCGGCATCGCGATCGGCGATCTCGACGGCGACGGGCGTCCGGCGATCGTCGTCGGCCGCAGCGGGCCGAGCGTCACGGCGTACAACCTCGACGGCAGCGTGCGCTGGACGGCGACGCCGTTCGCGAACGGCGAAGTGCGCTCGCTCGCGCTTGGCGACCTCGATCACGACGGCAAGCTGTCGGTCGTCGTCGGCGACGCGGCGAGCGTGTCGTCGAACCAGATCAACGTGCTGATGCCGAACGGCCACGTGCGCGCCGGCTGGCCCGCGCGGCGGCCGGCCGATCCCGGCTACGGCGCCGGCATGTACAACGAGAATCTCGCGGTCGCCGACATGGACGGCGACGGCTTTCCCGAAATCTACGCGCCGACCGACACGCACTACGTCACGGCGCTCGACCGCAACGGCAACGAGCGGCGCGCGAACGCGATGTACGGCACGAGCAGCGACGGCTCGGGCCCGAAGGTCTGGGCCGAGGTCGGCGTCAACGTCGATCAGGCGGCCGATCTGCGCGGCTACACCGAGTGCGATACGGAGCGGCGCCCGAATTTCGCGAGCTCGGCACCGGCGATCGCCGACATGGACGGCGACGGCGTGCCCGAGCTCGTGCTGCCCGGCAACGTCTACGACTGCAGCACCGATCCGTACACGGATCTCTACTACGACGTCTGGCTGCTGCGTGCCGACCGCACGCGCTGGGCCGGTGCAGGTTTCGACTGGACCGTGATCCCGGCGCAGGGCGCGAGCGGCGCGCCGCTGTCGGAGGACTACGACGTGATCCAGAACATCGCGGCGAACGCGGTCGTCGCCGATCTCGACCAGGACGGGCAACAGGAAATCCTGCTGCCGAGCTACGACGGCAAGCTGCACGCGTGGTGGCTCGACAAGACCGAGCACGGCGCGTGGCCGTTCGTGATTCCGGGCGCCGGATTCCATTTCGCGTCCGAGCCCGTCATCGCCGATCTCGACGGCGACGGGTCGCCCGAAGTGCTGTTCGCGAGCTGGGGCGAGAACGACAACGGCCAGTCGGGCAAGCTCTTCGTGTTGAACGCGCTCGGCCAGCAGCTCTTCGCGGTCGACCTGCCGGCGCCGCGGGGCGGCACCTGGAGCGGCGGGCTCGCCGCGCCGACGCTCGCCGACATCGACGGCGACGGCGAGCTCGAAGCCATCGTCGACACGGTCGATGCGGGCGTCGTCGCCTTCGACCTGCCGGGCACAGAGGGCGCGCACACGCTCTGGCCGACCGGTCGCGGCAGCTATCTGCGCGCCGGCGTCGCCGCCCGCGGCGATCGCATTTTCGCGGACGGATTCGGCGGCTGAGCCCTGCGGCAGCACGCCGCTTGGCCCGGCGGCGCTGCGCTGCGACAATTGCGCTCCATCCCCGATCCCGTCCCCGAATGTCCGAGGCCCTGGCCACCGCTCCGGATGGCGTGAAGTACCGCACCTTCATGTGCGTCGTCTGCGGCTTCATCTACAACGAGGCGGAAGGCTGGCCGCAGGACGGCATCGCCGCCGGCACGCGCTGGGAAGACGTGCCCGAAACGTGGACGTGCCCCGACTGCGGCGTCACCAAGTCCGACTTCGAGATGGTCGAGATCGGCTGATCCTTCCGCTGTTCCTTGTCGAATCGTTGACGATTTCGACTCCGCGATGAACGCAGCGATGTGCCACACGCTGCCCGCTTACGCGCCCGTTCACGTCATCGCGGTTGCACTACGCACTGGTGGAATTCTCCTCCAGTCTCAGCAAGAGGTTCGCGTCGTGCGTGTATTCGTTCCGGTCGAAGACGATTTGATTCCAGAAGCCGCGATGGGTCTGCTCGTGCCGTATCGCTGCGGGCTCGATTGCTGGCATGCGCTGGGCGAGCACACTGCCGCGCTGCCGGTCGAAGTCGGCGAAGACGAGATTCAGCGGTGCACGATCAGCTCGTCGCCCGACGAGACGCCGAGCTTCTCGGCCTGACCTGCGTTGAGCTCCAGCACGTAGCGCGCCGGCGCGCCGCTCGAATAGGCGGGGCAGGGATCGGCGACGCACGGCGGCACGTTGTGCTGCACGCTGACCAGCCTGCGGTCGGCATCGAAATAGAGCATGTCGAGCGGGATCTTCGTGTTCTTCATCCAGAACGCGCGCGGCGCGTCGTCCTGGAACACGAACAGCATGCCGTGGTCGTCGTCCATGTGCGTGCGGTCCATGAGCCCGTGCGCGCGCGAGGCGTCGTCCTCGGCGATCTCGATCCTGTAGCGCTGGCCCTTGAGCTCGACGGTCGGAATCGCCTGCGCGCAGGCGATGAGCGGAACGAGCGCGGCGAGGGCGAGGGCGGCGAAACGCGACATGTGCATCGGGATTTCCTCAGATATTCCGCGGGAATGACGCGGTGTATTTCGCGTCGCGACCTCAATCCAGCGCATAGCCGAACTGCTGCCGGAACTGATCGGCGAACTCATCGTACGTGAAGCGCTGGTTCTGCGTACCGGGATGCTCGACCTTGAGCGCGCCCATCAGCGAGGCGACGCGGCCGACGGTCGACCAGTCCATGCCGCGCATGATCGAGAAGATGAGGCCGGCGCGATAGGCGTCGCCGCAGCCGGTCGGATCGGACACGCGGCGCTCGTGCGCCGGCGGAATCTCGAACGTTTCCTTCGTCGTGTGGATCAGCGAGCCTTTCGGTCCGCGCGTGACGATGTACGCCTTGACGCGGCGCGTGATCTCTTCCGCCGACCAGCCGGTGTTGCGCTGGAGCAGGTTCGACTCGTAGTCGTTGACGGTGACGTAGTCGGCCTTGTCGATGAATGCGCGGAACTCCTCGCCGGAGAAGAGCGGCATCGCCTGGCCAGGATCGAAGATGAAGGGAATCTTGCGCGCCGCGAATTCCTCGACGTGCTGCAGCATCGCGTCGCGGCCGTCCGGCGCGACGATGCCGAAGCTCGCCTCGGCGACGTCGCGCACGTGGTTCTCGAACGAGCGCATCATCGCGCCGGGATGGAACGCGGTGATCTGGTTGTCGTCGAGGTCGGTCGTGATGAACGCCTGTGCGGTGTAGAGATCCTCGAGCTCCTTGACGTAGTCGAGCCGGATGCCGTTGCGCGTGAAGTGCTCGCGGTACGGCGCGAAGTCCTGGCCGACGGTCGCCATCGGCAGCGGATCGGCGCCGAGGAGCTTCAGGTTGTACGCGATGTTGCCCGCGCAGCCGCCGAACTCGCGGCGCATGCGCGGCACCAGGAACGACACGTTCAGGACGTGCACCTTGTCGGGCAGGATGTGGTTCTTGAACTGGTCCTGGAACACCATGATGGTGTCGTAGGCCAGCGAGCCGCAGATCAGTGCAGACATCGATCGTTCCGTGGGGAAGGGGTCGCCGGGCGGCCGGCGGCGCGCGATTGTCGCAGATTCGCCCCGGCGGGACCTCGGCGGAGCCTAGGGAAATTGCGGAAATGCGTGTCGGCGCAGGCATTTTTGCCGGTCTCGTCCTTGCCCGGCGAGGGTCCCGCGACTAGACTGGCGCGCCCTTTTTGCAACACCAACGAATAAGGCTCGCTGCCTCGCATGTTCAAAGGTTTACGCGGACTCTTCTCCAACGATCTCTCGATCGATCTCGGCACCGCCAACACGCTGATCTACGTCCGCGGACAGGGCATCGTGCTCAACGAACCCTCGGTCGTGGCCATCCGCCAGGACCGCGGCCCGGGCGGCCCGCGTTCGGTCGCGGCGGTCGGCGGCGACGCCAAGCGCATGCTCGGCCGCACGCCCTCGGCGATCGTGACGATCCGGCCGATGAAGGACGGCGTCATCGCCGACTTCACGATGACCGAGGAGATGCTGAAGCAGTTCATCAAGAAGGTGCACCGTTCGCGGCTGTTCCGGCCGAGCCCGCGCGTGCTGGTCTGCGTGCCGTGCGGCTCGACGCAGGTCGAGCGCCGCGCGATCAAGGAGTCGGCCGAGTCGGCGGGCGCCCGCGACGTCTATCTCATCGAGGAGCCGATGGCCGCGGCGATCGGCGCCGGCATCCCGGTGCACGAGGCGCGGGGCTCGATGGTGCTCGACATCGGCGGCGGCACGTCCGAGGTCGCCGTGATCTCGCTGAACGGCATCGTCTACGCGCAGTCGGTCCGCATCGGCGGCGACCGCTTCGACGAGGCGATCATCAACTACGTGCGCCGCAACCACGGCACGCTGATCGGCGAGTCGACGGCCGAGCGCATCAAGATGGACATCGGCTGCGCCTACCCGCAGGCCGAGGTCCGCGAGATCGAGGTCTCGGGCCGCAACCTCGCCGAGGGCGTGCCGCGCATGTTCTCGGTCAACTCGAACGAGATCCTCGAAGCGCTGCACGAGCCCCTGTCGGGCATCGTGAGCGCGGTCAAGAGCGCGCTCGAGCAGACGCCGCCGGAGCTCTGCTCCGACGTCGCCGAGCGCGGCATCGTGCTGACCGGCGGCGGCGCGCT
>DATFRS010000022.1:0-9646 GCA_035263065.1 Rhodanobacteraceae bacterium
GAGGTAGGATCGCGGCACTACGAAGGAGATCTCAGGGGAAAATGGGTTCTCACGGCGGGTCTCGGCGGCATGGGCGGCGCGCAGCCGCTCGCGGCGAGCCTCGCCGGCGCATCGTCGCTCAACATCGAATGCCAGCAGAGCCGCATCGACATGCGCCTTCGTACGCGCTACGTCGACGAGCAGGCGACCGACCTCGACGACGCGCTCGCGCGCATCGCGAAGTACACGAAGGCGGGCGAGGCGAAGTCGATCGCGCTGCTCGGCAACGCGGCGGAGATCCTGCCGGAACTCGTGCGCCGCGGCGTGAAGCCCGATGCCGTCACCGACCAGACGAGCGCGCATGATCCGGTCAACGGCTATCTGCCGCTCGGCTGGACGGTCGAGCAATGGTTCGAGCGCCGCAAGAGCGATCCGAACGGCACGCGCGATGCGGCGAAGAAATCGATGCGCGTGCACGTCGAGGCGATGCTCGCGTTCCGGAAGATGGGCGTGCCGACGTTCGACTACGGCAACAACATCCGCCAGATGGCGAAGGACGAAGGCTGCGCGAACGCGTTCGACTTCCCGGGCTTCGTGCCGGCGTACGTGCGCCCGCTGTTCTGCCGCGGCATCGGGCCGTTCCGCTGGGTCGCGCTGTCGGGCGATCCCGACGACATCTACAAGACCGATCGCAAGGTGAAGGAGCTGATCCCCGACGATCCGCACCTGCACCGCTGGCTCGACATGGCCGAGCAGCGCATCAGCTTCCAGGGCCTGCCGGCGCGCATCTGCTGGGTCGGGTTGGGCCAGAGGCACAAGCTCGGGCTCGCGTTCAACGAGATGGTGCGCAACGGCGAGCTCAAGGCGCCGATCGTGATCGGCCGCGATCATCTCGATTCGGGTTCGGTCGCCTCACCGAATCGCGAGACCGAAGCGATGAAGGACGGCAGCGATGCCGTGTCTGACTGGCCGATCCTCAACGCGCTCCTCAACACCGCCGGCGGCGCGACGTGGGTGTCGTTCCATCACGGCGGCGGCGTCGGCATGGGGTATTCGCAGCACGCCGGCGTCGTCATCGTCTGCGACGGCAGCGCCGACGCGGACCAGCGGCTCGCGCGCGTGCTGTGGAACGATCCCGGCACCGGCGTGATGCGGCACGCCGATGCCGGCTACGAGGTCGCGCAGGCGTGCGCAAGAGAGCAGGGCCTGAAGCTGCCGATGGCCTAGCTGGTGTTGTGCTATATTTGGCTCCGAAAAAGGAGCCGAATATGGAAGCGATCCTGTCCGACGCCAGTGTCAGCATCACCGAGCTGAAGCGCAATCCGAGCGCCGTGATCGAAGCCGCGGACGATGCGCCGGTCGCCGTGCTGGTCCACAACAAGCCGTCGGCGTACCTGGTTCCGGCGGCGACGTATCAGCGCCTGATGGAACGCCTCGAAGACCTCGAGCTCGCCGAGCTCGTGAGAGCGCGCGCGAAGGAGCGGCGCATCAAGGTCGTGCTCGATGACTTATGAGCTTGCGTTCCTCGAATCGGCGTTGAAGGAGTGGCGCAAGCTCGCGCCGCAGATTCGCGACCAGTTCAAGGCCAAGCTCGCGGAGCGTTTGCTCGCTCCGCACGTACCCTCCGCGCGGCTGCACGCCATGACCGACTTCTACAAGATCAAGCTGCGCGCAGCCGGTTACCGCCTCGTCTACCAGGTCGACGAGCGCGTGGTTCTGGTGACCGTCGTCGCCGTGGGCAGGCGCGACAAGGGTCTCGTCCATCTCAGCGCCGGAAAGCGAGTCCGCAGGTAGCCGGACCTACAGCGTCACGATCGGCTTGAACCCGCCCCAGAACATGCGCATGCCGTCGAACGGCAGCTTCTTCGGGTCCATGAACTCGGCGAGCCGCTTGTCGGCCATGACCTTCTTGTTCGCGCGATTGCGGTCGGCCTTCGTCTTGTAGACGATCCACGAGAACACGACGACCTCGTCGGGCTTCAGCTTGACCGCCTGCGGGAACGAGGTGACCTTGCCGGGCTTGACGTCGTCGGCGACGGTCTCGTGGTATTCGATCGCGCCGTGCTCGAGCCAGATCTTGCCGGCGCGGCGCGCCATCTTCTTGTAGGCCGCGAGGTTCTTGCGCGGGACGGGACAGACGAAGCCGTCGACGTAGCTCATGGTGAATCCTCGGCAGGGGTGTCGCCGGAGTTTCGCTCACGCGCGCTTGCGGCGCCATGACAGCCGCAGTTGAGTTCGCTGGGGATCGAGGTGAGGCGCGATCCGTGCGAAGGTTCGGCCTTGCGCACGGATCGGCCTCGGGCCCTTCTGGAGCTTCCGCGATCCGTGCGGAGGGCCGAAAATAAGAGGCCCGCAGCGTCGTGTTCGAAAGGGACCGCCGAGTGCCTTGTCGAACGCCACGCTACGGGCTGTCCCGATTCCCCCTGACTTCCGCACCGTTTGCAGGCGGTGTGAGTACGGAAAGCGCAGTTGTTTTCGGGTGAGGTCAGGTTAGGAAAAGCAAGCCGCACGCGCATCGGGGGACGACCCATGCGCGAACGGGAAAATCCCCCAAAACGGACGCATTCTGTGACGGACACGACACACCAGGCCACGCCGACGGACGTGCGTTGCGAGCTCAACGGCGAGCCCGCGGGCATCGAAGCGCTGAGCACGGTCGCGCTGCTCGCCTACGGGCACTTCAGCTCGATGCAGGTGCTGGGTGGCGGCGTGCCGGGACTCGACCTGCATCTCGCGCGGCTCGATGCCGCGACGCGCGAGCTGTTCGGCACGGCGCTCGATCTCGACGCCGTGCGCGCCTACATGCGCAACGCGGTCGCGCATCACGCCGACGCATCGCTGCGCGTCAACGTGTTCTCGCGCGCGCTCAAGCTCGATCATCCCGCGACGCCCGCGAAGCCCGACGTGCTGACCACGCTCGGCCCGCCGCGCAAGCCCGCGACGAAGCCGGTGCACCTCCAGTCGGTGCGCTACCAGCGCGAGCTGCCGCACATCAAGCACGTCGCGACGTTCGGCCTGTTCAACCAGCGGCGGATCGCGCAGCTCGACGGCTTCGACGACGCCCTGTTCGTCGATCCGACGGGTGCGCTCTCGGAGGCGTCGGTGTGGAACATCGGCTTCTTCGACGGCGACGGCATCGTATGGCCCGACGCGCCCGCGCTCGCCGGCATCACGATGCAGCTGCTGCAGAAGGCGCTGCGTGGCCGCGGGATTGCGACGGCGTCGCGCCGCGTGGCGCTCGCAGACGTCGGCCTCTTCCGCTCGGCGTTCCTCTGCAACACGTCGTGCATCGCGCTGCCCGTCGCGTCGATCGACGGCGTCGAGCTCGCCGTCGATCCGAAGCTCGTCGCGCTGCTCGAAGCCTGCTACGCCGACAACCCGATCCAGGCGCTTTAGGACGCGACGCGCTCGATCAGCGCCATCGCCGCGGCCGGCGCACGTTCCTTGGCGCCGTTGATGAAGTACACGAAGACGTCGCGTGCGCCCGCCGCCGCGGGCGCCGGCTGCACGCGCGGCAGATCGGCCGGCTCGCCGCCGTCGCTCCACTCGCGCGCGCGGCGCGCCCATGCGTCGAGCGCCGGCGTCGCGTAGCCGGTCGGATTCGATGCTTCGGCGCGCATCAGCCGTGCGTAGACGAAATCGCCGGTCGCGTCGGCGAACGACGGATACTCGTCCGAATCGGTGAAGACGGTCGCGACGCGGTGCTTTCTCGCGAGATCGACGAACGCCGCGCAGGCGAAACTCGCGTGGCGCACCTCGACGACGTGCCGCATCGCGTGGCCGTTGAGATCGCGAGGCAGCAGATCGAGGAATGCCGCGAAGTCGTCGGCGTCGAACGCCTTGGTCGGCGAGAACTGCCAGTTGATCGGACCGAGGCGGTCGCCGAGCTCGGCGAGCCCGCCGAAGACGAAGCCATTGATCGTCTTGCCGGCTGTCGCGAGCTCGCCGCGCTCGGTCGCGTAGCGCGGCGCCTTCAGCGCGAAGACGAAGCCGTCGGGCGTCTGCGCGCGCCACGACGCGTAGCTCGCGGGCTTCTGCGCGCCGTAGTAGGTGCCGTTGACCTCGATCGTCGTCAGGTGACGGCTCGCATATTCGAGCTCGCGCTTCTGCGCGAGGCCCGCGGGATAGAAGTTGCTGCGCCATGGCGCATAGGTCCAGCCGCCGGTGCCGGCGCGGATCCGGGACGGCTTTCGTGCAAGGGCAATAGGCTCGACGAAGCCGGGCTTGCTGCGCGCGGGCATGGCCGCATCTTGCCATACGCACACGCGACGCATGCGATCGTGGACAATGCGTCGAGGAGGAACGGATCGATGCCCCATGCGGACGAGCCTCATGTCGTGATCCTCGGCGGCGGTTTCGGCGGCCTCTGGGCGGCGCGATCGCTGGCGCATGCGCCCGTATGCGTGACCGTCGTCGATCGCTCGAACCATCACCTGTTCCAGCCGCTGCTGTACCAGGTTGCGACGGCGGGCCTGTCCGCGCCCGACATCGCGGCGCCGCTGCGTCATCTCCTGCGCCTCCAGGAGAACGCCGAAGTCCGGCTCGACGAAGTGCAGAGCATCGACGTCGCGAACCGCCGCGTCGCGCTCGACGGCGGCACGATGGCCTACGATTTCCTGATCGTCGCGACCGGCGCGACGCACACGTATTTCGGTCACGACGAATGGTCGAGGAACGCGCCGGGCCTGAAGACGCTCGACGACGCGTTCGTCGTGCGGCGCAAGGTGCTCGAAGCGTTCGAGGTCGCCGAGCGCGAAACCGATGCAGCGGCGCGCGAAGCCTGGCTCAACTTCGTCGTGATCGGCGCCGGACCGACCGGCGTCGAGCTCGCCGGCACGCTCGCCGAGATCGCGCGTCACACGCTATACCGCGAGTTCCGCCACATCGATCCCAAGCGGGCGCACATCCATCTCGTCGAAGCGGGCCCGCGCGTGCTGCCGTCGATGCCGGAGGCGCTGTCGCGCAAGGCGCAGCGGCAGCTCGAGAAGCTCGGTGTCGAGGTGCATCTCGGCGAAGCCGTGACGGCGGTCGACGACGGTTCGATCACGCTCGGCGGGAAAAACATCGCGACGCGCACGGTGTTGTGGGCCGCCGGTGTCGCCGCCTCGCCGCTGGGACGCCAGCTCAGCAGCGAATGCGACCGCGCGGGCCGCGTGCCGGTCGAGCCGGACCTGTCGGTGAAAGGCCATCCCGAGGTCTTCGTCGTCGGCGATCTCGCGACGGTCACGCAGGACGGCAAGCCCGTGCCCGGCGTCGCGCCCGCCGCAAAGCAGATGGGCCACTACGTCGCGGGCGTCATTCGCGATCGCCTGGCCGGAAAACCGTCGAAGCCATTCCGCTACCACGACTACGGCAACCTCGCGACGATCGGGCGCATGGCCGCGGTCGTCGACCTGCGCGGCTTCCACATGTCGGGCCTGATCGCCTGGTGGTTCTGGCTGATCGCGCACGTGTTCTTCCTGATCGGTTTCCGCAACCGGCTCATCGTGCTGATCAACTGGGCGTGGTCGTACTGGACGTACCAGCGGCACGCGCGAATCATCTTCGGCCGCAAGCGCGAGGAGTGGCCGCGCTAGAGCCTGAGGCTCCAGGTCTCGGCGACGAGATCCTTGCCGAAGCTCACGTGCGATTCCTGCGCGGTGCGGCGAAAGCCCGCCTTCAGGTAGAGATGCCGCGCGGCGTCGAGGTTCGACTGCGTCCACAGCGCGACGCGTCGATAGCCGGCGCTGCGCGCGAACGCAAGGCATTCGTCGATGAGCCGCTGGCCGAGCCCGGTGCCGCGCGCCTCGGGCTCGACGAGCAGCATGCGGAGCTTCGCAGTCGACTTGTCCTGCGCGACGAGGAAGATGCAGCCGAGCCTGACGCCGTCGCGCTCGGCGATCCAGCAGCGCTCGCGCGCCGGATCGAAGTCGCGGACGAATTTCGCGGCGATGTCGGCGACGAGCGCCTCGAAGTCCTCGTCCCAGCCGTACTCGCGCCAGTAGATCTCGCCGTGGCGCTGCACGACCCAGCCGATGTCGCCGGGGCGATGGCCGCGCAGCGTGATCGGCGAGGTTTCGACGGCGCCGGCGAGATCGTGCTCGATCGTGCGCATCGCATCGAGCACGCGCTGCCGCTGCGGCGAAGCGAGCGGCGCCAGCATCGCCCGCATCTGCTGCTGCGAGCGCTTTTCGAGCGGCGCGAACGCGCGGCGGCCGGGCGCGGTGAGCGCGAGCACATGGCGGCGGCCGTCGTCGTCGGCGACGGCGCGCGCGAGCCAGCCCTTGGCGCGGAAGCGCTTGAGGATGCGGCTCAGATAGCCCTTGTCGAGCCCGAGATCGCGACCGAGCTCCGCCGCGCCGACGCCGCGCCGGTGCGCGAGCTCGTACATGACGCGCACTTCGGTCAGCGAGAACGGGCTGTCGAGCAGCCCTTCGTCGAGCACGCCGATGCGCTGCGTGTAGAAGCGGTTGAAGCGGCGGGCGGCTTCGATCTGGCGGGCGAGCATGGCGTCCGCGATGCTCGCGCCAATAGTTGACAAAGTCAACTATCGGCGTCGATTCCAAGCGGCCGCCTCCGACCGGCGGCGGAGCGCATTGCGTCGAATCCGGTCACAACGCGAAATGTGCGCACTGGCGGTATGATCGGGCCGGAGGAGGAGCCTTTTCGATGCGCAGACTCGCACTGGCGCTGTTGTGGGCGCCCTGCATCGCGGCGGCAGCGGGACTCGAAGGCCACGTGGACCTCATGGTCGACGGCAAGCCGCTCCGGCCCGAGGAAGCGGCCGAGGTCGTCGTCTATTTCCGCCCCGCGGCGCCGGCCGCGGTCAAGGCGCCGCCGACGCCGTTCGAGATGTCGACGCAGCGCAAGCAGTTCGTGCCGCGCATCCTGCCGGTCGTCGTCGGAAGCCAGGTGCGCTTCCCGAACCAGGACCCGATCCTGCACAACGCGTTCTCGACGTCGAAAGACAACGCATTCGACGTCGGTCTCTACGGCGCCGGGGAGGCGCAGACGGTGACGTTCAGCCATGCGGGCTACGTGCGCGTCTATTGCAACGTGCACCATTCGATGGTCGGCCACATCCTCGTGCTCGACACGCCGTACTTCACGCGGCCGGGCGCGGACGGCCGTTTCAGGTTCGCCGATCTGCCGAAAGGGAAGGGCGATCTCGTCATCTGGCACGACCGCGCGACGCCGTGGCACGAGGAAGCCGTGCCGGGCGAGACCGCCGCGGTCGACGTCACGCTGGATCTGAACCAGCGCCGCATCCCGCAGCACATGAACAAGTTCGGCAAGCCCTACGGACGGAGCGCGAATGGGGATTACTGATCGTTCGCGGCAGCGCGGATTCACCATTCCTCTCGCGCTGCGACTCTTCCTCGGGACGGCGTTGCTGATCGTGTTCGCGGTCGGCGCGGCGGTGCTCGTCACGTATCTTCAAGGCCGGCGCATCGCCGAGCAGGCGATCGGCAAGGCGCTGACGACGAGCGCGGCCGTGCAGCGCGAATTCGAGCAGCGCAGGCTCGAAACGCTGCAGCTCGCTGCGCGACTGATCGCGGCCGACGCCGGCTTCGTCAAGTACATCGCCGATGCGGCGGGATCGAGCAACTTGCCGGGCCTCGGCGGCGACGCGACGCCGGACACGAGCTCGATGCGCGACCTCCTCGGCGAGCGGCAGAAGGATTTCGGCCTCGACCTCGCGATCCTGCTCGACGCGCGCGGCGAGGTGCTCGCGCGCACCGACGAGACCGAGGCGTTCAAGGCGACGCTCGCGAAGGATCCGCTGGTCGCGCCGGCGATCCGCGACGCCGCGCCGTTCAGCGGCTACTGGCGCCAGGGCGACAAGCTGTTCCAGGCCGCGGTGATTCCGCTCGCGCAGGATCAGGACCTCGTCGGCTTCCTGCTCGTCGCGCTAGCGGTCGACGACGAGCTATCGAAATCGGTCGCGCAGGTCAGCGGCGCGCAGATCGCGTTCCTGCTGCCGCGCGACGACGGCGCGGCGCTCGTCGCGAGCTCGTTCGACGCGCCGAAGACCGCGGAGCTGAAGCAGGTGCTCGCCGCGCGCAAGGCCGAGCTCACGCCGGCCGTGCAGTCGGGCAAGGTGCTCGATCACGTGCCGCTGCCGCTGGCGGGCCAGGACTGGGTCGCGCACTTCGCGCCGACCGCGGCGGCGGACGAGCCGCAGCTCGGCACCGTCGCGGTGCTGAGCTCGAGCGACCAGATCGTCGGGAGCTACACGGCGATCCTCAACTGGGTCATCCTCGCCGGCCTCGCGTCGCTCGCGGTCGCGCTGCTGCTGTCGTTCGTTCTCGCGCGGCGCATCCTGCGACCGATCGGAACGATGGCGCAGGCGGCGGAGTCCGCCGCGGCCGGCGATTACCGCACGCGCATCGGTACGGGCGGCAGCGATGCGCTCGGTCGTCTTGCCCGCGCGTTCGACACGCTGCTGTCGGACCTGCGCGAGAAGAGCGACATCGAAGGCTACGTCGGCCATCTCGCGCGCTATCTCCCCGAGCCGACCGCCGAAAATCTCCCCGCGGCGAAGCCCGCCCAGCGCGCACCGGCACCCGAACCGCCGCGCCGCGACACGATCGCGCTGCTCGGCGTCGAGTTCCGGCATCTGCTCGGCACGACCGACACGGCGCGACCGCCGGCTCTGCTCGCGACCGACATTGCCGGCGTGCGTGGCTTGCTGCAGACCGTCGCGACCGCACACGGCGGCGACCTCGGCACGGCCGGCGGCGCGCGCTGGCAGATCGCATTCAGCGGACCGAAACGCCTGCGCGATGCGGCGCGCGCCTGGGCGACGATCGTCGACGACAGCGCGCAGGCACGCGTGCCGGCGCCGTGCGGCGCGCTCGCGGAGAGCGAAGTCGTCTGCATCGGCGGCGCGGCGAGCGACAGCGTCGTGCTCGGCGCTGCGACCGCGCAGATCGATCGCCTGCTGTGCGACGCGGCGCCCGCGCAGCTCCTCATGACGCGCGGCGCCGGCGATACGCTGAAGACGCTGCTCGCGCCGGATGCGCTCGTCGTGGCGGCCGGCGCGTTCAGCGGCAAGCGTTACTACGCACTCGCGTCGAGCGCGCTGCCGTCGCTGTCGGCCGACGCGGCGACGACGATCGTGCGCGCGCGCCCCGCGGCCGCGCCGTCGGCGGCGGAGCAGGGCGAGCTTGCGCCCGGCACGACGCTCGGCGGGCGCTACCGGATCATCTCCTCGCTCGGCGCCGGCGGCATGGGCGTCGTCTACAAGGCGCACGATCTCGAGCTCGACGACATCGTCGCGCTGAAGATGCTGCGGCCGGGCGTGCTGCTCGATGCCGAACAGCTCGATCGCCTGAAGAGCGAGATCAAGCTCGCGCGCAAGATCACGCATCCGAACGTGCTGCGCACGTTCGATTTCGGTGAAGTCGACGGTCGCCCGTACATCTCGATGGAATACGTGCGCGGACTGACCTTGCGCTATCTCCTGGGTGAAGCCAAGCGCGTGCCGTATTCGGCCGCGTTGCGCATCGCGCGCCAGCTTTCGGCCGGATTGGCGGCCGCGCACGAGGTCGGCGTGCTCCATCGCGACATCAAGCCCGAAAACCTGATCCTCGAAGCGAACGGCAACGCGAAGCTGATGGACTTCGGCATCGCGCGACCCGCGCGCCGGTCGGCGCCCGGCCACACGCAACCCGGCACATTCATC
>DATFRS010000023.1:0-2854 GCA_035263065.1 Rhodanobacteraceae bacterium
CGCTGTTCGTGCTCGGCGAAGGCGTGCTCGATGCGGCCGATCATTTCTGGATGCAGGCGAGCGAGCGGTACGAGCAGCGGTCGCATGATGTCGAACGGCCGATCCTGCCGGTTGCGGAGCTGTATCTGTCGACGCAGCAGTTGCGCGAGAAGTTGAATGCGCAGGTGCGCGTCGATGTCGTTGCAAGGCAACCCTCATCCGGCGCTTCGCGCCACCTTCTCCCGCAAGCGGGAGAAGGGAATATCGAGCGGCCTTCGGCCGGGCGTGCCCATGAGCATGCGGTCGATCTCGGCACGCAGCCGGCGCCGAGTTTGCCGATCAATCGGAAGAACGAGGCGCCGGCGGATGAGTTGAAGCGGTTCGTTGCGGCGTATCCGGGGCGGGTGCTGATCACGGCGGATTCGGCGGGACGGCGCGAGGCGTTGCTGGAGTTGCTGGCGAATGCGCATCTGGCGCCGACGGTGGTGGCGTCGTGGGCTGATTTCCTCCGTCATCCCCGCGAAAGCGGGGACCCAGCGCCTTCGGCGGCTGGAGCGGAGGCGCTAGGTCCCCGCTTTCGCGGGGATGACGAAGAGGTGCGGGGTGACGGGGAGGTGCGCTTCGCGATCACCGTCGCCTCGATCGAAACTGGCTTCGCTCTAACCGATCCCGCGATCACCGTCTTAACCGAACGCGAGCTCCTCGGCGAACGCGCCCAGCAATCGCGCCGCCGCAAGCGCGCCGCGCGCGATCCCGAAACGATCATCCGCGACCTCGGCGAGCTCGCGATCGGCGCGCCGATCGTGCACATCGATCACGGTGTCGGGCGTTACCAGGGCCTGCTGAAGCTCGACATCGGCGGCCAGGGCGGCGAGTTCCTCGCGATCGAATACACGAAGGGCGACAAGCTCTACGTGCCGGTCTCGCAGCTCCATCTCGTCGGCCGCTACACCGGCGCTGCGCCGGAGCTCGCGCCATTGCACTCGCTCGGCGGCGACGCGTGGGAGCGCGCCAAGCGCAAGGCCGCGCAGAAGGTGCGCGACGTCGCCGCGGAACTCCTCGCGATCTACGCGCAGCGCGAAGCGCGGCAAGGCACCGCGCTCGCCGTCGACATGCCGATGGCCGAGCAGTTCGCCTCGGCGTTCCCGTTCGAGGAGACGCCCGACCAGGAACAGGCGATCGCGGCGGTCATCGCCGATCTCGGCTCGCCGAAGCCGATGGACCGCGTCGTCTGCGGCGACGTCGGCTTCGGCAAGACCGAAGTCGCGCTGCGCGCCGCATTCGTCGCCGCCACGGCCGGCAAGCAGGTCGCTGTGCTCGTGCCGACCACGCTGCTCGCGCAGCAGCACTACCAGAATTTCCGCGACCGCTTCGCCGACTGGCCGATCCGCGTCGACGTGCTGTCGCGCTTCAAGTCGAAGAAGGAAACCGACGCCGCGCTGAAGAAGCTCGCCGACGGCCAGATCGACGTCATGATCGGCACGCACAAGCTGCTGCAGCCGGATGTGCGCTTCAAGGATCTCGGCCTCGTCATCGTCGACGAGGAACAGCGCTTCGGCGTGCGGCAGAAGGAGCAGCTCAAGAAGCTCCGCGCCGAAGTCGATCTGCTCACGCTCACCGCGACGCCGATTCCGCGCACGCTGAACATGGCGATGGCGGGCCTGCGCGATCTCTCGATCATCGCGACGCCGCCCCAGCACCGCCTCGCCGTCAAGACGTTCATCGGCACGTACGATCCCGTGCTGGTTCGCGAAGCGTTCCAGCGCGAGCTCGCGCGCGGCGGCCAGGTCTATTTCCTGCACAACGAAGTCGACACGATCGAGAAGACCGCGCGCGAGCTCGGCGAGCTCGTGCCCGAGGCGCGCCTGCGCATTGCGCACGGCCAGATGCCCGAGCGCGAGCTCGAGCAGGTCATGCTCGATTTCTACCGCCAGCGCTTCAACGTGCTCGTCTGCACGACGATCATCGAATCCGGCATTGACGTGCCGAGCGCGAACACGATCGTCGTCAACCGCGCCGACCGGTTTGGCCTTGCGCAGCTGCATCAGCTGCGCGGCCGCGTCGGGCGATCGCACCATCGCGCGTATGCGTATCTCGTCGTGCCCGATCGCCGCGTCATCACCGCCGATGCCGAGAAGCGCCTCGAAGCGCTCGCCTCGCTCGAAGAGCTCGGCGCCGGCTTCACGCTCGCGACGCACGATCTCGAAATCCGCGGCGCCGGCGAGCTGCTCGGCGAGGAGCAGTCCGGCCAGATCGAGCAGGTCGGCTTCTCGCTCTACACCGAGATGCTCGACCGCGCCGTGCGC
Organism: Rhodanobacteraceae bacterium; assembly: GCA_035263065.1. Taxonomy (GTDB): domain Bacteria; phylum Pseudomonadota; class Gammaproteobacteria; order Xanthomonadales; family Rhodanobacteraceae; genus Dokdonella_A. The sequence goes on from DATFRS010000023.1 coordinate 2,286, forward strand.
GCGCTGAAGAGCGGCAAGGTGCCGGACTTCGAGCTCACCAGCGAGCACGAAGCCGAGATCGAGCTGCACCTGCCGGCACTGATTCCGGACGATTACCTGCCCGACATCAACGCGCGCCTGACGCTCTACAAGCGCATCGCGAGCGCGCGCGACGAGGAGGAGCTGCGCGAGCTGCAGGTCGAGATGATCGATCGGTTCGGGCTGCTGCCGGATGCGGTCAAGAATCTGTTTGCGGTGACGCAGCTCAAGCTCGCCGCGACGACGCTGGGCATCCGCAAGCTGGAGCTCGGCGCGAACGGCGGGCGCGTGATCTTCCGCGCGCAGCCGAACGTTGAGCCGCTGACGATCATCAAGATGATTCAGGCGCAGCCGCGGGTGTATGCGCTGGATGGGCAGGATAAGTTGAAGTTGAAGATGCCGTTGGAAGGAACGGCTGAGCGGCTAAGGGCGGCGAATGATTTGCTGGTGTCGCTAGGATTTCGCAAAGTGGCGTAGCGCTGTCAACTCGCGTCCTCGAAATCACTTATGTCGCCTTCGTACTCTCCGCCCACAACTTCGATAGCGATCCC
>DATFRS010000024.1:0-8654 GCA_035263065.1 Rhodanobacteraceae bacterium
GCCGCCGTCGCCGTTGCTCAACGTGCCGTTGGCGAAGTTGCCGAGGAAGTAGCTTTCGCGCGCGCTGTCGATCGTGATGTCGGCATAGAGCGCGTAGATGCCGCCGCCGTCGCCGCGCGCGACGTTGCTGTTGAACTTGGCGCCGATCAGCGTGACCTGCTTGTGCGCGGTCGGCGAGCCGATGACGAAGAGGCCGCCGCCGAGGTCGGCATAGTTGTTGAAGAAGCTGACGTCGGACATGACCAGCGCGCCGCTGCCCTGCGAGTCGACGCCGCCGCCGGCGCCCGCGTCGCCGTTCTGCAGCACGAGATGGCGCAGCGTGAGCTTGCCCGCGCCGAGGTGCTCGAAGATCGAGCCGTGGATCACCGCGCCGTTCGCATCGAGCGTCGAGGTGCCGCTCGAGACGCCGGCGGTGCAGCTCGCATAGCCGCCTTCGACGATGAGGTCGTCGCCGCTGGTCAGCTGGATCGTCGACACGCCGGTGTACGTGCCGACCGAGATCTGCACGAGGTCGAGGCCCGGCGACTGGTCGGCGGCGATCACCGCCGAGGTCACGTCGTGGAACTGGCAGTTCGGGTCCGAGTCCGGACCCACCGTGATCGCCGCCGATGCGCCGGCTGCGCCGAAGAAGGCGGCGATCGCCAAACCGAGACGAAACACCGAAACGAAACGCGCGTCGCCGCGCGGCATCTGCATGTTCATGAGGCCTCCCCAGCCAGGCCGGCCGCCGTTTGCGGCCTGTTTCGAGAAACGCCGCGGGAGTCGCGATTGAGACACGCCGCGGGCGCGGCGTCGGCGCTCAGCCCAGCTTCTGGCGCAGGGCGGCCGCGCGGCGCCGCCAGGGATGCTCGGCGGGGAGCTCGGCGAACGCGGCCTCGGCGGCGTCGAGCTCGGCACGTGCCGCCGTGCGATCGTCGGCGAGGTTTTCGGCGAGGTCGAGATGCAGGAGCCCGATGCCGTAGTGCGTCGGCGCGAGCTCGCGCGTGCCGCGCGCGATGTAGTCCTCGAGCAGTGCCGCCGCATCCGAGCGTTTGCCGTGCGCGGCCTCGAACTCGGCGAGCGCAGCCACGAGCGGCAGCGTCAGCGGATCGACACGATCCTTCGGCAACGCGTCGACGGCACGCCGCCACGTCGTGCCCGCCGCGGTCTCGTCGCCGAGCGCCGCCTGGGCGAGACCGAGCGCCCACGCGGCCTCGGGTGCGCTGCGCGTGCGGAACTGCGCGAGCTTTTCCGGATGCTCGACGATCGGCTGCGCGATCTTCCGGAGCGTCGGCGCCGTCTTCGGATCGCGCAGGAACGCGATGCGCGCATTCTGGAGCCCGAGCGTGACCGTGCGCGCGTGATCCGCACCGAGCACCTTCGTCGCGGTGCGCAGCGCTTCGTCGAGCAGCTGCGAGGAAGTCGCAAGATCGCCGAGCGCCTCGTCGACGCGCGCGAGATTGCTGAGGATGAACGTCTGTCCCACCGACTCGTCCAGACCGGCGCCATGATTGCGCGAGCGCGCGTCCGACAGCGAATCGCGCGCGGCCTTGAGGCGGCCGAGCGTCAGCTGGTAGTTGCCGAGGTTGTTGAGGCCGTTCGAGACGTCGGGGCTGCCGGGCGGATAGAGCTCGATCTCGATGCGCACCGCGCGCTCGGTCAGCGCGACCGCCTCCGCGTAGCGGCGCTGCATCGCGAGAACAGTGCCGAGGTTCTTCATGTAGTGCGCCGTCTTGACGTGCTTCTCGCCGAATTTCTTCAGCGCGCCGTCGGACGCCTTCCTGAGGTAGTCGATCGCGAGCTCGGGCTTGCCGGCGCGGATGTACGCGTTGCCGAGCGCATCGAAGCTGTTGAGGATTTCCTCGTCGTCGGGCGGCAGACGCTTGTGCCGGATTGCGAGCGCGGCTTCGTAGTCGGCGATCGCGGCATCGTGCTTGCCGGTCTGGCTTTCGGCGAGCGCGCGGCGATCGAGCGAGATCGACAGCGGCATGCCGTTCGGGTCGGCCTGCCGCTGCAGCACGATCGCCTGCTCGATCAGCACGAGGCCTTCGTTGAAGCGGTTCGCCGAGAGATCGGCCTCGCCGCGCTCGCTGAGCGCCGCGCCGAGCAGCGCGGGATCCTGCGGCTGGACGCGCTTCGCCGCGGCGACGGCGGCGTCGAGCACGGGCACGCCTTTTTCGGGCTGCGCGAGGTGATCGTAGACGCGGCCGAGTGCGGTCAGGAGATCGCTCTGCACGGCGGGCGTGTCGTTGAGGTCGGTCTTCGCGTGCTGCGCGCCGGCTTCGAGCAGTTCCGCCGTGCCCGGCGTCTCGCCGCGCGGGCGCGACGGAATCTCCGCGTCGAAGATGCCGACGAGGAGATCGCGCACCGCCTCGGCGCGCGCCGCCTGCTCGCGCGCGAGCGTCGCCTGCTGCCGCGCGACGTTCGCTTGCCAGAGCGCAAGCCCGAGCGCGGCGAGGATCGCGAGCAGGAACGCCGCCGTCGTCGCGACGCCGCCGCGATGGCGCGCGACGAACTTGCGCGTGCGATACCACGTCGAGGGCGGATGCGCGGCAACCGGCTGGCCGGCGAGATGGCGCTCGACGTCGTCGGCGAGCGCGCCGGCCGACGCGTAGCGGCGCTCGGGCTCGACCGCGGTCGCCTTCATGACGATGTTGTCGACGTCGCCGCGCAGGAGGCGGCGCGCGCTGCGCGGCGGCGCCGGCAGCATCGCGGGATCGGTGTCCTCGCCGATCGTCGACGAGGGCGTGCGCGTGTCGCCGGGCTCGCGGCGGCGGCCGGTGACGAGCTCGCCGAGCAGCACGCCGAGCGCGTAGACGTCGGTCGCCGTCGTGATCGCGCCGCGCGTGAACTGCTCGGGCGCGGCATAGGCCGGCGTCAGCGCGGCGTGCTGCGTGTGCGTCGCGTCGGGATCGGCGTCGAGCAGCTTGGCGATGCCGAAGTCAAGCAGCTTCACGTCGCCTTCGGCCGTCACCATCACGTTCGACGGCTTGAGATCGCGATGCACGATCAGCGCGCGATGCGCGGCTTCGACCGCGCGACAGACGCTGACGAACAGCGCGAGCCGCGCGCGCAGATCGAGATGCCGCCGCCGCGCGAATTCGGTGATCGCCTCGCCGTCGATCAGCTCGAGCGCGATGTACGGCACGCCGGCGTCGGTGACGCCGCCCTCGATCAGCCGCGCGATGCCGGGATGGCGAAGCTGGGCGAGCGCGTGGCGCTCGCTGCGGAAGCGCCGGCGCTCGTCTTCGGAATAGAGACCGCGGCGCAGCAGCTTCAGCGCGACGCTCTGGCGCACGCCGGCCTGCTCGCGCTCGGCGCGATAGACGATCGACGAGCCGCCTTCGCCGAGCTTGTCGAGTAGCTTGAACGGACCGACATGCGAGCCCGACGGCGGACCCGCGCCGTCGTCGCCGCCACTGCCGACGTGGCCGAGCAGGAGCTCGAGCGGCCGATCGAGCACGCGCGAACCGCCCGCGTCGTCCGCCGCGAGCAGCCGCTCGACGGCCGCGCGCTTCGTGGGATCGGCACAGCGCGCAGCGAGGAACGACGCGCGCTCGCCCGGCGCGAGCGCGACCGCGGCCTCGAACAGCTCGCGGAGCGTTGGCGTCGGATCCATCATCTGAAAGCTCCCGTGGCTGGCGCGCGCGGGCACGCGGCCACCGCCTTACGTTAGCGCAGGCGGCGGGGCGACGCGTTCCCTCGGTCGAGTAACGCTAAATCGACCCCGTTTTCGACATCGTGGACGCAGAAAGTCGACGCGGGCACCGCGCAGGCAGCAAGCCCGCGCCGATACCCGCGCCGAGGGCGCAGCTGAAGTTCCGGCTACTCGCCGCCCTCCGACGGGATCTGGAACAGCGCGGACAGCGCGATGCTGCCGTGCTGCGAGGGATCCTGCAGGTTCGCGCCGGCGGGATTGCCGGGGTTGAGATTCGACGCCGTGTCGTCGGGCGGGAACAGCACCAGCGTGCCGAGGAACTCGAGGATCTTGTGCCGGCTGTCGTCGTCGAACGCCGCGAAGCGGTTGCGCGACGCCAGCGCCTCCCCGCCGTGGCGCAGGATCACGTCCTCGAGCGTGACGCTGCGTCCGTCGTGCCCGTACGGGGCCTTCGTGCCGATGCCCCAGAGCGGCGGCGTCATGAACTCGGTGTGCAGGGTGCCGTCGTAGTTGCGCTCGTAGAACAGCGGGCCGACGTCGTGGCGCTTGAAGTCGGTGAAGAGGTTGTCGACGACGAAGCGCCCGCCCTGCGGCACGAGCTGCGGATACGCATCGCCGTCGTCGACGACGTTGAACAGCGTCGTCGCCGTCGCGTAGAGACTGTTGAAGATACCGCGCACCGGGTCGTAGCGCGTGTCGACGTCGGCGACGCGTCGGTCGTGCTCGACGCGCATCGCCTGCACGTGGCAGCTCGTGCAGCCGATCGCGCTCATCAGCACCGCGCCCTGCTGGGTGCGCACGGTCGTGCGGGCGATGCCGGGCTTGAAGTAGTTGAGGAGATAGAACTCCATGTAGTCGAGCAGCGAGGGATCGATCTCGTCGGCGACGCCGTCGCCGTCGGGATCGGCGGTCGGATCGCAGGTCGGCGGGCGCTTGATCGTGTCGAGCGCGGGATCGAACACCATGCCGGACGGGCTCGACGTCAGCACCGGGCTCGTCGGATCGCTGGCCTGGCAGAGCACCGGATCGGGCGACTGCAGTCCCATCTCGTCGTTGAACGCACCGACCGCGAACGCGCGCAGCGAGAACTCGCGCCCGTCCGCGAAGAACGGCCGCACGCGAAGGTCGGGATTGACGCCCTTCACCTGCGAGGTGTCGAACGTGCCGTCCGGCAGCGCCGTGATCGAGCCGAAGCTTACGCGCTTGCTCGAGAGCGGCAGCGTGACGTTCGCGCCGCTCGACGCGGCCTGCTGCGCGGCCCGCGAGCGGATCGCGCGCAGGTCGGCCGTCATCTCGTCGCCGAGCATCTCGCGCAGGCCGATGCCGTAGAGGTGCGGCGCGTTGCGGCTGTCGGGCCGCGTCGCGACGTCGCCGCCGAAGCCCGCGCCGCCGCGCGGCCGGCCGTGGCACGAGGCGCAGCTGTCGCTCAGGCCCGCGCCGAGCGCGGGATTGGCCATGATGTCGCCGGTCGAATCGAAATTGACGCGCGGCCCGTGGCCTTCCTCCAGCGTGAACTTGCGCTGGAACAGCTGGCGTCCGCGCCGGATCGCGCGCGCCGGGTCGCGCATGATCAGGTACTCCGACGAGCCCCAGGTGTACATGTCGCCGCGCCCGGTGCCCATTTCGTCCGTCAGCGACTTGCCGATCGCGCCGCCCGGCACGTTCGGCGTCGTCTGCGTGACGTCGGTGAGCTGCGCTTGCGCAGCGAGCGGAACACAAACGAAAAGCGTGCTGAAAAGACGCGCCAGCACGAGGCGCGTGCAGCCTTCCAATGCCCTCATGACACCTCTCCGCCGAACCCCTTGCCTGAGGAGAACGGCGGACCGCGAAAAACTGCGACACTTTGCCTTGTAAAGGTCGTGCCTGACGGTTCCGGCAGCGCCGGCTAGAGCTTCTCGACCTTCGCCGCGAGGACGTTGAGGCGCTGCGGCGGATTCGGCAGCGCAGCCAGCGCGGCGCGGCCGTCGGTGGCGAAGCGGCGGGCGGCCTCGGTGTCGCCGAGCGCGAGCGCCGCGTTCGCCTGCAGCAGCGGCACCTCGACCCTGAGCACGGCATCGGGATTGCGCGACGCCTTCAGCGCCGCCGCCGCCGCGTCGAGCAGGCGCGCTGCGCCCGCGGCATCGCCGGTCGCGACGAGCGCCGTCGCACGCAGCGCGCCGGCACGGCCGTCCCAGTACGCGCCGGGCGGGTCGAGCTTGGCGAGCAGCGCATCGATGCGGTCGATCGCCGGCAGCGCGGCCGCCGCCTCGCCGCGATCGAGGCGGGTGCGCGCGACCTTCTCCCAAGTCGCCGCCTGCTCGTCGAGGTCCGGTTCCTTCATCGCCTCGAGCGTCGCGATCGCATGCGCGAGCTCGGCCTCGCCGGCGGCGACGTCGCCGCTGCGCGCCAGCACGACGCCGTAGTTCGCGCGCGTCACGGCGGTCTCGAAATGCTCCGGGCCGTAGCTCGCGACCGACTGGGCGAGCGCCTGGCGCACCGGCTCGCGCGCCGCGGCGAAGTCCTCGAGCAGCGCATGCATCATGCCGACCGAGTTGAGGTCGTTGGCGACCTCGGGATGATTGCCGTCGCCGTAGACGACGCGCTCGACGCGCAGCGTTTCCTCGGCGCTGGCGAGCGCGCCGCGGTAATCGCGCGACGCGAGCTGCACCATCATCAGCGCGTTCAAGTGATTGGCGCGCTTCCAGTGGTCCTTCGGCAGCACCTTCTCGTCGATCGCGATGGCCGCGCGGATGTGCCGCTCGGCTTCGGGGAGCTGGCCAAGGCGCCGATAGGCGCGCGACAGATCGGCGTGCACCTCGGCGAGGCGGATGTGCTCGGCACCGAGTCGCTTCTCGAGGATCGCGAGGCGCTCGAGCCACGCACGCTCGGCGCCGGCCGTATCGCCGGCGACCAGCTCGACGTTGCCGTACTCGCCGAGCGCGCTGGCGAGCGCGAGCTCGTCGTCGCGCGTGCGCGCGATCGCGAGGCCCTTGTCGGCGTCCGCCGTCGCGCGCTTGAGCACGTGCTCCTTCGTCGCGATGCGACCCGAAAGGAAGTAGATCTCGGCCGCGAGCGCCGTCGACGCGCCGGCGTTCTCGGCGAGCAGCGCATCGACCGTCGCGCGCGCCTTCGCGTAGTCGCCCTCGAGATAGAGCGCGTCGGCGAGCTCGAGGCCGGCCTTCTGCATCTCGCTCGTGCCGGGGCCGAACTCCTTCGCGGCGCGGTCGTAATTCCACTGCAGCGTCTCGCGCGCGTCGGCGACGCGGCCCTGCGCGCTCAAGACGGCGCCGAGCTCGGACACGAGCTCGCTGCGCACGCCGGGATTCATGCCGGGATCGTCGCGCGCCTTGACGATCGCTTGCTCGACGACCTCGGCGATGCTCGGCGGCCCGGCGCGCGGCGTCGACGGCTCGGCCTCCGAGAACGCCGAGACCATGAAATCGCGCATCGCATCGGCGCGCTCGGCAGAACGCCGCGCGACATGGCCCTGCCACAACGCAAGCCCGAGCGCCGCGATGAGGCCGAGCGCGAAAAGCGCCGTGAGCGCAACGCCGCCGCGATGGCGCGCGACGAACTTGCGCGTGCGATACCACGCCGACGGCGGATGCGCGGACACCGGCCGGCGATCGAGCAGGTTCTCGATGTCGTCGGCGAGCGCGCCCGCCGAGACGTAACGCCGCTCGGGCTCGGCGGCGATCGCCTTCAGCACGACGTTGTCGAGATCGCCGCGCAGCTGGCGCCGCGTCACCGCCGGCGCCGCCGGCAGCACGCCGGGCTCGGTGCTCGCCGCGACCTGGCCCGAGGGCGAGCGCGACGAGCCGTCGTTGAGGCGCTGGCCCGTGACGAGCTCGCCGAGCAGCACGCCGAGCGCGTACACGTCGGTCGCCGTCGTGATCGGTGCGCCGGTGCGCTGCTCGGGCGCGGCATACGCCGGCGTGAACGCGGGCAGGCGCGTCTGCGTTTCGTCGTCGGCGTCGAGCAGCTTCGCGATGCCGAAGTCGAGCAGCTTCACGTCGCCTTCGGGCGTGACGAACACGTTCGACGGTTTGAGGTCGCGATGCACGATCAGCGCGCGGTGAGCGGCCTCGACGGCGCGGCAGACCTGCAGGAAGAGCTTGAGGCGCGCGCGCAGATCGAGCCGCCGCTCGCGCGCGTGATCGGTGATCGGCGCGCCTTCGACGAGATCGAGCGCGATGTAGGCGAGGCCCGCCTCGCTGACGCCGCCCTCGATCAGGCGCGCGATGCCGGGATGGCGCAGCTGCGCGAGCGCGAGCCGCTCTCGGCGGAACTGGCGCTGCGCATCGGCCGAATAGAGGCCGCGGCGCAGAAGTTTCAGTGCGACGACCTGGCGCACGCCGTCGACCGTGCGCGCGGCGCGGAACACCGTCGACGAGCCGCCTTCGCCGATGACCTCGAGCAGCTCGAAAGGCCCGATGTGCGTGCCCGGCGGAAGGCTCGGCACCTCGTCGGACTCGCCGATCGCGCGCGCGACCGCATCGACGCTGCGGTCGAGCACGAGATCGTCGTCCTCGTCGGCGGCGATCATGCGCTCGATCCGCGCGCGCAGCTCGGGATCCTTGATGCGCGCGTCGAGGAACGGGCCGCGCGCCCCCGCATCGAGCGCCAGCACTTCCTCGAACAGCTCGCGCAGCGCGCTCGTCTGGGTGGTCATCGTCTCGGCCGCCGCAGGCAGGGGAGGGGGATGCTCAAAGGAACGCCGTCCGGTGCCGGATTGCGACACATCGGCGGCGCGCCGGGGCTCAGCCGATCTCGGTCTTGAGGAACGCGCGCGCGAAGCGCCAGTCGCGGTCGACCGTGCGCCGCGTGACCTCGAGCGCCTCGGCGATCTGCTCGGGCGTCAGGCCCGCGAAGTAGCGCAGCTCGACCACCCGCGCCGCGCGCGCGTCGGCTTCCTCGAGGCGCTTCAGCGCTTCGTCGAGCGCGAGCGCCTGCTCGGCGCTGTCGATCGCCAGGCGATCGTCGGTGCCGGTCAGCGTCACGCGCATCCAGTCGCCGCCGGCGCGAAGGCGCAGGCGAT
>DATFRS010000025.1:0-5560 GCA_035263065.1 Rhodanobacteraceae bacterium
CTGATCGCGATCGCGGGATTCACGTTCGCTTCGATCCTGTGCGGCATGGCGACGACGATCGGCGCGATGGTCGCCTTCCGCCTCCTGCAGGGATTGTTCGGCGCGGCGCTCGTGCCGCTGTCGCAGTCGACGCTGCTCGACGTCTATCCGCGCGAGAAACACGGTGCAGCGATGGCGCTCTGGGGCATGGGCGTCATGGTCGGCCCGATCCTCGGCCCGCCGCTCGGCGGCTGGCTCACCGACAACTACAGCTGGAACTGGGTGTTCCTGATCAACGTGCCGGTCGGCGCGCTGGCCCTCTTCGGCGTCGCGGCGAGCCTGCCGACCGACGAAACGCGGGTGTCGCGCTTCGACTGGCGCGGCTTCGCGTTCCTCGCGATGGGCATCGGCGCGCTGCAGCTCTTCCTCGACCGCGGCGAGCAGAAGGACTGGTGGGGCTCGACCGAAATCCAGATCGAGGCCGCGCTCGCCTTCCTCGGCTTCTATCTCTACGCGGTGCACTGGAAGACGCGCGAGCGCTCGTTCCTCGACCTCGGCCTCTTCAAGGATCGCAACTTCCTTGCCAGCAACGTCTTCATCTTCGTGCTCGGCGTCGTGCTGTTCGCGACGATGGCGCTGCTGCCGCCGTTCCTGCAGAACCTCATGAACTATCCGGTCGTGACGACGGGCCTCCTGCTCGCGCCGCGCGGCATCGGCACGCTGATCGCGATGATGCTGGTCGGGCGCCTGATGGCGCGCGGGCTCGATGCGCGCCTGCTCGCCGCGATCGGCATGCTGCTGACCGCGTATTCGCTGTGGCAGATGATGCACTTCAGCCTCGACGTGCCGGAAAAGCTCATCGTCACGACGGGTGTGATCCAGGGCCTCGGGCTCGGCCTCGTGTTCGTGCCGATCTCGACGGTCGCCTACTCGACGCTGCCGCCGTCGACGCGCACCGAGGCCGCCGGCATCTTCAGCCTGATGCGCAACATCGGCTCGAGCGTCGGCATCTCGATCGTGATGACGCTGCTGTCGCGCAATACGCAGATCAACCACGCCGAGATCGCCTCGCGCCTGACGCCGTTCAACGACAACGCCGCCGGCATGTCGGCGATGCTCGGCACGAACACGGCGGCGGGCCTTGCGGCGCTGAACGGCGAAGTCACGCGCCAGGCGTCGGGGATCGCGTTCCTCAACGATTTCTGGCTGATGATGGTCATGACGGCCGTCGCAATCCCGCTGCTGCTCCTGATCAAGCCGGTGCGCAGCACGGCCGCGCCCGCTGTCGTCGCCGACCACTAGGCCACGTCATCTTGCCCGGCAGGCGCGTCGTGTAGCATCGCGCGCATGAAGAAGCCGGTCCGTCCATTCCGCGCAACGACGCCGCACGACGATCGCGAATCGCCGTGGGCGAAGGCGCGTCCGAAGCGCGACGCGGAGCCGCGGCGCGAGGAACGGACCCGCGACGATGCGCGCGAGATCCGCCTCTACGGCCTCAACGCCTGCCTCGCCGCGTTCGCGAGGCGGCCCGAGGCGCTGCGCAAGGTCTATCTCGTCGAGTCGCGCATCCCGGCGCTGAAGGCCGTGCTCGCGTGGTGCGTCAAACATCGGCTCGGCTATCGCCTCGTCGAAGACGAGGACCTCGAGAAGCTCACTGGCTCGCGCCACCACGAGGGCGTCTGCTTCGACATGCTGCGAATGGCGCCGCCCGATCTCGGCGACCTTCTGAAAGCGCTGCCCGCGAAACCGTCGCCGTCGCTGCTGCTCTGGCTCGACGGCGTCGGCAATCCGCACAACCTCGGTGCGCTGCTGCGGAGTGCCGCGCACTTCGGCGCGCATGGCGTGATCGTGCCGTCGACCGATCTCGACGTCTCGGGCGCGGCTGCGCGCGTCGCCGAAGGCGCTGCGGAAATCGTGCCGGTCGTGCGCGCCGGGGCCGACGCGAAGAAGGCGCTGCACGCCGCCGGCTACACGATCGTCGCGACCGTGCCGCGCGACGGCGAAGCCCTCTACGGCGCCGTGCTGCCGTCGCGGCTCGTCATCGTCTTCGGCGCGGAAGGCGAAGGCATGAGCCGCGCGCTGATCGCCGCCGCCGATCGCCGCGTGACGATTCCCGGCAGCGGCGCGATCGACAGCCTCAACGTCGCCGCGAGCGTCGCCGTCGTGCTCGGCGAACACTGGCGCCAGCACCGCGCGGATATTCACCGGTGAGCGCCGCCGCGGCTTTCCCCTCTCCCGCTGGCGGGAGAGGGCAGGGTGAGGGCACCCTTGCGCATACGCTCGCCGCAGTCGCTTTCGCCTTCGCGCTATCTCGCGCGTTGATCTTCGCCGTCTGGTTCGGCGTCCTTCAGTACCCGACACCGGTCCCCGAAACCGATCCGAGCTGGTGGGAGCCGCGCCTCGTACTGACCGCACCGGGCTACGGCGACGCGCTCGCCGGCCTCGTGCGCTACTACGACGCCAGCTGGTACGCGACGATCGCCGAGCACGGCTACGATCGAGGGCCGTTCGATGCGGGCACGCAGCACAACTGGGCGTTCTTCCCGCTGCATCCGCTCGTCTGGCGCGCCGCGAGCGCGGCGACGGGCGAGTTTCCGCTGACCGGCATCGTGCTCGCGAATCTCTGGTTCTTCCTCGCGCTCATCGTCGTGCATCGGCTGACGCTCGCGCTCGACTTCGACACGGCCGTCGCCGATCGTGCCGTGCTCGCGCTCGCGCTGTTTCCGGTCAGCTATTTCTTCGCGCTGCCGTGGACGGAATCGCTGTTCCTCCTGCTGAGCGCATCGTGCTTTCTCGCGGCGCTCCGCGAACGCTGGTGGATGGCCGGCGTCCTCGCCGCACTCGCCGCCGCGACGCGGCTCAACGGGCTCTTCCTCCTGCCCGCCATCGCGATCCTGTTCTGGCAGGCACGCGATCGGCTTCCGCGTTCGGCATGGCTTGCGCTCGGGCTCGCGCCGATCGCATTCGCCGCGTTCGCGATGCATCTGCACGCCGTCACCGGCGACGCGCTCGCGTTCGTGCACATCCAGAGCGCGTTCGCGCGACCGGCGCATCCGACCGCCGAAGCCGTGCAGGGCGCGATTGCACGCTGGGACTGGATCATCCAGGGCTGGAATTTCCGCTGGCTCAACGCCGCCGCGATGCTCGCCGGCGCGATCGCGGCGCTGTGGTTCGCCTGGCGCCGCGCGTTCGCGCTTGCGCTGTTCCTCGCGCTCGGCCTCGCCGCGCCGCTCGGCACGGCGACCGTGATGTCCGGCGCGCGCTACGCGATCGGACTCTTCCCGTTCGCGATCGCGCTCGGCGCGTGGACGCAGAACCGCTACGCCGAGGTCGCGCTGTGGGTGCTCGGCGCCGCGCTGCTCGCGCTGATGACGGCGTGTTATCCGCTCGGCATCAACTTCGTCGGCGCCTGAGCGTCACTCCTTGCCATCCTGCGGAAACGCATTCGGCGCCGAACCGAAATCGCCGTCGGCCTCGGCGGCAAGATATGCGACGACTGCGTAGACGGCGACGTTCTGGCGCAGCTGCTCCGGATCGATCTTGTCGAGCGTGTCGTTCGCGGTGTGATGCCAGTCGAAGTAGCGCGTCGCGTCCTGGTGCAGCGACACCGCGGCCATGCCGGCCGCGTGCACGGCGGAAAGATCCGAGCCGCCGCGGCCCGGCGCGCTCGCGTCGTACTCGACACCGAGCGGCTTGATCGCTTCGGCCATCTGCGCAACCGCATCGCGGGCCGAAGGCTTCACGCTCGCCGTGATCTGCCAGATGCGGTCGGCGCCGAGATCGGATTCGCTGCCGAGCACCGCGTGCGCGATCTCCTTCGCGTGCGCCGCGGCGTAGGCCTTGCCGCCGAACAGGCCCGATTCCTCGTTCGCGAACGCGACCACGCGCACGCTGCGAAGCGGACGTTTCGGCAGCTGCGCGATGAGATGCGCGGCGCCGGTTGCGATCGCGATGCCGGACGCGTCGTCGATCGCGCCGGTACCCGGATCCCACGAGTCGAGATGGCCGCCCATCACGAAGTATTCCTTCGGTTTCGTGCGGCCGGTGATCTCGCCGATCACGTTCGCGCCGGTGTACATGCCTTCGATGCCGCAATCGAGCGCGAGCCTGATCGTGACCGGCTTGCCGCGCTTCAGCGCGCGCTCGAGGAGGTCCGCGTCCGGGCTCGACAGCGCCGCCGCCGGAATCGGCGTCGCCTTTTCGAAATCGGTGACGCCGGTGTGCGGCAGGCGGTTGTCGTCGGTGCCGGCCGAGCGGAGCAGGAATGCGGCCGCACCCTTGCCCGAGGCGAGCGCGGGGCCGTTGACGCGGACGGGCGAGCCCACCTTGCCGTAGTCGCCGCCGTCCTTGCGCGCATGCATGCGGGGGCCGACGTAGACGATCTTGCCGCGCACGCTGTCGTCGCTCGCGGCCTTCAGCGCGTCGAGCGAATCGAAGCCGACGACCTCGGCGCTGAGCCCGCCGCCCGGCGTGCCGGGCGAATAGCCGAGCGCGAGGACCGCGAGCGGATGCGCGAACGGCGCGGTCATCTCGGCGTGCTCGCCGCGGCGCACCCACTTCGGATACGTCACGGGCTCGCTCCACACCTTGTCGAAGCCGAGCGCCTTGAACTTCGCCGCGACCCACTCGCGCGCCTTCGCGTCGTTCTCGCTCGCGGCAAGCCGCGCGCCGACTTCGGTCGTGAGCCCTTCGGTGAAATCCCACGCGGTGTCGTCCTTCAGGCCGCGCTCGCGCAGCTCCGCGGCCGCCTTCAGCGCGGCGTCCGGAATGCGCGTCGGCTTGTCGGCCGCCTGCGCGGCGAACGTCGCGAGAACGGCGAGGGCGAGCGGCAGCGTGCGAGTCATGGCGATTCTCCGCGGCAAAACGCGAATGATCGCAGACCCGGCGGGTGCATCGGGGTGTGAAAGGTCATGCGTGCGCAAACGCGCACGCATGGCCAACGCGGCGCGCAACCGCCTCCGCGGCAGGGCGCGCGCCTACTTGCTCTTGAGGATGTCGCGGATTTCCGTCAGCAGCACTACGTCGGCCGCCGGTGCCGCGGGCGCCGCCTCTTCCTTCTTGATCAAGCGGTTCATCAGCTTGACGACGAGGAAGATCGCGATCGCGATGATGACGAACTGGATGATCGTGTTGAAGAACGCGCCGAACTGGACCGCGACTTCGCCCTTGCCGTCGGGCCCGGCCGCCTTGAGGATCCATTTGTACGCCGAGAAATCGACGCCGCCGATGAGGACGCCGATCGGCGGCATGATGATCTGGTCGACCAGCGAGCCCACGATCTTGCCGAAGGCGGCGCCGATGACCACGCCGACGGCAAGGTCGATGACGTTGCCGCGCATTGCGAAAGCCTTGAACTCCGAAAGCATGCCCACGAGCACCTCCGCATGTTCTCAAGCGTCGGACTGACGGCGCGGCTACTCTAACCGAACCCGCCGCGGCGGCGCCTGCAAAGATTCGTGCCGAGGGCGGTCACACGATGCGGCCTTCGAGCGTCGCGATGCCTTCGAGCTCGGCGCGGAAGCGGTCGCCGCGCGCGAGCGCCGCAACGCCGGCCGGCGTGCCCGTGAAGATGAGGTCGCCC
>DATFRS010000026.1:0-3845 GCA_035263065.1 Rhodanobacteraceae bacterium
ACGTAGCCGTCGATCGTCTGCGGCATGTAGTGCAGCGCGCTGACGCGCACGTCGAACGTGCCGGGGAACGCGTGCGCCGTGTAGTCGCCGGTCGCCGGATCGGTGTGCGCCTGGTGGCGCTCGGTGCCGGTTTCGCTGGTCAGCGCGATCGTCGCCGCGAGCGGCGCGTTGCTGCCCTGCGCGGTGACGGTGCCTTCGATCGTGCCGATCTCGTCGAGCGTCGCCACGTCGAAGAACGCCGCGTTCGGCGAGCCGAGGTTCCCATGCTCGTCGGTGCCCTGGACGTAGACGAAGTGGCGACCGCTCGCGAGCGCGTCGGTCGCGACCGACGCCGTGCCCGACTCGACGGACGAATCGAACGCGCCGTCCCCGGCGGTCATCGCCGTGCCGGACGCCGCATCCCACGGCAGCTCGTCGACGTAGGCGTCGGCGGCGGTGATGTCGTAGACCGTCTGGCTGCCGTTCGAGGTGTTGAAGCGGCTGCTGTCGAGGTTCGCGGTCACGCTGACGGGATCGCCGGCGATGACGAGATCGGTGCCGACGGTGACCGCGATCGTGTCGGGGCCGGCGGGCAGCCTGTACGGTTCGTGGAGATTGCGCGAGATGTAGCGCAGCGCCTCGAGGTTCGTCGGCGCCGTGTTCGACTCGAACGTCGCGCAGTCCTCGAAGAAGTCGAAGCCGTTCGTTTCGATCGTGTACGAGGCGACGCCGAGGAGGCCGTACATCGAGTCGTCGGTCGTGCCGTCGGTGAAGTAGAGCTCGTTCGACTGCTCGGGCGTGTAGCCGTTGAAATAGGCGATGCGGCGGCCGAACGTCTGCAGCGTCGTCGCGTTCGGCGAATCGGTGAACGTGTCGCCCCACGGCCAGAGCACGAGCGAGGCGTTGCTGTGCATGTCGACGAAGACGCCGCTCGTGTCGTCCGGCGCGGCGGCACCCGGATCGTCCTCGGGATTCGGCGGATCCATCGGACCCGTGCGGCGGTCGGCGAAAAGCCCGCCGCTGCAGTTGCCGTCGGTGTCGCAGGTACCGGCGACATAGGAGAAGAGATTGACCGTCTCCGGTTCCGGCGGGCCCTGGATGTGGTCGTTGTGGTTCGAGCCGGTCAGATACGGCCCGTGGAACGTCTGGCTGCAGGCATCGTCGTCGGAGCCGCCGCCGAGCAGGATGTTCCAGTGGAACGGGAAGTTGCGGTTGAGATCGACGCCGAACTGCGAGAACTCGTCGTCGCCGCACTGGCCGATGTCGCCGTACGCGTCATCCATGTTCTTGCGGTGGTAGATCTGCTGTTCCGCTTCCTTGCGCGCGTCGGGGTTCGCCATCACGATCAGGTGGAAATCGTTGTGGTCGACGAGCCAGGTCGCTTCGGGATCGGTGCCGTAGTTGTTGACGAGCCACTCGGCGAAGCGCGTGCCGATCTCGGCCGGTGTGTATTCGCGCGCGTGGATCGAGAAATACGCCGCGAACTTCGGGCGATCGGGATCCGCCGGCAGCGTCGCGAGGTTCGTGATGTGCATCGCGCGCATCTCGTAGCCCTCACTCGAATCCTGCGTCTTCAGCCAGGTCGGGCCGATCTCGTCGATGACGGCGATGTCCGGATGCGCCGCGACGAGATCGTCGAGCGTCGCGTACGTGCCCTCGACCGTGCGGAAGCACTCGTAGCCCGGGATCGAGTCGTAGCCGCCGCCGTTGACGACCGTCGACTTGCCTTCGTGCGCAAGGCGCTCGCGCACGGCGGCGACGCGCGCGTTGGCGGCCTGGAGCCGGGCCGTGGCGGCGCCGTCGATCGTGACCGCGAGTCCTTCGGCCTCGAGGGCCGCGATGCCCTTGTCGCTCGTCTCGACGCGCAGGACGCTGCGCTTGCGGTCGACGATGACGTGATCGAAATGACGCGCCGCGCGCTGCAGCGCGGCCTGGTCGGCGAAGTGTGCCTCGACGATCCACTCGTCGGCGCTCGCGGTACCGGCGAGCGCCAAGCCGACGACAATGCCCAGCAAGCCCTTGCGCATGATCAACCCCCGATAGGACGGCCGATCATAGCGGCGCCCGATTCGGCGAAACAGCGCCCGGGAGTGAAAAATGCGACCGATTCAGGATCGCCAGATGTAAAGAAACGCGGCTTCTTTCCCTTCTCCCGCTTGCGGGAGAGGGCGGGGTGAGGGCAGGCGTGAGAACCCCGCCTATTCGAGCTGAGCCTTCGCCCATGCCGCATCGAGCGCCTCCATCGCATCGCGCGGCTTCAGCCTGGCGGCCTTGTCGTAGGCCTCGGCGACGTCGTCCTCGCGCCGCTCGCCAGAAAGCAGCATCAGCGCGTTGCCGTATTCGATCCAGGCGATCGGCGAGTCCGGCGTCAGCTTGAGCGCCTGCTTCAGATGCTTCTCGGCGTCGGCCGCGTTCGCTCCGTACGTCAGCTTGGCGAGCATGCCGCCGACCTTGGCGACGATCTCGGCGTGATAGACGCCGAGCGCCGTGTGCGCCTCGGCGTGCCTGGGAGCGAGCTCGAGCGTCGCGTCGAGCGACTCGCGCACCTTGCCGGCAAGGCCCTGCGCGAGCGCCTTGCCGATCGAGATAGTCTGGCTGAGGCGGCCGATCGCGAACGCGCGGCGATAGTGCGAGTTGGCCTCGTCCGGCAGCGCGGCGATCGCCTCGTCGGCGAGCTTGACGAGGCTTTCGTAGCGCGCGGTTTTTTCCGCATCGCTCGTCACGAGATAGGTCGCGTGGATGCCGCCGGCCTTGATCGCGACCGACGCGCCGGGCGCCTTCAGCGCGACGCCGGCATCGTACGCCGCCTCGAAATCGCCGCGATGGAACGCGCGCCACGCGTCCTGCAGGTCGGCGGCGAGCATCGCCGCGTCCTTGCCGAGCTTCGGACTCTTTTTCAGGAGCGCGTCGACGTGCTTCTCGTCGGGGAACGGCTCCTGATCGCCGGCGTGCAGCGCGGGCCACGCCTTGGCGAGCCTGGCGCCTTCGTAATCGAACGCCTTGTCGGGATGCGGGAATGCGGCCCAGGCTTTCTTCGCCATCGTCGGATCCTCGTCGCGCGGTCGCGACAGTTTGACGCGGTCGGGCGGGCGCGCCAAGGACGTCACCCGGTACACTCGGGCGCTCGACCCGGACCGGGCGATCCGAACCCGCGATGACCCCGAAGAAAGCCGACCCGAAGACCGCCGCGCGCGCCGCCGAGCTGCGCACGCGCATCGAGGACGCGAACTACCGCTACCACGTGCTCGACGAGCCGACGATCGCCGACATCGAGTACGACAAGATGATGCGCGAGCTCATCGACATCGAAGCCGCGCACCCGGATCTCGCGACGCCCGATTCGCCGACGCAGCGCGTCGGCGCGACGCCGCAGGGCGCGTTCGCCGAAGTCAAGCACGAAATCCCGATGCTGTCGCTCGCGAACGCGTTCACCCAGGACGAGGTGCGCGACTTCGAGCGGCGCATCGAGCAGCGCCTCGAACGCAAGGATCCGAGGTTCTCGGTCGAGCCGAAGTTCGACGGCCTCGCGATCAGCTTGCGCTACGAGAACGGCATCCTCGTGCGCGGCGCGACGCGCGGCGATGGCGATACCGGCGAGGACGTGACGGCGAACCTGCGCACGATCAAGGCGATTCCGCTGAAGCTGCACGGCAGCGGCTGGCCGCGCGTCCTCGAAGTCCGCGGCGAGGTCTACATGCCGCGCGCGGCGTTCGAGAAGTACAACGCCCAGGCGCGCGAGCGCGGCGGCAAGGTGCTGGTCAATCCGCGCAACGGCGCGGCCGGCAGCGTGCGCATGAAGGATCCGTCCGAGACCGCGCGCCGTCCACTCGCGTTCTACGCGTACGCGGTCGGCGTCGTCGAAGGCG
>DATFRS010000027.1:0-11333 GCA_035263065.1 Rhodanobacteraceae bacterium
GCGACGAGAACCTGCGCGCATTCGTGTCGATCGCGCACTGGTCGGTCGGCCTGGTCCTCGTCGTGCCGTTGCTCGTGCACTCGCTGCGCCGTCGCAGTCGCCGCTGGGGCGAATGAAGGTTTAAGCTTTCCCTAAGCTTCCTGGCTTAGGCTTGCGGCCGTTCCCGCCAGCCGCTGCGACGATGCACGTTTTGATTGCCGAAGACGATCCGCACCTCGGGCGCGGCCTCGAAGCCGCGATCCGGCGCTGGGGCGACACCAGCGAATGGGCACGCGACGGCGCGTCGGCGCTCGCGTTGTCGAAGGCGGTGCCGTTCGACCTGATCCTGCTCGACCTCGGCCTGCCGCGCGTCGCCGGGCTCGACGTGCTGTCGACGCTCAAGCGCGAGCGCAACGCGGTGCCGGTCATCATCATCACGGCGCGCGACGCGCTCGACGATCGCATCCGCGGGCTCGACGGCGGCGCCGACGATTATCTGGTCAAGCCCTTCGAGCTCGAGGAGCTCGCGGCGCGCATGCGCTCGGTGCGCCGGCGCGTGACGAAATCGGAGACGTGCAACATCGAAGTCGGGCGCCTCTCGATCGACACGCGCACGCGCGAGGCGCGCGTCGACGGGGCGGTCGTCGCGTTGTCGCGGCTCGAATACCTCCTGCTGCAGACGCTCGCCGAGCGCGCCGGCCGCGTCGTCGCGCGCGATTTCCTCGAGCGCGTGCTGTACGGCGACGCCGGCGACTCGAGCAACGCGCTCGAAGTGCACGTGCACAGCCTGCGCCGGAAGATTCCGGCGGAGATGATCCGCACGGCGCGCGGCCTCGGCTATCTGCTGACGGGCGAGGGCGCATGATCCAGTCGCTCAGGAACCGGCTGACGACGCTGACGGTCGCCAGCATCGCGCTCGTGATGCTGCCGCTGCTCGCGATCAGCTATGTCAAGGTCGACGAGGAGGTCAACGAGCTCAGCGACGCGCGCCTCGCGCAGAGCGCGAAGACGCTCGAGGCGCTGGCCGACCATCTCGGCATCGGCACGCTGAATTCGCGCGTCGAGGTGCCGACCTGGGTGCGCCCCAAGGGCGCGCAGGAAGCGACGCCGCAGGGTCACGGCTACGAGACGCAGATCGGCTTCCAGTACTGGACGACGCCCTCGGAGCTCAAGCTCGCGACCGAGGACATGCGCAATCTCGCCTTCGACGCGGCACCGGTCGGCTTCGCGGACGTCGTCAAGGACAGGCGCCGATGGCGCGTCTACACGAAGATCGGCGACGACGGCGGCTTCGTGCGCACCGCCGAGCGCTACGACAGCCGGCGCGAGATCGCGCGGGACCTGCTGCTGCAGAACATGATGCCGCTCGTGATCGGCTTGCCGCTCCTGGTGTTCCTCGCGAGCTGGTCGGTGCGCCGGGGCCTCCGGCCGCTCGCCGATACTGCGCGCCGCATCGAGGATCGCGCGCCGGACAACACCGATCCGCTCGATGCGCACGACGCGCCCGACGAGATCGTGCCGCTCGTGCGCGCGCTGAACGGCTTGCTGCAGCGCCTGAAGCGCGTGCTCGAGAGCGAGCGCCAGCTCACCGCGAACGCGGCGCACGAGCTGCGCACGCCGCTGGCCGGCGCGCTTATCCACGTCGAGAACGCGCTCGCCGCCGACGCGACGGCCGATCGCGACGCGTCGCTCTCGGATGCGCGCGGCGCGCTGAGCCGCATGACGCGCCTCGTCAACCAGATGCTCGAGCTTGCGCGCTGGGACAGCGCGTCGGCGGCGAAGGCGATGACGAACGTCGACCTCGCCGCGTGCCTCGCGGCCGAAAGCGCATCGCTGGCGCCGCTTGCCGCGGCACGCCGCATGCGCGTCGCGTCGAATCTCGACGACGACGCGCGCCGCGTGCACGGCTGGGAGGCCGGTCTTCGTGTGCTCGTGCGCAACCTGCTCGACAACGCGCTGCGTTACGGCGCGCCGGGCGGCGTCGTGCTCGTCGAGGCGACCTCGGACGGCACCGGCACGCTGCTCGCCGTCAGCGACGACGGCCCCGGCATCGACGCCGGCGCGCGCGACGCGATGTTCGACCGCTTCCAGCGCGGGCGCGACGCGGGCGGCGAGGGCGTCGGGCTCGGACTTGCGATCGTCAAACGGATCGGCGACCTGCACCGCGCGTCGGTCAGGCTGACGGACGTGCCGGGCGGCCGCGGGCTCCGCGTCGAAGTGCGCTTTCCGGCCGTGGTTGCAACGCACGACTTGTCTCGATCCCGCGTCGCGCCGTAGTCTGTGCCGCGCAGGCGGAGGGGCTCCGATGCGGGCGAGGTTGCTCTGGCTTTGCGTGTCGCTGGCCGCGCTCGTGCTCGGCGCATGCACGCGCTCGGATCTCAGGCCCGATTTCGTGCGCGAGGCGAGCACGTCGCTGCCGGCGCACGACGATTCGCCGCTCGCCGCCTACGCCGAGCGGCTCTCCTCGCACGCCGCACACGCGCGGACCGATTCCGGCATGCGGTTGCTCGGCGATTCGGTCGACGCGCTGATCGCGCGCATCGCGATGGCGGATCGCGCGAAGTACTCGATCGACCTGCAGTACTACCTCTTCCACAACGATGCCACCGGGCGGCTCGTCGCGCAGCATCTCCTGATGGCGGCCGATCGCGGCGTGCGCGTGCGCGTGCTGGTCGACGATCTCGCGAAGGTCGGCCACGACGCGGTGCTGCGCTCGGTCGACGCGCATCCGAACCTCGAGATCCGCGTCTTCAATCCGTTCCACGAGCGCAGCGGCAGCCTGTGGGGCATCGGCAAGCAGTTCGCGGGCGATTTTTCGCGCCTCAACCGGCGCATGCACAACAAGACCTTCATCGTCGACGGCGCGATCGCCGTCGTCGGCGGCCGCAACATCGGCGACGAGTATTTCGACGCCTCCGACAGCGTCAACTTCCGCGACCTCGATGTCATGCTCGTCGGGCCCGTGGTCGCCGAGATCGCCGCGTCGTTCGACCGCTTCTGGAACAGCGAGCCGTCGGTGCCGATCGCGGCGTTCCGTCACGACGCGAAGGACGAGATCGATCCGGCGACGATCCGCGACAGGCTTTCGAAGAGCGCGCGCGAGGTGCGCGACGCGGATTACGGCCGGGGCGTCATCGCCCGCGCCGGCGACCTGAAGCGCGAGGACCCGGCCGACGAATGGGCGTGGGGAACCGCAACGTTCCTGTCGGACGACCCGGACAAGGTGCTGCCCGACGTCGATCCGAAGGACCTGCACCTCGCGCCTCGCGTGCGCGCGTGGCTCGACGTGTCGAAGCAGCGCATCCTCCTGGTGTCGCCGTATTTCATCCCGGGCGACAAGGGCGTCGCGTATCTTGCCGGGAGGCGCGCGGCCGGC
Source organism: Rhodanobacteraceae bacterium (assembly GCA_035263065.1). Taxonomy (GTDB): domain Bacteria; phylum Pseudomonadota; class Gammaproteobacteria; order Xanthomonadales; family Rhodanobacteraceae; genus Dokdonella_A. The sequence continues at coordinate 3,356 of DATFRS010000027.1, forward strand.
GTTTCGGTGTCGGTGCTGACCAATTCGCTCGCGTCGACCGACGCCGGCAACGTCTACGCGGCCTATGCGAAATACCGTCCGCCGCTGCTCGCCGCCGGCGTCGCGCTGTACGAGCTGAAGCCCAACGCCGCGCATCGCAAGGGCAAGGACAAGCGTTTCATCGGCTCGAGCTCGTCGAGCCTGCACTCGAAGGCGATCATCGCCGACGACGACGTGTTCATCGGCTCGATGAACCTCGATCCGCGTTCCCGCAGCCTCAATACCGAAGACGGCGTCATCGCGACGTCGCCGGTACTGGCGAAGGCGCTCGCCGATCTCTTCGCGCTCGCGACCACGCCCGAGGTCACGTACCACGTGAAGCTCAGGGAAGGCAGCACGACCGAGGTCTACTGGTCGACGATCGAGGACGGCAAGCCCGTCACCTTCGACGAGTCGCCGGAAACGAGCGCGTGGCGCCGCTTCAAGGTCGGACTGACGCGGATCGTTCCGATCGAGGGCTTGCTGTGACGCTGCGCCATTCGTCGACGGCGGCGGCGAGGCGCTCCAGCGTGACGGGCTTGGAGAGGAATTCGTCGAACCCGGCCTGACGCGCCTGCACGGCGTACTCGGGGCTTCGTCCGGTCAGCGCGACGAGGCGGACCCGCTTGCCGGACACGGTTTCGTTGTCGCGGATGCGCGTCGCGCCGTCGAAGCCGTTCATGCCGAGCATGCTGAGGTCGAGGAGCGCGACGTCCGGGTTGACCGAAAGGCAGAGCAGCACGGCTTCCGCGCCGTTCTTGCACGGGTGTACCTCGGCGCCGAGCTCGCGCAGCATCGCGCACACGGTCTCGCGCACGAGCGGATCGTCTTCGGCGTAGACGACGCGAAGGGCGTCGGGAAGCATGGGGCGGTCCACGGGAGCGATGCGCGATTGTACGCTGTCGCGGCAACGAACCTGAACGAAACAGCCGCCGGCTTGAGGGATTTTCCCACTCGCTATCGAGCCACGATTGACGGCGCCTCGACGGTCGCGCCGCGATAGTCCGCGCATGGACTTTTCCGAACTGTCGCTGCCGCAGCAGGTGGCGACGCACGAGCTCGAGCTGCGCGTGCTGCAGAACCAGGTTCATCACCAGGAGCAGCTGATCGCGGCGCTGATCGACCTCATGGCGACGCCGTCGAACTCGCCGGAATTCGCGCACGCCCTGCGTTCACTGGTGGCCGAGCGCGCCGAGCTCGGGAAGCATCCGTAACGGATCGTCGGCACCCGACGGAATTCACAGCACTCCGGAGCAGACCTCAGCCATGCTTGTCGCCGTACCTTCCTTCAGCTCGGGCCGCCACATGCGTTCGGGAACCGGAATGTGGCTGCTGGTCGGCCTTGTCCTTGCGATCGCGGGTGTCGTCACGGCGCTCGTCATGTGGGCGCATACGCTGCCGGGCGGGTAGCGGGACCGCTTGGCGCCCAGACGGCCGTCCGTCCACTGGCTGGCCATCTCGCGCGCGGGCGCGCGGGCCGGATGTCGGCCACTGCCAAATTTTGTCGCCTTAAATGTGACGCAGTAGGCACTTTCGGGCCGGTTGCCCTGGGCATGCGCCTTGCACGTCTTCGGGTTGCCTTTCTCGGGCAACAGGGGAAACCGCATGAAAACCGCTGCCAAACTGCTCGCGGCCCTCATGGTTGCGAGTCTCCCGTCACTCGCTTCCGCGGCGTGCAAGTGCCAGTGCGTCAACGGACAGATCGAAGCCGTCTGCCGGTCGACGACCGACCTCCCGCCGGTCTGCGCGCCGCGCACGTGCTCGGCGAAGCAGGAACCGGGCTCGGTCATCGCCGACAAGGGGCTGGCTTCGGGCAAGACCTCGCCGGTCGCGACGCCGCGATGCCGCGAGACACTGGTGCCGAATCCGGCGACCGGGGCCTACATCATCAAGCAGGTCTGCCAGTAAGCGGCAGCCGGTTTTGCGTGGTGGGCCAGGACCCCGCGGGAGCGGGGCGGTTTCCGTTCGTATCGAAATCGCCGCCAGGCGCTCAGTCGAACCCGTCCGCGAAGATCGCGTCGGAAGCAGGCTGCGTCTCGAATGCGCCGATGTCGGCCGCTGCACCGGACACGCGGACGTAGCCGTCGCCGCGCTGGTCGGTCGCGAGGCTCGCCGGATTGATGCCCGTGTCGATCGCCGGGCTGCCGGTCACGAGTGCATGCGTTTGCGTCGGTCCGCCGTTATCGGCGAGCGGCGCGAGCATCGGATCGCCGCCGAGCGTGTCGCCGGGCAGCGCGACGTTCGCCGAGCCGATCAGATCGTTCGAGCCGGTCACCGGGTGAACGGTCACGATTTCTTCTGACGTCGCGCCGGCCGGCACATGATTGCCGGCGACGATGCTGCTGACGATCGTGAAGGGATAGCCCGCCCCGGCGGCCGTGTCGGAGATGCCAGAGCCTTCGGGCGCGGTGTTGTCGGTGACGGTCGAGTTGCCGAGCGTCAGCGGCGCCATGTTGCGCAGGTACACGCCGCCGCCGCGCACGTCGGAGCGGTTGCCCGAGATCGTCGAGTTCGCGATCGTCGTCGGCTTCGGCGACCACGTGCCGAGGCCGCCGCCGCCGCCGACCGTGTACGCGCCGGGCTCGCCGTCGACGATCGCGGCGTTGCCGCTGATCGTCGAGTCGGTGATCGAGGACGGATAGATCGAGCTGCGCGGAATCGTCATGACGTAGATGCCGCCGCCGCCGATCGCGCTGATGTACGTATAGGGCCCGCTCGGGCCGACGCCCGGCGTGCCGTGCACTTCGTTGCCCGACACGGTGCTGCTGGTCAGGATCACGGTGTTCGGCGAGCCGACGCCGGCGCCTTTGGCATATGAGATCTTCGCGCCCGAGACGTGCGCGACGACGTCGCTGACGCGGCTGTGATCGAGGATCACGCCGTAGAACCCGAAGAGGCCGCCGCCGAGCATGCCGCTGAACGCCGAGGTGCTGGTCGCCGCGATCGTCGCGCCGGCGATCGTGCTGTCGGTGATGTAGCCGGCCTTCGTGTAGACGGCGCCGCCGTAGATCGTCGCCGAGATCTCGGTCGCATCGGCCGTCGCGGTCGTGCCGGTGATCGAGCTGCCGGTCATGTAGAGCGCGCCGAGCGTGTCGACCGCGGCGCCGAAGACGCTCCAGCCGCTCGCGCTGCAGTTCTCGATGGAGCTATTGGTGAGCGTGACGCTGCTCCGCGACAGCACGCACGCGCCCGGCGCGAGGCCGCCGTAGATGCCGGGGCCGCCGTAGACATAGGTGCCGTTGCGCAGCGTCAGGCCGTCGATCGTCAGCATGCCGTAGGCGCCCTGGTGCTCGAGGACGCGGCTCGCGTGGTTGCCGTCGATCGCGAGCTGATCGGCGCCGGGCCCGTTCAGCGTGAGATCGTCGACCGTGCTGACGAGGCCCGTGTTCAGCGTGATCGTGCCGCAGGTCAGCGAAGTCAAGTCGATGACATCGCCGGACACCGCATTCTCGACCGCGTCGCGCAGCGAGTCTGCGCCGCTGTCGTCGCAATTGCCGACGACGACCGTGCCCGCCGGCCGGTTCGGCGCGACGCGTGCAGCCGTGCCGCGCAACGCCAGCTGGCGATCGAGAGCGCCCGACTGATCGCCGAAGCGCAGCGCGTTGCGGACGGCCGGCGGCGCCGACGCGTCGACCGACGGCGCGGCTGCCGACGCCCACGTCAGGCTGCCGCCGAGCGCGAGCGCGAGTGCGGCGACCGGCGGCGCCTTGCTGAATGCGGGTTGCTTCGATGCGGAGCGGGCGTTCATGACGGCTTCCTTCGGACGAGGCGCGGGATTCAAGCAAACGCGACGTCCGCAGGCTTGATGTTTTCATGATCGAAACAGGACGGCTCGTGACCCCGGCGCCGAACGCCGCTCCGCACGTTCTCAGTCGAAGCCGTTCGCGAAGATCTTGTCGGGCAGGACCTTGCGGATGCGCACGTTGGCGGTGTCCGAGATGTAGAGCGTCGCGCTGCGGTCGGAGAAGACGCCGTTCGGCGAGGCGATCTCGGCGTCGACGGGATCGCCGCCGTCGCCGGAAAACCCGCCCTGGCCGTTGCCGGCGACCGTCGTGATCGTACCGTCCGGCGTCACCTTGCGGATGCGGTTGTTCAGCGTGTCGGCGACGAACACGTCGCCGGCCGCATCGACGCCGACGTCGAGCGGAAAGCTGAGCTCCGCCGCCGTGCCGGGGCCGCCGTCGCCGCCGAAGCCTGCGGTCCCGTTGCCGGCAATCGTGTCGATGGTGCCGTCGGGCGCGACCCTGCGGATGCGCTCGTTCTGCGTGTCGGCGATGAAGAGGTTGCCGGCGCCGTCGACCGCGACGCCGGCCGGGTTGCGCAGCTCTGCCTCGGTCGCGGGACCGCCGTCGCCCGCGAAGCCGAACGTGCCGTTGCCGGCGACGGTCGTGATCGTTCCGTCCGTTGCGACCTTGCGGATGCGCTGGTTGCCGCCGTCGCCGATGTAGAGATCGCCGGCCGCATCGAACGCGACGCCGACGGGCTGGAAGAGCTGCGCGCTCGTCGCCGGGCCGCCGTCGCCGGAGAAGCCGCCGAGGCCCGTGCCGGCGAACGTCGTGATGATGCCGCCGGTAGAGACCTTGCGGATCGCCGCATTCAATGTATCCGCAATGTAGAGATTGCCGGCGCCGTCGACAGCGATCATCGCGGGCGAGTGCAACTGGGCCTCGGTCGCGGGCCCGCCGTCGCCCGCATAGCCGGCGACGCCGTTGCCGGCGAACGTCGTGATGATGCCGCCGGTGACCTTGCGGATGCGCTGGTTGTTGCTGTCGGCGAAGTAGAAGTTGCCCGCCGCGTCGACGACCGCGCCGACCGGCTCCGATATCTCCGCGTCCGTCGCCTGCCCGCCGTCGCCGGAGAAGCCGACGTTTCCGTCGCCGGCGATCGTGTCGATGGTCTGCGCCTCGACGGTCGAGATGGATTGAACCAGTACCGCAACCAGAACGGGCCCGAATCCGTGCGCTGCACTCTGCATGGCACACCTGTTGTCAGGAGCGCCCCAGGTTTTCTTCCTCCCCAAACGGCGACGGACTCTTCGCGAACGGCGTATTCACGTCAAGGGTCGGGAATGTAAAGGCGACCCGGCGGCGCGTCTTTACAAATTCACTTTGCTAGGATGCCCCGGTACCGGGACAGGGGGTTTTCGGATGCGGGTCCTGATCGCGCGCTGGTGCCTCGGCGTCGCCTTGCCGTGGCTTGCGCCGGCTGCTTCGGCGCAGACGGTCGAATGGGTGAAGCCGGTGTTCGGCGAGCAGCCGTCGCTGATTGCGCTCGGCACCGGCTGGCAGCCGCACGCGGCCGTGCGCGCGCGCGACGGCCGCGTCGCCGTCGCCGAGAACCGGTCGTTCGGCGGCACGCAGTATCCGGGCGTCTCGCTGCTCGATGCCGCCACCGGCACACAGATCTGGCACGCCGACCTGCCGGCGCCGTGCGACGGCACAGACAGGCTGTCGACGCCGACGGGAGTCGCGGTCGAGCTGGCCGCGAACGGCGATGTGATCGCGGCGGTGGCCAGCGGATCCAACATGATCTACACGACCGGACCGTACGCGGGCTGCGTGATGCGGCTCGCGGCGGCGGACGGGCACGTGGTCTGGTCGCATGTAGAGACGGCGGCCGGACAGTTCAGCGCGGTCGGATTCCTCGCGGTGGCCGTCGACGCCGACGGCAACGTCATCGCGTCGGGGTTCCGCTCGAACGACGGCTACACGGCGGACGGCCACGTCCTCAAGCTCGACGGCGCGAGCGGCGGCACGATCTGGAGCTTCAACGACCCGCGTGGCGAGGTCTACGATTCGTTCGCGCTCGACATGGTGAGCGTCAGCGGAGGCGACGTCGTCGTCGTGTTCTATCGCGGGCCGTTTTCGTTCGACCCCGCGACCGCCCGCGCGATCCGCATCGGCGCCGACGGCGTGCCGGTCTGGACCGTCGACCGCAATGCCGAAGGATTCGAAGGCGTCGTCCGTTACCTGCGCGCCCGCGACGACGGCACCGTGCTGTGGGTCGGTGAGCCGTACGGCAGCAATCCCGTCGATCTCACGCTGATCGACGCCGCAACGGGCGCCACGCGCTGGTCGCGCTCGGTCGACACGTTCTACTCGCCGGTCGCCGACATCGTGTCCGGCACTTCCGGTCCCATCTTCTATGCGGCGTACGATCGCGATGCCGTGCCGCCGCTGGGGCACGTGCTGTGGGCGCTGTCGCCCGCCGACGGCAGCGTGCTCTGGACGAACTCGCTGCCGCCCGAAGATCCGTTCGCGCATTTCGAGTTCTCGCGCCTCGATGTCGCCGCCGACGGCGACGTGCTCGCCGAGATCATCGATCGCGATGGCGACAACGGCGCGCCGGTCGATCACTATCGATCGATCGCCCGCTACGCGCAGGCCGACGGCGCGCAGCGCTGGTCGACGACGCTGCCGTACGAGTGGCCGAACCGCGCGGTGGCGCTGACGGACGCGTCCGGGAACGGTGTGCTCGATCTCGCGACGCAATGCTGGCCGGCGAGCTCCTGGGCCGACTGTGCATTGCGCGCCGATGTCGTCGACGCCGGGAGCGGAACCCTGCTCGAGACGACGCACGATGCGCAGCTCGGCGCGCAACCGATCGCGCCGCTGCAGGCGCCGTGGGCGCAGGACCAGCGGCGGCCGGCCGCGTTCGCCGACGCGTCGCACGCGAGCGTCTTCGTGATGGGCAACTCGGACCGCTGGCTCAACCTCGCGCGCGTCGCGACCGTCGAAGGATCAACGGTCTGGCGCGTGGGACGTCGCGATCTCTTCGGCATCGATGCGATGGGATCGTCTGTCGCTGCGACGCATCGCGGGGACGCGGTCGTCGTAGGATCGACCGGCGGGAGTCAGACGCCCCTCAACGATTTCGTGACGGCGAAGTTCGACGGCGCGGACGGCGCGCTGCTCTGGCGCCGCGTCGAATCGATGGACGTCCACCTCTGGAGCGAAGCCGCGACCGACGTCGCGATCGATCCCGCGGACGACGTGCTCGTCGCGGGCGTCGTCGACGATCTCGTCGAGGTCTACAAGTACGACGGTGCGTCCGGCGCACCGATCTGGCACGCCGAGCTCGAGGCGGCGATGATGGGCGCGCACGTTGCGGCGGACGGCGCGGGCGACGTGATCGTCCTGATGCAGGCAGAGGGCGGCAGCCGTGTCGCGAAGCTCGCGCGCGGCGACGGGCATGTGCTCTGGAGCCGCACCGAGACCGGCAACGAGCTGGCGTTCAACGCGATGGCGATCGATGCGGGCGGCGACGTCATCGTCGTCGGCGACCAGGACGCGGCCGGCAACGGGCGGAGCCTTCTCGCATTGCGCCTGCGCGGCGACACGGGCGAGATCGCGTGGTTCGACCAGTCCATCGTCGCGCCGGATGCGAGCGCCTACGCGGGCGCGGTGCTGCTCGTCGGCGGGCAGGTCGTCATCGGTGCCGCGTCGGGCGATGCGTGTCTCGGCGCAGGCTGCGGCGGCGTCGACGACACCTCGAACTGGCTCCTCGTTTCGCTCGATGCGGCCGACGGCTCGCCGCGCTGGAGCACGACGCCGTTTGCGGACGCGACGCGCGATCGCGTCACGTCGCTCGATCTTGCGCAGGGCACGCTGCTCGCGGCCGGTATGTGCCAGGATCATCCGCACTGCGTCGCCGGCATCGATCCGCACGACGGCTCGCCGCTCTGGTCCGTCGGCAGCGGACCCGCGCCGATGGCTTCGTTCGGGCTCGGCAGCTATCCGGCATTCGCGTCCTACGTCGGCAACGGCGTGATCGGGTTCGGCGGCTACATGGATTTCCCCGACGGCTCCGAGTATCCCGGCTGGCGCGTCACCCGCGCCGAGGTGCCGGTGGTCGATGCGGTGTTCGCCGGCGGGTTCGAGTAGCCGTCGCACGTCCGCTTGACGAGGATCAAGGCGGCGGCGGCCGGGCGGCCGGACGATGTCGCCATGACACTCGCCCA
>DATFRS010000028.1:0-9773 GCA_035263065.1 Rhodanobacteraceae bacterium
CACGCTGGTGCTGATCAACGGCCATCGCTACATCGTCGGCGATCCGAACGCGATCCCGGCGAACATGATCGAGCGCATCGAAGTGCTGACCGACGGCGCTTCGTCGGTGTACGGCTCCGATGCGGTCGCCGGCGTCGTCAACTTCATCCTGCGCAGCGACTACCAGGGCGCCGAGTTCCAGGCGAGCTACGGCATCTCCGACAAGGACGACGGCGAGCAGCAGGGCTACCAGTTCACGTTCGGCCAGAGCTCGGACAAGGGCTCGATCATGGCCGGCATCAGCTACAACAAGCTCGAGCAGGTGCTCGCCGGCCACCGCGACTTTTCCAAGAATTCGGTCTCCCTCTATGGCACCGTGAACACGCCGCCGTTCTCCAGCGTCGGCGGTTCGACGTCCTCGCCGTTCGGACACGTGCAAATCCCGGACGAATTCGCGGGGCTCTTCCCGGACTGCCAGACCGGCTTCCTCGCGCGCATTCCAGGCACCAGCGGCCAGAACGTCGCCACCGACTACCGCTGCTACGTCAACAACGGCTCGGCGGCGGCGCCGAGCGACAAGTACAACTTCGCGACGGTCAACCTGATCATGACCCCGCAGGAGCGCACCGGACTCTTCCTCAACGGCAACTACAAGCTGACCGACAACATCGAAGTGTACGCGGCGGTCCTGCACAACAAGACCTCGTCGGCGTTCCAGCTGGCGCCCGCGGTGTACGGCTCGCCGTTCGGCGCGATCATCTCGGCCGACAGCTACTACAACCCGTTCGGCGTCGAGTTCAGCCGCACGCAGTTCGACTACCGCTCGCGCTTCGCCGCGCTCGGCAACCGGCGCGTGTCGTTCGGCACGAACACCGACCAGGTGCAGACCGGCTTCAAGGGCTCGTTCGGGATCTGGAACGACCAGCAGTGGAACTGGGAAGTCGGCATGGACTTCGGCCACAACAGCTTCTCGACCACGACCTACGGTCTGCCGAACCTCAACATCATCAACCAGGCGACGGGTCCCTCGTTCCTCGGCGACGACGGCGTCGTCCATTGCGGCACGCCCGACGCGGTCATCACGAGCTGCACGCCGATCAACATCTTCAACCTCGAGGACCCGAACACGCTCGCGGTCCTGCGCAACGCGAGCTCGCCGGCCAGCAGTGCGGGCTTCACGCAGGAAAAGGTCTGGCGCGCCGACTTGAACGGCGGCATCTTCGAGCTGCCCGCCGGCACCGTGCAGCTTGCGCTCGGCGCGTCGTACCGCAAGGAATACACGCACACCAACACCGACACGTCGCTGCTGATCAACCCCGCAACCGGCAACTGCGTGCTCGGCAGCCAGTGCTCCTCGCCGCTGCAGGGCGGCTACAACGTGAAGGACTACTACTTCGAGCTGTTCGTGCCGATCCTGAAGGACATTCCGTTCGTCCACGCGCTGAACCTGACGCTCGGCGACCGCTACTCGAAGTACAACAACTTCGGCTCGACCAACAACACGAAGATCGCGCTCGAGTGGCGCCCGATCGAGGACCTGCTCCTGCGCGGCACGGTCTCCGAGGTGTTCCGCGCGCCGACCGTCCTCAACATCTTCGGCGCAGCGGTGAACGATGCGCCCAAGCTCTCGCACGATCCCTGCGACGGCTACACCGGCAATCCGTTCAACCCGGCCTGCACGAACGTGCCGACCGACGGCTCGTTCCGCAACCAGGCCGTCGCGCAGCAGCTGCAGATCAACGCGATCGCCTCGGGCTCGCAGTTTGCGGGCTTCCCGCTCGGACCCGAGCTCGGCAAGTCGTTCGACTGGGGCGTCGTGTACGACCCGCACTTCATCGAGGGTCTCTCTATCAGTGCGGACTACTGGCGCCTCTACCTCAACAACATCATCACGAACGTCGGCGCGCAGAGCGTGCTCGACCTCTGCGCCGGTGGCCAGCTGATCTACTGCGGCTTCTTCACGCGCAATCCGTCGGGCCCGAACCAGGGCCAGATCCTGACGATGCTCGAGCCGACCGCGAACCTCGGCCGCGTCGACGTGAAGGGCGTCGACTTCGCGCTGAACTACCGCCTGCCGGAGTTCTCGTTCGGCCGCTTCAGCGTGAACTTCAACGCGACGTATCTCGAGAAGTACGACGTCTCGACCGCGCCGGGCACGCCGGCGAACTCGGTCTATCACTACGCGGGCCACTTCCTGACGTTCGGCTCGACGCAGGCCGCCGCGTGCGCGACCGGCGTCGGCTCCGGCGGCGTCTGCCTCTATCCGCGCTGGCGTGCGCAGAGTGCGGTCAACTGGCAGCTCGGCAACTTCGACGCGTCGTGGCGCATGCGCTACATCGGCCGTTTCCGCATGGGTTCGCCGTCGCCGTCGCAGGACGTGTTCCCCGCCGGCACGTGCTACTACGGCGACTACTGCACGATCCACGGCCTGTTCTACGACTTCGGCGCGACCGTCTACAACGACATCCAGTTCGGCTACAACCTCGAAGCCTGGAACACGCGGTTCGACGTCGGCGTCAACAACGTCGCCGACAAGCAGCCGCCGTTCCTGTACGCGAACAACACCAACAACGCGAACACGGACCCGGCGAACTTCGACCTGCTCGGCCGCTACTACTTCGCCCGCATCACGGTGAAGTTCTAGCGGATGCCCCACGAGGACCGCGCGGCTCCGGCCGCGCGGCGCCTCACGCGGCCGCGCGCGGCAGCGCGCCGGTCAGCGCGTCGAGGAATGCGCTCCGCCACGACGCAATGTCGTGGCGCAGGAGGTATTCGTACATCGCGCGCCAGCGCTCGCGCCGCTCGCCGAGCGGCATCAAGAGCGCCTTCTCGATGCTGTCGGCGATGTCGTCGGCGTCGAACGGATTGATGATGATCGCCTGCCGGAGCTCGTCGGCCGCGCCGGCGAAGCTCGACAGGATCAGCACGCCCGGATCCTCGGCCGCCTGCGCTGCGACGAACTCCTTCGCGACGAGATTCATGCCGTCGCGCAGCGGCGTCACCACGCCGATGTCGGCCGCGCGGTAGAAGCCCGCCAGCGTCGTCTGGTTGAAGCTCCGGTTGACGTAGCGGATCGGCACCCAGTCGGGCTCGGCGTAGCGGCCGTTGGTCGCGCCGGCGAGCCGCTCGAGGCGCGAGCGCAGCTCGCGGTATTCCGGCACTTCCTCGCGCGTCGGCGGCGCGATCTGCAGGAACGAGATGCGCGAGCGCCACTCCGGATGCTGCGACAGGAAATGCGCGAACGCTTCGAAGCGCTGCGGCAGTCCCTTCGAGTAATCGAGGCGGTCGACGCCGATCGCGAGGGCGCGGTGCTCGAGGCTGCGCACCAGCCGCTCGGTCGCCGCGCTCCTGACCGCGCGCGCGGCCTGGCGCGCGACTTCGGTCGTGTCGATCGCGATCGGGAACGCGTGCACGCCGAGGCGATGCCCCGAGCGGAGCTGGACGTCGCCGCCGGCGCCGATGCGCGCGCCGATCTCCTCGCGGAAATACTGCAGCAGCGCGTCGCGATCGCGATGGTTCTGGACGCCGATGAGATCGTAGCTGCCGAACGTCGGGAAGAGATGCTCGTGATGCGGCAGCATCGTCAGGAGCGCCGAGCTCGGCAGCGGGATGTGCAGGAAGAACCCGATGCGCGCGCCGACGCCGAGCTTGCGAAGCTCGCTCGCCAGCGGAATCAGGTGGTAGTCGTGCACCCAGATCAGGTCGTCGTCGCGCGCGAGCCGCGCGATGCGCTCGGCGAACAGCCGGTTGACCGCGAGGTAGCCTTCGAAATCGGCGCGCTTGTATTCGAGCAGCGACGGCCGGAAGTGCAGGAGCGGCCACAGCGTGCGATTGGCGAAGCCGAGGTAGTAGTGCTCGTACTCCGCACGCGTGAGGTCGACCAGCGCATAGTCGATGTTGCCGTGCCGGTGCTCGTGCAGGCGGCGTTCGCCGTCGCCCTCGGCGACGTGCCCGCTCCAGCCGAACCAGAGCCCGCCGCGCTCGGCGAGCGCGCTGCCGAGCGCCGAGGCGAGCCCGCCCGCGCGCGTTTCCTTCGGCAGCGCCACGCGGTTCGAGACGACGATCAGGCGGCCCATGGCGGCTACAGCATGCTTTCCCACGAGCGCGAGAGGCGCATCGCGGTGTTGATGAGCCCGACCAGCGAGTAGGTCTGCGGGAAATTGCCCCACAGCTCGCCCGTCTCGGGGTGCGTGTCTTCGGACAGGAGGCCGAGCGCGTTGCGGCCGGCCAGGAGCTTGTCGAACAGCGCGCGTGCCTCGTCGACGCGGCCGGTCGCCGCGAGCGCGTCGGCGTACCAGAACGAGCAGATCGTGAAGCTCGTCTCCGGTGCGCCGAAATCGTCGGCGACGTAGCGGAACATGTGCGGCCCGCGCAGGAGCGCCTTGCCGATCGCGTCCACGGTCGCGCGAAAGCGCGGATCGTCCGCGGCGACGAAGCCGAGGTCGGCGAGCAGCAGGAGGCTCGCGTCGAGGCCGTCGCCGTCGAACGCATCGACGAAATGGCCGCGCTCGCGATGCACGGCGCGCTCGAGCACGGCGGCGCGCACGTGCAGGGCGCGCTCGCGCCAGACGCGCTCGCGCTCGTCGAGCCCGAGGTGCGCCGCGATGCGTGCCAGGCGATCGCACGCGACCCACGACATCACGCTCGAATACGTGTGCACGGCGGCCTTGCCGCGGAACTCCCAGAGCCCGGCGTCGGGGCTGTCGTGCAGGCGCCACGCGGACTCGCCGGCGTGCTCGAGCCGCGCGAACGCGGCGGCGTCGCCGGAGACCGTGAGGCGCCGGTCGAAGAAGAGCTGCATCGCGCCGAGCACTACGCTGCCGTAGACATCGTGCTGGCGCTGGCGCCACGCGTCGTTGCCGATGCGCACCGGCCCCATGCCGCGATAACCCTTGAGGTCGCGCGCCTCGGTCTCGACGAGCTCGCGCTCGAAATGGATGCCGTAGACCGGCGCGAGCTCGCCGTCGGCCGCGACCGCGAGGTTGAAGATGTAGCGCAGGTATTCCTCCATGCTGCGCGTCGCGCCGAGCCGGTTCAGCGCGCGCACGACGAACGCCGCGTCGCGCAGCCAGCAGAAGCGGTAGTCCCAGTTGCGCGCCGAATGCGGCGCCTCGGGAATCGACGTCGTCATCGCGGCGACGATCGCGCCGGTGCCCTCGTACTGGCAGAGCTTGAGCGTGATCGCGGCGCGGATGACCGCGTCCTGCCACTCGGCCGGGATCGAGAGATAGCGCACCCACTCGCGCCAGTAGTCGAGCGTCGCGTCGAGCGCGTCGCGCGCGTGCCGCGCCGGCGCCTCGGCGAGCGTCTCGTCGGGACCGAGCACGATGTGCATCTCGTGGTCGAGCAGGAACGGCAGCTCGTCGCGCAGCATCGGCAGCGGCGCGTCGGTCGTCGCGCGGAGCACGACGTCCTCGAGCAGGAAGCGCAGGTGGTTCGAGCCGAACGTCCGCTCGGGCACGCGCGCGCCGTAGGCGACCAGCGGGCGCAGGCGCAGCGTCACGCGCGGCGCGCCCGCGAGCGGGCGGATCGTGCGCACGAGGCTCATCGGATGGAAGATGCGGCCGTGCTGCTTGAAGCGCGGCGCGAAGTCGACGATCTCGATCGCGCTGCCGTCGACGGCGACGATCCGCGTGACGAGCACGGCCGTGTTCTCGACGTACTGCTGCGTGCTCGACGCCGCGCCGTCGAGCACGACGTCGAAGAAGCCGCGATCGCCGATCGCCGGCGACAGCAGCGAGCAGAACACCGGATCGCCGTTGAACGAGGGCAGGCAGCACCAGACGATGCGGCCCGCCGGCTCGATCAGCGCGCTGACGCTGCCGTTGCCGACGACGCCGAGCTCGAGGGTCGCCTCGCGGCTGCTCACGGGATGAGGCTCCTCATCCACGCGCGCGCATCGGCGGGTCCGGCGAGCGCGTAGCGCGCGACGGTCGGGCGGCGCGCGCCGACGACGATGCCCGCGCCGCCGAGCGCGTCGGCTTCGGCGAACGCGTGCTCGTCGGTGAGATCGTCGCCGATCATCCACGGCGTGCGGCCGGCGAACGGGCGCGTGCCGATCAGCGTCGCGAGCGCCGAGCCCTTGTCGGCATGGTGCGGCTTGAGCTCGATGACGCACCTGCCTTGCAGGAGGTCGTAGTCCGGCCCGGCGAGATCGAGGAGCCCGATCGCCGCGCGACGCACGTCGAGCTCCGCGTCCGGCACCGCGCGGTAATGCAGCGCGATCGCGGCGCCCTTGTCCTCGACGAGCACGCCCGGGATCGCCTGCGCGATCTCGGCGGCGCGTCGACGCGCGGCATAGAGCGGTGCGTCTTGCGCCGTCGCGAGCAGACCGCCGCCCGCTGCGCGAAGCTCGGCGCCGTGCAATCCGGCCGCCGCGAGCTCGCGAAGGTCGAGGAGACCGTCGATGTCTTCGAGCGAGCGGCCGCTCAGCAGCGCAAGCGCGCCGCCGAGCCGCGCATGCAGCGCGAGCAGCATCTCGCGCAGCGACACGTCCACGACGACCGCATCGGGCCGCGCGGCGATGTCGAGCAGCGTGCCGTCGATGTCGACGAAGAGCGCGAGCGACGCGGGATCGGCCCGCGGCGGCGCCGGCAGGCGATGGGATGCGGCAGCGTTGGATTCGACGAGGCTCATGGCGGCAGGAAATTCGCGCAAGCGCGCGGACAGCGGTGTCGCCGGCACGCATCATTGTTGCAGTTGCGCATGTACGGAGCCTGACGCACCGCGAAAACGCGTGCGTTTCCGGCCACTTATGACGCCGGCAGCAGCCCGCGGCGGATCAGCCAGTCGCGCGCGTCCTCGGCGTCGCGCAGGAACCATGCGCGCGCCGAGCCGAGGCGGAACGTGTAGCCCCAGCGGTCCATGTCGGCGCACAGGCGCTCGCCGCCGACGCCGGGGAGCGCGTCGGCGAGCACGATCTGCAGATAGCAGGTCGCGTCTTCCTCGGCCTGCGAGTCCGACGCGTCGGTGTGGATGCTCGCGCGCCGCTCGTCGGGCGCGACGATGAGATGACACGCTTCGTGCAGCAGCGAGTGCACCGGCGTGTCGTCGCGCGTGTACACCGTGTGCGCGATGACGCCGGCTTCGGAATCGCCCCAGTAGCTGCCGGGAATCGGCGCGCCGTCGGGCACCGCTTCGAGCGCGAGGCCGTAGCGCCGCAGCAAGGCCCGCGCCGCCTCGATGTCGATCGAGGCGAGGCGCAGCACGTCGCCGCTCATCGCGCCGTCAGGCCTCGCCGGTCGCGGGCTCGCCCGTCGCGGTGTCGGCGTTCGCGGCCGGCCCGTTGCGCTCCGGCAGCGCGACCGAAAGCTCGAGCACTTCGCTGTCGCCGTCGCGCTCGACGTGGATGTCGATCGCGTCGGGATCGACGTTGACGTATTTCTTGATCACCTCGAGCAGCTCGCGGCGCAGCAGCGGCAGGTAGTCGGGGCGGCCCTGTGCGGCGCGCTCCTGCGCGACGATGATGCGCAGCCGCTCCTTGGCGACTGAAGCCGTGTTCTTCGGACGCGAGCGGAAGAAATCCAGGATACCCATCGATCAGCTCCCGAAGATGCGGGCGAGGAAGCCCTTCTTTTGCGCTTCGATGAAACGCATCGGCCGGGTTTCGCCGGCGAGGCGCGCGACGGCGTCGTCGTAGGCCTGGCCCGCGGGCGACACGTCGTCGAGGATCACCGGCACGCCGGCATTCGACGCGGTGAGCACGCCCGGCGATTCCGGGATCACGCCGAGCACCTCGATGCCGAGGATCTCCTTGACGTCGTCGACGCCCATCATGTCGCCGCCGGCGACGCGCTCGGGGTTGTAGCGCGTCAGGAGCAGGTGCTGCACGACTTGCCCGTTGCCGAGCTCGGCGCGGCGCGTCTTGCTGGCGAGGAGGCCGAGGATGCGGTCGGAGTCGCGCACGCTCGACACTTCCGGGTTGACGACGACGACCGCGCGGTCGGCGAAGTACATCGCGAGGCTCGCGCCTTTCTCGATGCCGGCCGGCGAATCGCAGACGATGTAGTCGAAGCCGTCCTCGGTAAGGTCCTTCAGCACCTTCTCGACGCCCTCCTTGCTGAGCGCGTCCTTGTCGCGCGTCTGCGAGGCGGCGAGCACGTAGAGCGTCTCGAAGCGCTTGTCCTTGATCAGCGCCTGCTTCAGCGTGCACTCCTCGTGGATGACGTTGACGAAGTCGTAGACGACGCGCCGCTCGCACCCCATGATGAGGTCGAGATTGCGCAGGCCGACATCGAAGTCGATCACTGCGACCTTCTTGCCGCGCTTGGCGAGGCCGACGGCCAGCGAGGCGCTGGTCGTGGTCTTGCCGACGCCGCCCTTGCCGGACGTGACGACGATGATCTCGGTCAATGAAGTTCTCCCGGGACTGGGCAATGGCGAATCGGGGACGGGGGCCGGCTGGGCGGGGGTTTCGACGCGCGACGGATCGTGCTCTTCGTTTTCCATTCCCGTTTCTCCACTCATAGTTTCTGCACCACCAGCTTGTCGCCGTCGAGCCACGCCTGCACGCGCTGGCCGCGCAGCTCTTCCGGCATCGTTTCGAAGACGCGGTACTGGCCGGCGATCGACACCAGCTCCGCGTGGAATTCGTGGCAATAGATGCGCGCCGCGGCATCGCCCTGCGCGCCGGCGAGCGCACGGCCGCGGAGCGCGCCGTAGACGTGGATCGAGCCGTCGGCGATGACCTCGGCGCCGTTCGCCACGAGCTTGGTCAGGATGAGATCGCGTCCGCGCGCGTAGACCTGCTGGCCCGAGCGCACGGGCTTGTCGTGCACGAGCCCGATGACGGCTGCGCTTTCGGCCTGCGGCGCGGGTTGCGCGACGGGTGCGGGTTCCGGTTCCGGCTCGCGACGGCGCGCGCGCGGCGCGGGCTCGGCGGCGGCGGGTTCGCTCGTGCCGCCGCGCTCGAACGCGGCGCGGAATTTTGCGAAGAGGGGCACGTCGAGCGCGCGCGCGAGCTGCTCGTTCTCGCTGGTGCCGTACGAAAGGCCGACCGGCGCCATGCCGGCTTCCCTGATGCGCGCGAAGAGGTCGCGCACGGTTTCGAGATCCGGCAGTGCGGCGAGATGGCTCAAGTCGACGACGACCGGCGCGTGCGCGAAGAGGTTCGGCGCGTTCCTAACCTTGTCGGTCAGCTCGCGCTGGAGCTCTTCCGGATCGAGGCGCTTGAGGCGAAGGTTAGCGATGCCCACCTGGCCGAACTTGATGTCGGCTACAGGCTCGAGGACGACACCGGGCGAAGCTGCCATTCTGTCTCAGACGCCTCCTGCGGCGCGCTTGGCGGCCGGTGGCCGGGCGTGCTCGCGCTCGGCGAGCCAGGGCACGTCCGGAAGACCTTCCGCGCGCAGGTAAGTGTCGCGCACGAAGCGGTAGCTGCATAGCTCTTTCGCGAGCAGCGCGACGCGGCGGTTCACGCCCGGCATCGTCTGCTGGCCGACTTCCTGGAATCCGTAGGTGCCGTGGAACAGCACCGAGATGTCGTCGCGCGGCTCGAGGAAGACTTCGCAGGTCAGCACCGGCACGCGCACTTCGGCGAAGCTCGTGACGTCCGAATAGAAGACGCGGCCGAGACCGAGCCGCCGGAACGGCCGCGCGATCACGATGCGGTCGATGTAGACGAATTCGGGATAGCGCTCGCTGAACCAGCGATAGTTCGGACTTTCGTACTGCGTGCCTTCGCGAAGCGCCAGGAGGAACCCGGCGATCTGGCCGTCGGCCTCGGCGACGCGCAGGTACGATGCGTAGTCGGCGAGCCGGGCGATGCCTGTGCCATCGAGCGGAAGGATCGTCGA
>DATFRS010000029.1:0-7122 GCA_035263065.1 Rhodanobacteraceae bacterium
AGTGGCGACGTGGAAGAAGGTCATCCGCGTGATCAGCCACGAGCTCAACAACTCGCTCGGCCCGATCCGTTCGCTCGCGCACTCCGGCCGCGAGTTCGCGCGCAAAGGCGACATGGCGCGCCTTTCCACGGTGTTCGAGACGATCGAGGAGCGCACGCATCATCTCGAGAGCTTCACGCAGGGCTACGCGCGCTTCGCCAAGCTGCCGCAGCCGCGGCACGAATCGGTCGCATGGGCGCCGCTGCTCGATGCGCTCGGCCACAACTACACGTTCCGCCTCGCCGGCGCGGTGCCGGCGGCGCCGGGCTGGTTCGATCGCGCGCAGGTCGAGCAGGTGCTGATCAACCTGCTCAAGAACGCGCACGAATCCGGCAGCGATCCCGACAGGATCGAGCTCGCCGCCGCGCTGCGCGGCCGCGACCTCCGCATCGAGGTGCGCGACCGCGGCAGCGGCATGAGCGAAGCGGTGCTCGCGAACGCGCTGCTGCCGTTCTATTCGACGAAGCGCTCGGGCTCGGGCCTCGGCCTCGCGCTCGCGCGCGAGATCGCCGAGGCGCACGGCGGGCGCGTGCAGCTCGCGAACCGGCCGGACGGCGGTCTCGTCGTGACGCTCGTGCTGCCGCAGCCGGAGGCGGCTCAGGCGTCGGCGTGAGCGGGCGCGTCGGGATCGATCAGCTCGATCCAGTGACGCACCGGGATCGCCGATGCTCCGCCGAGGTGGAGCTGGCAGCCGATGTTCGCCGTCGCAACGAGTGACGGCGCGCCGGCAGCGAGCGCCGCGAGCTTGCGGTCGCGCAGCTGCGTCGCCAGCGACGGCTGCAGGACCGAGTAGCTTCCCGCCGAGCCGCAGCACAGATGCGCATCGGCCACGGGCACCAGCTCGTAGCCCGCCTCACGCAACAACGTTTCGACCCATGCGTCGCGTTTGATGCCGTGCTGCAGCGAGCACGGCGCATGGAACGCGATGCGGCGCCCGCGGCCGATGCCGGCGAGCCACGCGTGCGTCGCGGCGGCAACGATCTCGGCGGGATCGCGCACGAGCGCCGCGATGCGCGCGGCGCGCTCGGCGTAGGCGGGATCGTCGAACAGCAGGCGGCCGTACTCGCGCACGGTGACGCCGCAGCCGGTCGCGCTGACGACGATCGCTTCGACGCCTTGCTCCACGAGCGGCCACCACGCGTCGACGTTCCTGCGCATCGCCGCGAGGCCTTCGTCGTGGCGGCCCATGTGATACGCGAGCGCGCCGCAGCAGCCGGCGGCGGGCGCCTGCTCGATGGCGAGACCGCAGCGGGCGAGGACGCGCGTGAGACTTGCGCGCGTCGCCGGCGTCGCGCTTTCGGCGCAGACATCGAGCGCGATCACGCGACGTCGGCCCGTCGTCGCCGGCGCGTCGCCTGACACCGAGCGCCGCGGCACTTTCGCGCGGAGCGACGCAGGCAGGATCGCCCGCAGGCTTTGCCCGACCTGCAGCAGCGCATCGAACAACTTCCGCGACGGCACGATGCGCAGCAGCGCACTTCGCAGCAGGCGCTCGCGCAACGAACGCGGCCGCTGCGCTTCGACGAGCCCGCGCCCGACGTCGAGCAGCGTGCCGTAACGCACGCCGGACGGACACGTCGTCTCGCACGCGCGGCAGCCGAGGCAACGGTCGAGATGCGTCTTCGTGGTCTCGCTCGCCGGCGCGCCTTCGAGCAGCTCGCGGATCAGATAGATGCGGCCGCGCGGACTGTCGCGCTCGTCGCCGAGCAGCTGATACGTCGGGCACGTCGCGAGGCAGAAGCCGCAATGCACGCAGCGGCCGACGATCTCGGCCGCGTCGCGCGCTTCGCGGGAATGCCGGAGGCTCGGGTGCAGCGTCGTGTGCACGCTAGAGCTCCGGATGGAGACGGCCGCGATTGAAGATCGCGTGCGGGTCGAGCTCGGCCTTGAGCCTCCGGTGCAGTGCGAGCAGCGCGG
Source organism: Rhodanobacteraceae bacterium (assembly GCA_035263065.1). Classification (GTDB taxonomy): domain Bacteria; phylum Pseudomonadota; class Gammaproteobacteria; order Xanthomonadales; family Rhodanobacteraceae; genus Dokdonella_A. The sequence continues at coordinate 1,957 of DATFRS010000029.1, forward strand.
GCGGCAGCGGATGGAATGCGCCGTCCGCCGGCGCCGACGTCGCGCGGAACAGCGTCGCGTGTCCGCCGGCGTTCGCGGCAAGCGTGCGAAGGTGCGATGCGTCCGCGTCGGTCTTCATCCAGCGCTGCGCGCCGTGCCATTCGATGAGCTGCGCGCCCTCCGCGATGGGCGAGGTCGGCGCGACCGAGAGCCGCCAGATCGCACGATCGTCGGCGAAGAAGTCGAGCGCGTGCTCGCGCAGCGCGCGCCAGAATCCGTCGTCGCCCGCTTCGCCGCCGATCTCGGCCGCCGCGCTTCGCACTGCGCTTTCGGCGCCGGAAAGGCGTACGTGCAGCCGCCCGCCGCCGATCGCCGTCGCCGACATCGGCAACGGCCGCTGTGCCCACGCACGTACGCGGCGCAGCGCTTCGGTCGCGTCGAGCTCCAGCACGCGCGTCGCTTCGAGGCGCGGCTTGGGCACGACGCGCAAGCTCACGTCGAGCAGCACGCCGAGCGTGCCGAACGCGCCGGTCATCAGTCGCGAGACGTCGTAGCCCGCGACGTTCTTGATGACTTCGCCGCCGAAGCGCAGCACCTCGCCGCGGCCGTCGATGACGCGCGTGCCGAGCACGAAGTCGCGCGCCGCGCCGACGCTCGCGCGGCGCGGGCCCGAGAGCGCGCACGCGATCGTGCCGCCGAGCGTCGCGTCGGGGCCGAAGCGCGGCGGCTCGAAGGCGAGCATCTGGCCGTTCGCGTCGAGCGCGGTCTCGAGATCGGCGAGCCGCGTGCCGGCGCGCGCGGTGACCACGAGCTCGCCGGGCGCGTACGACACGATGCCGGCGTGCCCGCGCAGGTCGAGCGGCTCGCCTTCGCAGCGGTTGCCGAGGAAGGCCTTGCTGCCCGAGCCGCGAATTGCCAGCGGCGCGTTTCGCGCGATGGCATCGCACACGCGCTCGCGAATCGGCTCGGTGCGATCGCCGTCCATCAGAAGCGCTCGAGGTGCGGAAACGGCAGCTGCCCGCGATGCACGTGCATGCGGCCGAATTCCGCGCAGCGGCGCAGCGTCGGGATCGCCTTGCCGGGATTGAGGAGGCCGTCCGGATCGAACGCGCGCTTGATCGTGTGGAACGTCTCGATCTCGGGCGCGTCGAACTGCACGCACATCGCGTCGAGCTTCTCGATGCCGACGCCGTGCTCGCCGGTGACGCTGCCGCCGGACTCGACGCAGAGCGCGAGGATCGCCGTGCCGAGGTGCTCGGTGCGTTGCTGCTCGCCGGGCGCGCCGGAGTCGTAGAGGATGATCGGGTGCAGGTTGCCGTCGCCGGCGTGGAAGACGTTCGCGACCGGGAGGCCGAATTCGCGCGAGAGCTCGGCGATGCCGCGCAGCACGTCGGGCAGCCGGCCGCGCGGGATGCTGCCGTCGATGCAGTAGTAGTCGGGCGCCATGCGGCCGAGCGCGGGAAACGCGGCCTTGCGGCCCGACCAGAGCGCCGTGCGCTCGGCGGCGGCGTCGGCAAGGCGGATCGCGGTCGCGCCGGCCGCCGCGAGGATCGCTTCGACGCGCGCGCTGTCGTCGGCGACTTCCTCGTCGATGCCGTCGAGCTCGCAGAGCAGCACGGCTTCGGCGTCGACCGGGTAGCCGCATTGCACGTAGGCCTCGACGGCGCGGATCGACGGGTTGTCCATCATTTCGAGCCCGGCGGGCACGATGCCGGCGGCGATCACCGAGGCGACGGCCGCGGCGGCCGCATCGACGCTCGCAAACGCGGCCAGCAGCACGCGCACGCGTTCCGGCTTCGGCACGAGCTTCACGGTCGCCTCGACGACGACGCCGAGCAGGCCTTCGGAGCCCGTCATCAGCGCAAGCAGGTCGTAGCCCGCTGCGTCGAGCGCGTCGGCGCCGAGCGTCAGGCGCTCGCCGTCGATCGTCAGCACGTCGAGCTTGAGCAGGTTATGCGTCGTGAGCCCGTACTTGATGCAGTGCAGGCCGCCGGCGTTCTCGGCGACGTTGCCGCCGATCGTGCAGGCGATCTGCGAGGACGGGTCGGGCGCGTAGAAAAGGCCGTGCGGCGCCGCGGCGCGCGAGATCGCGAGATTCGTGACGCCGGGCTCGACGCGTGCGCACCGGTTCGCGGCGTCGACTTCGATCACGCGGTCGAGGCGCGCGAGCCCGAGCACGACGCCGCCGGCGACCGGCAGCGCGCCGCCCGAAAGCCCGGTGCCGGCGCCGCGCGCGACGACCGGCACCGAGAGCTCGTCACAGACGCGCAACACGGCGGCGGCTTCGTCGGCGGTGCGCGGCAGCGCGACGGCGAGCGGCAGCTGCCGGTAGCAGAACAGGCCGTCGCACTCGTAGGGCTTCAGATCCTCGGTGCGGTGCAGCAGCGCATCCGGCGGGAGCACGCGCCGGAGCGCGCCGACGAGCGCCGCGCGCTGCGCGGCGTCGGTCGCAACGGTCGCGGCGTCCGCCATGCAGTGCAGCGTAGCGCGGCCCCCGGCGCGGCGCGACAATAGGCTTTCGTGCACATTGCCTATACTCGGCCTATCGTCCTCAGGGGAATCGTCATGACTTTCACGTTCCTTCCGCTGATCGTCATCGCGCTGGCGGTCATCGTGCTCTACAAGCTCGTGCGCATCGTGCCGCAGGGCTACGAATGGACCGTCGAGCGCTGGGGCAAGTACACGCACACGCTGGAGCCGGGCTTCCACCTCCTGATTCCGATCGTGCAGAACGTCGGGCGCAAGATGAACATGATGGAGCAGGTGATCGACGTGCCCTCGCAGGACGTCATCACCAAGGACAACGCGGTCGTGCGCGTCGACGGCATCGTGTTCTTCCAGGTGCTGGACGCGGCGAAGGCGGCGTACGAGGTCGCGAACCTCGACCTCGCGATCGTCAACCTCGTCATGACGAACATCCGCACGGTGCTCGGCTCGCTCGATCTCGACGAGTCGCTGTCCAAGCGCGACCAGATCAACGCGGCGCTCCTGAAGGTCGTCGACGAGGCGACGCATCCGTGGGGCCTCAAGGTCACGCGCATCGAGCTCAAGGACATCCAGCCGCCGCGCGATCTCGTCGATTCGATGGCGCGCCAGATGAAGGCCGAGCGCGAGAAGCGCGCGAACATCCTCGAAGCGGAAGGCCTGCGCCAGTCGGCGATCCTCAAGGCCGAAGGCGAGAAGCAGTCGGTGATCCTCGCCGCCGAAGGCCAGAAGGAAGCGGCGTTCCGCGAGGCGGAGGCGCGCGAGCGTCTTGCGGCGGCCGAAGCGAAGGCGACCGAGGTCGTCTCGGCGGCGATCGCGAACGGCGACGTCAACGCGCTCAACTATTTCGTCGCGAACAAGTACGTCGAGGCGCTGAAGGCGATGGCCGACTCGCCGAACCAGAAGATGCTGCTGCTGCCGGTCGAGGCGACCGGCGTGATCGGGTCGCTCGCCGGCATCGCCGAGCTCGCGCGCAACGCGCTCGACAAGCAGGCGGAGCGCGCGCCGCCGCGGCCGGCGCCGCCGGCGAGGCAGCCGTAGCGGCCTTGAGCTGCGCGTGGCGGCATCCATTTATCGGGTAGCGGAAGAGCAAGATCAAAATGGGTCCCGGCTTTCGCCGGGATGACGGGGCTGCAATGGAAAATCTTCTGAGCAACTACGGCTGGTGGCTGCTGGCGCTGGTGCTGATCGGCGCCGAGATCCTGATGCCGGGCTACTTCATGCTGTGGATCGGCATCGCGGCCGGCATCATGGGCGTGATCACGCTGGCCGCGCCGGCGCTGTCGCCGATCGCGCAGGCGGTGACGTTCGCGGTGCTCGGCGTTGCGGCGTGCGCGATCTACTGGAAGTTCATCCGCCCGCTCGCCGAGCAGCGCAACGACCAGCCGCTCCTGAACCGCCGCGGCGCGAAGCTCGTGGGCCAGCGCTTCACGGTGGTCGAGCCGATCGTCAACGGGCGCGGCAAGGTCAAGGTCGGCGACGGCGCGTGGCTCGCCGAAGGGCCGGACGTGCCGGCCGGCGCCGAGGTCGAGGTCGTCGGCTGCGAGGGCACGGCGCTCAAGGTGCGCGCGATCGGCTGAAGCCGCGCCTGAGATGGGTGCAACGACGCCGGGCGAGACATCGCGCGCCGGGGCCGCGATAATGCGCGCCCCCGCAATCCGCCCCGATCGCCCATGACCCAGAAGACCATCCTCAACGAGACCCACCGCGCGCTCGGCGCGAAGATGGTCGACTTCGGCGGCTGGGACATGCCGCTCAACTACGGCTCGCAGATCGAGGAGCACCACCAGGTGCGCCGCGACGCGGGCATGTTCGACGTGTCGCACATGACGGTCGTCGACCTGCACGGTCAGCGCACGCGCGAGTTCCTGCGCCATCTGCTCGCCAACGGCATCGACAAGCTGAAGACGCCGGGCAAGGCGCTGTACTCGTGCATGCTCAACGAGGACGGCGGCGTCATCGACGATCTGATCGTCTATTTCCTCACCGAGGATTTCTTCCGCGTCGTCGTCAACGCGGCGACGCGCGACAAGGATCTCGCCTGGATCGAAAAGCAGGCGAAGGCGTTCGATGTCAAAGTCACCGAGCGCGCCGAGCTTTCGATGATCGCCGTGCAGGGTCCGAATGCGCGCGAGAAGGTGCTCGGGCTGCTGTCGGCCGAAGGCCGCGCGAAGGCCGCGAAGCTCGGCAAGTTCGTCGCGGTCGAGACCGACGGTCTCTTCATCGCCCGCACCGGCTACACCGGCGAGGACGGCTTCGAGATCATCGTGCCCGAAGGGCAGGCGGTCGCGCTCTGGAACAGGCTCAACGACGCCGGCGTCGCGCCGGCGGGCCTCGGTGCGCGCGACACGCTGCGCCTCGAAGCCGGCATGAACCTCTACGGGCAGGACATGGACGAGGCCATCACGCCATGGGAGGCGGGGCTCGCGTGGACCGTCTCGCTCGACGACAAGCGCGACTTCATCGGCCGCGCCGCGCTCGAAAAGCAGAAGGGCGGCGGCGTCGGGCGCGTGCTGGTCGGCCTCATCATGGACGACAAGGGCGTGCTCCGGCACGGCCAGCGCGTCGTCACGACGGCGGGCGACGGCGAGATCCTGTCGGGCGGCTTCTCGCCGACGATCGGCAAGTCCATCGCGTTCGCGCGCATCCCGGCGGCCGGCGCCGACGGAGCCCTCCAGGCCGACATCCGCGGCAAGCTGGTGC
>DATFRS010000030.1:0-15117 GCA_035263065.1 Rhodanobacteraceae bacterium
ACGACGTCGTCGCCCGCAATCGATCCGAGCCGCAACTTCGTCTACGCCTACGGTCTCGACGGCTTCGTGCACAAGTACAACGTCGGCAACGGCGGCGAGGTCTCGAGCGGCGGCTGGCCGAAGCTCGTCACGCTGAAGACCGACGTCGAGAAGGTGGCTGGCAGCCTCACGATCGCGACGTCGGGATCGACGACGTACCTCTACGTCGTCACCGACGGCTACGCGGGCGATCAGGGCGACTACCAGGGCCACCTCACGACGATCAATCTCGCGAACGGCAACGAGAACGTCTTCAACTCGCTGTGCAGCGACAACACGACGCACATGGATCACGGCAGCAACAACTGCGATCGCCCGCTGCCGAGCGATTTCGGCGGCAGCGGCATCTGGGGCCGCGGCGGCGCGACGTTCGATGCCGACATGAACCGCGTCTACGTCTCGACCGGCAACGGCTGGTTCGACGCGAACATGGGCGGATTCAACTGGGGCGACAGCGTGCTCTCGCTCCTCCCCGCAGGCACCGTTGCCGGCGGTTTGCCCGACGACAGCTACACGCCCGACAACTTCCTGCAGCTCTTCAACATCGACGCCGACCTCGGCTCTGTGTCGCTCGCGATCCTGCCGGTGCCGGCCGCGCATGCCGACCGGCATCTCGGCGTCCAGCTCGGCAAGGACGCGATGATCCGCCTGATCGACCTCGAAAACATGAGCGGCGCGAACATCGTCGGCGCCGTCGGCGGCGAGCTGCAGCTCCTCGACATCCCGCAGGGCGGCGACGGCATGAGCGAGCAGCCGGCGACGTGGGTCGATCCGCAAGGCAACACGTGGCTCTTCATCGCGAACAATTCCGGCGTGTCGGGCCTGAAGCTCCGCTTCAGCGGCGTCGGCGCGCCGTTGCTCGAATCCGAATGGGATCACGGCGGCACCGCGAAGTCGGCGATCGTCGCCAACGGCGTGCTCTACTACGCCGCGTCGTGCAGCGGTGGCTACTGCATGAATGCAGCCGATCCGACGACCGGCGACGTGCTGTGGACGTCGAGCGAGCACACGAGCAGCCTGCACTGGCACAGCCCGATCCTCGTCAACGGCGCGATCTACATCGCCGACGGCACGCACCTGCATCGCTTCGATGCCGGCGACGTCGCCGACGACATCATTTTCGAGAACGGCTTCGACGGCTAAGCCGCAACCTGGAGACTTCCGACATGCGATCGATCCGGCCCATCCTGCTGCGCACCGTCGCGGTGACACTCTCCTCATGCACCGCGGTCGCGCTGGCGGCGGACTGGATGCAGTTCGGCTACGACGCCGCGCACACCGGCTACAACCCCGCCGAAACGACGATCGACACGAGCAACGTCGCGAACCTGGCGACGCTCTACAGCGTGACGCTGCCGGCGAGCGTCGACAGCGCGCCGGTGTACCTCTCGAACGTCGACACGCCCGACGGCACCAGGAATCTCCTCTTCACGCTGTCCGAGAGCGGCCGCGTGATGGCGATCGACGCCGCGACCGGCACCGAGGTGTGGCACGCGACGCAGACCGGCCATCAGCCGACGACGGCGTCGCCCGCGATCGATCCGAGCCGGCAATACGTCTACAGCTACGGCGTCGACGGCTACGCGCACAAGTACCAGGTCGGCGACGGCACCGAGATCACCGGCAGCGGCTGGCCGCAGCTCATCACGTTGAAGCCGAGCGTCGAGAAAGGCGCGAGCGGCCTCACGATTGCCGAGACACCCGACGGCACGTATCTCGTCGTCGTGACCGACGGCTACATCGGCGACGGCGGCGACTACCAGGGCCATCTCGTCTCGATCGATCTTGCGACCGGCACGCAGAACGTCTTCAACGCCGACTGCAGCGATCTCACGATCCACTTCGTCAACAACGGCACGCCGGGCGTCGACGACTGCAACTACGGCGACGATCCGCCGATGTTCCGCCGCGGCCAGATGAGCGGCATCTGGGGCCGCGGCGGCGCGACGTACGACGCGCCGACGAACCGCGTCTACATCGCGACCGGCAACGGCGACTTCAACGCGAACGGCGCCGGCCTCGACTGGGGCGACAGCGTGCTCGCCCTCGCGCCCGACGGCACGGGCTCGGGCGGCGGCATGCCGCGCGACAGCTACACGCCGACCAATCACCAGAGCCTCTACCAGGCCGACACCGATCTCGGCTCGATTTCGATGGTCGTCATGCAGGCGCCGGCCGGCAGCACCGTCGCGAACCTCGGCATGCAGACCGGCAAGGACGCGAAGCTGCGCCTCATCGATCTCGACGACATGAGCGGCCAGGGCGGTCCCGCCAACGTCGGCGGCGAGCTCCAGCTCATCAACGTCCCGCAGGGCGGTGGCGGCATGCGCGAGCAGCCGGCGACGTGGGTCGACGGCAGCGGCACGGCCTGGCTCTTCGTCGCGAACGGAAGCGGCATCTCGGGACTCACGCTCGGCCTCGACGGCTCCAACGTGCCAGCGCTTTCGCCGGTCTGGCAGAAGACGAATCGCACGACTTCGCCCATCGTCGCGAACGGCATCGTCTACGGCATCAGCGCGTGCTCGGGAGGCACCTGCGTCGTCGCGCGCGATCCCGCGACCGGCGACGCGCTGTGGAGCTCGGCGCACATCTCGAGCCCGCACTGGCAGAGTCCGATCCTCGTCGACGGCGTCGTCTACGTGATCGACGACAACTCCAAGCTCTGGGCGTTCGGCCTCACCGGCGGCCCGATCACGCACACCGTGACGCCGACGGCCGGCCCCGGCGGCTCGATCGAACCCAGCACGCCGCAGACCGTCAACGACGGCGACACGATCAGCTTCACCGTCACGCCCGACGCACACTACGCGATCGCCGACGTCACCGGCTGCGGCGGTTCGCTCGCCGGCGACACCTACACGACCGGCCCGATCACGGCCGACTGCACGGTCAGCGCGACGTTCGCGATCATCACGCACACCGTCACGCCCGACGCCGGCGACGGCACGCAGGGCACGATCGAGCCCAGCACGCCGCAGACCGTCGACGACGGCGACACGACCAGCTTCACGATCACGCCGATCCCGCCCAATGTCATCGCGGATGTGACGGGCTGCGACGGCTCGCTCGCGGGCGATGTGTACACGACCGGGACAATCGTGGCGGACTGCACGGTGACGGCGACGTTTGCGATCAGTGACAACGAGATCATTTTCCAGAACGGGTTCGATCCATAGTCGCGCAAGAGACAAGGAGATCCGGATGCGCACGTCTTCGCTTGCTTCGCTCACCGCTGCCGTCGCCGCGACGCTCGTCGCGAGCGGCGCCGGCGCCGCCGACTGGATGCAGTTCGGCTACGACGCCGCGCACACCGGATACAACCCGCAGGAAACGCTGCTGACGCCGGCCAACGTGTCCGGCCTGACGACGCGCTACAGCGTGTCGCTCGCGTCGACCGTCGACAGCGCGCCGGTCTATCTCGCCAACGTGTCGACGCCGGGCGGCACGAAGAATCTCCTCTACGCGCTGTCGAAGAACGGCCGCCTGATGGCGATCGACGCCGCAACCGGCACCGAGGTCTGGCACAAGACGACGACCGGCACGCAGCCGACGGCGGCCTCGCCCGCAATCGATCCGAACCGCCAGTACGTCTACAGCTACGGCATCGACGGCAAGGCGCACAAGTACCAGGTCGGCGACGGCACCGAGATCACGACCGGCGGCTGGCCGCAGACGATCACGCTGAAGCCGAACGTCGAGAAAGGCGCCGGCGGCTTCACGATCGCGAATTCGGGCGGCACGAACTACCTCGTCGTCGTCACCGACGGCTACATCGGCGACGGCGGCGACTACCAGGGGCATCTCGTCTCGATCAATCTTTCGAACGGCTCGCAGAAGATCTTCAACGTGATGTGCAGCAACCTCATGCTGCATTTCACGCTCAATGGGAACGACGGCGTCGACGACTGCGCCAACGTTCAGAGTGGCATCTGGGGCCGCGGCGGCGCGACGTTCGACACCGCGACGAACCGCGTCTACATCGCGACCGGCAACGGCCACTACAACGCGAGCACCGGCGGCTTCAACTGGGGCGACTCGACGCTCGCGCTCGCGCCCGACGGCACCGGCGCGGGCGGCGGCATGCCGCGCGACAGCTACACGCCGACGAATTTCCAGCAGCTCGACAACCAGGACATCGATCTCGGCTCGATCTCGCTCGTGATCATGAAGCCGCCCGCGGGCAGCACGGTCGCGCACCTCGGCATGCAGACCGGCAAGGATGCGAAGCTTCGCCTGATCAACCTCGACGACATGAGCGGCCAGGGCGGCCCCGCGCACGTCGGCGGCGAGATCCAGCTCATCGACGTGCCGCAGGGCGGCGGCGGCATGCGCGAGCAGCCGGCGACGTGGGTCGATGCAGCGGGCAACGCGTGGCTCTTCGTCGCGAACGGCAGCGGACTCTCGGGCCTCAAGCTCGGCCTCGACGGCTCGAACGCGCCGGCGCTTTCGCCGGTCTGGCAGAAACCGAACGGCACGACCTCGCCGATCGTCGCGAACGGCGTGCTCTACAGCATCAGCTCGTGCTCGGGCGGCACCTGCATCGTCGCGCGCGATCCCGCGACCGGCAATGCGCTCTGGACCAGCGAGCACATTTCCTCGCCGCACTGGCAGAGCCCGATCCTCGTCGACGGCGTCATCTACGTGATGGACAACGCCGGCACGCTGTGGGCGTTCGCGCTGGCGCAGCTGCCGGACGAGATCTTCGAGAACGGCTTCGACGCGGCCTGAGCAGCGTCGCTCAGGACGCGCGGCCGCGCTTCAGGCGGATCAGCGAGGAGATGTCCTCGTCACCGTAGCCCTGCGCGAGCAGGACCGCGTAGTCCTGCAGCGATTTTTCGATCACCGAACGGTCGACGCCCGCCGCGACCGCAAGCTCGCGCACGATCTTGAGATCCTTGTGCAGGAGCGCGAGCTTGAAGCCGACGCCGAACTGGCTCTTCAGCATCGTCGCGCCGCGCTTGTCGAGGAACCAGTTGCTCGCGGCGCCCGCCATCAGCGTCGGCAGCAGGCGCTCGGGATCGAGGCCGAGCTTCTCGGACAGCGCGAGGCCTTCGCAGACCGCCTGCGCGATGCCGGCGACGAGCACCTGGTTGACGGCCTTCGTGTTCTGCCCCGCGCCGATGTCGCCCATGTGGCTGATGCGCGCGGCGTAGCAGTCGAGCACCGGCCGCACGCGCACGAGGGCGTCGGCGTCACCGCCGACCATGATCGACAGCTTGCCGTTCTTCGCGCCTTCGACGCCGCCGGAGACCGGCGCATCGAGGAGCGTGCAGCCGCGCGCCGCGAGCATGTCGGCGGCCGCGCGCGCCGTCACCGACGACACGGTCGAGTGATCGACGATGACGGTGCCCGGCCGCGCGTGTTCGGCGATCTCGCGTGCGAGCGCGAGCACGTCCGCGTCCGCGGGCACGCAGAGCGCGATCACGTCGCGCTCGCGCGCGAAGTCGGCGATCGTCGCCGGCGCGTCGACGTCGAGCTCGGCGGCGACGGACTCGGCCTTCGCGTGCGTGCGGTTCCAGACGGCGGCGAGAAGGCCTGCGCGCGCGAGGTGGCCGGCCATCGGATGGCCCATCGCGCCGAGGCCGGCGAAGGCGACTTTGATTTCTGTCATGCGGAAATACTCATCTGCGTTTTCGCCTCGCCCGCTGGCGGGAGAGGCCGCCCGAGGGGCGGGTGAGGGGAATCGGAGTGGACCGTCTCAAGATGGTACGTCGAATCGGCGTGCCCTCACCCTGCCCTCTCCCGCGAGCGGAGAGGGGAAGAGAGAGAGAGTCACCGACGCTCGGCAAGGTACGTATACGCCGTCAAGCCCGCTTCGAGCGTCGCCTCGATCCGCGCCGCCTCGTCGCCGCCGAGGCCGGCGCTACCGATCTTGTCACGATAGGCGGCGCGCAGCGCCTTCAGGTCATAACCGACGTAGTCGAGCATGACGTCGGCGCTGTCGCCGCGCTTGACGTGCGAGAACTCGTAGCCGCCGTCCGCGCCGATGCGCACGTTGACCGCGTCGGTGTCGCCGAAGAGATTGTGGATGTCGCCGAGCGTTTCCTGATACGCGCCGACCAGGAAGATGCCGAGCCGGTACGGCTCGCCGTCGGAGAGGCGATGCAGCGGCAGGCTGACGTCGACGCCGTCGGAATCGACGTACTGGTCGATGCGGCCGTCGGAATCGCAGGTGAGATCGGCGATGACGCCGCGCCGGTCGGGCGCGCGGTCGAGGCCGGCGATCGGCACGATCGGGAACACCTGATCGATCGCCCAGACATCGGGTATCGATTCGAACACCGAGAAATTGACGAAGTACTTGTCGACGAGCTTGAGATTCAACTCGTCGATGACCTGGCGGTGCGGAGGCTCCTCGGGCTTGAGGCGCGGGCGCACGGCGTTGAGGATGGCGTAGTAGAGATCGTCGAGCCGCGCGCGATCGGCGAGCGCGAGCTGGCCGAGCGCATACAGCGAATGGCCTTCGCTGAGCCGGTACTGCGCTTCGTGATAGAGCTCGGTCGGCGGGCGCGCGTCGATCTCGTCGAGGATTTCGCGCAGGTGCCGCAGCACCAGCGGCTCGTCCGCGTTCGGCGGCGGCACGGCGCCCTGCGGCGCCTCCTCGACTTCGCTGACGTTGACGACGAGCACCGCGTGATGCGCCGTCATCGCGCGGCCGGACTCGGTCAGCACGCGCGGCGGCTTGAAGCCGAATTCCTCGACGGCCTCGGCGAGCGGCTGCACGATCGTCGACGCGTACTGCTCGAGGCTGTAGTTGATCGAGCAGTCCGAGCGCGAGCGCGTGCCCTCGTAGTCGATGCCGAGGCCGCCGCCGACGTCGAGATAGTCGATCGTGACGCCAGCCTTCTCGAGCTCGACGACGTAGCGCACGGCCTCGCGCATGCCGCCGGCGATGTCGCGCACGTTCGACATCTGCGAGCCCATGTGGAAATGCAGGAGCTTGAGCGTGTGCGAGAGCTTCGCTTTCCTGAGGCCATCGAGCAGGTCGAGCAGCTGGCGCGGCGTGAGGCCGAACTTGCCCTTGTCGCCGCCGGTGTTCTGCCACTTGCCGGCGCCGAGGCTCGCGAGGCGCATGCGCACGCCGAGCAGCGGCTCGACGCCGAGCACCTCGGCTTCCTCGATGACGTGCTGAAGCTCGCTCGGCTTCTCGATGACGATGTAGATCTCGAGCCCGAGCTTGCGGCCGATCAGCGCGAGGCGCACGTACTCGCGATCCTTGTAGCCGTTGCAGACGACGAGGCTGCCCGGCTTCGCGAGCGCCAGCACGGCCATGAGCTCAGGCTTCGAGCCCGCCTCGAGACCGAAGCCTTCCGAGCTATTGGCGGCCAGCTCGCCCGCGACGCCGCGTTGCTGGTTGACCTTGATCGGATAGATCGCCGTGTAGCCGCCGGGATAGTCCCACTCGCGCATCGCCTTCGCGAACGCCGCCTGGAGGCGCGCGAGGCGATCGCGCAGGATGTCGCTGAAGCGCACGAGCAGCGGCAGGCGCAGGCCCTTCGCCTGCGCGGTCGCGACGATCTCGGGCAGCGCGAGCCCGGGCCCGTCCTCGCGGCGCGGGCACACGCGCAGCGTGCCGTCGTCGGCGACGTCGAAATAGCCTTCGCCCCAGTTCGCGATCGACCAGGTGCGGCGCGCGTCGGCGATGCTCCAGCGTTGTCGGTTCACGTCGTGTCGTTCCAGGTGCGCGGTGGGCGGCCGGCTATTGTAGCGAGGCCTGTTGCGCGTGCGTGTCCGTGTCAGGTGGAACCGGTACAATCCGCGCCCCCGCCCGTACCGCCGCAGGATGCCGCGATGTCCGAGAACAACGCCACCGAGCACGACTGGTTCACCGAGCGCCACGACCACTCGGGCTCGTCGATCGGCTTCCGCATCACGGCGCGCCTGCACGCGGAGAAGACGCCGTTCCAGACGATCGAGATCTACGACTCGACCGACTGGGGCAGGCTCATGGTCATCGACGGCTGCATGATGGTGACCACGCGCGACAATTTCCTGTATCACGAGATGATGACGCACCCGGCGCTGTTCACGCACGCGCGCGCCAAGCGCGTCGTCATCATCGGCGGCGGCGACTGCGGCACGCTGCGCGAAGTGTTGAAGCACGACGAAGTCGAGAAGGCGACGCAGGTCGAGATCGACGAGCGCGTGACGCGGCTCGCCGAGAAGTACTTCCCCGAGCTCTGCGAATCGAACGGCGATCCGCGCGCCGAGCTCCTGTTCGTCGACGGCATCCGGTACATGAAGGACTGCGAGCCCGAGTCGCTCGACCTCGTCATCGTCGATTCGACCGATCCGGTCGGCCCGGCCGAGGGGCTTTTCAACGCCGATTTCTACAAGAGCTGCTTCGAGGCGCTGCGCCCGAGCGGCATCCTCGTGCAGCAGTCCGAATCGCCGCTGGCGCACCTCGACCTCATCAAGTCGATGCGCACGGCGATGCGCATGGCCGACTTCCAGTCGGTGCGCACGCTGACCTTCCCGCAGCCGTGCTATCCGACCGGCTGGTGGAGCTGCACGATGGCGCGCAAGGGCGCCGACCTCGACGGCTTCCGCGAGCGCGGTGCGCAGACCAAGCAGTTCGAGACGCGCTACTACAACGCCGAGATCCACAAGGCCGCGCTGGCCTCGCCGGAATTCGTGCGCGACGTGCTCGGCGACTGAGCCTCAGGCGTCGTCGAAGCCGTCGGCGAAGATCGCGTCGACCGACACCTCGGCTTCGAACTCGTAGGCGCCGACGTCGATGTGCGTGCCCTTGAGGCGCGCCGTGCCGTCGAGATCGAACTCGCCGGCGCCGCCGGCCGGATCGTCGGCGCCCGCATCGATCAGCAGCGAGCCTTCCGCCAGCCGGTAGTTGCCGTGCGTGGCATCGGCGAAGTGCGGATCGGCGTCCAGCGTGCCGCTTTCGCTGTTCGGCGTGCCGGTCGTCGAGACGAGCGCGTTGTTGACGAGATCGGTGACGTCGGTGAGGTGGATGTCGAACGTCGCCGGGTCGCCCTGCGCATTGTTGCCGAAGAAGATGTTGTTGCTGAACGCGATGCCCGAGAACGTGAACGAGCCGAACGTGACGCGCTCGTCGAGCGTCGCGTCGAGCGAGACGTTGTCGACGAAGGTGTTGTTGGTGACGTCGATCCGGTTGTTCGAGTAGACGAACACCGCCGGCGTCGTCTCCGACGCGTTGCGCGCGAACAGGTTGTTGCGCACGAAGAGCCCGGTGCCGCCGGAGAAGTCGGGACCGTCGGTCGCGGCATTCAGCGCCGGGCCGCCCTGGAACAGGCTGCCGGTCGTCGTCGCGTTGTCGAGGAACGCGTTGTTCTCGACGACGATGATGCCGCCGTAGATCGGCCCGGAATCGCTGATCTTGAGGCCGCTGACGCTCGCGTCGCGCCCGTTCTGGAACGTGATGCCGCTGACGGCGATGCTGTGCTCGGCGGTCGCGTTGCCGAAGCTCGTCGAGGTGTCGATCGTCAGCGGTCGCACCACCTCCCTGCCATCGAGTACGGTCGCCGACGCGGCATGCGTGCGCTCGGTACAGGCCTCGTCCGTGAAGCCGCCGGCGACCGATAAACTGTGGGCTCCGTCCTTGAGATCGATGCGGAAGCCCGCGTCCGGCGCGGCATAGACGCCGGTCCGGATCCAGATGTCGTTGTCCTCTGCGTTCCCTTCGGCCGTGGCGAGCGCGGCCACGAGCTCGTCGGCCGTCCCGACGCAGAACGTTGCGGCGCGCGCTGCGGGCGCGACGACGAGCAGCGCCAGCAGCACGCCGGCGATCGAATTCGTGAGTGTCATGTTTCCAACCCTTAGCGAAATGGATGCGAGCTTGCTCCGTACAACGTAAAGCGGCGCCGGGGTGCGACAGGGAAAAACCCTCAGCGCCGCGTTCGGCGTATCCTTCGCGACTTTGTATCCCCGACGGAGCCGCCATGCGCCTTGCCCTCGCCCTGCTCGGTCTGTCGCTGACGCTCGCCGCGAACGCCGGCGACCGCATCACCGGCAAGGACTTCGCGACGCGCTCGGAAGTCTTCGCGCAGCACGGCATGGTCGCGACCTCGCACCCGCTGGCGACGCAGGTCGGTGTCGACATCCTCAAAAAGGGCGGCAACGCGATCGACGCCGCGATCGCGGCGAACGCGGCGCTCGGCCTGATGGAGCCCGTGTCGAACGGCGTCGGCGGCGATCTCTTCGCGATCGTCTGGGACGCGAAGACGAAGAAGCTCTACGGGTACAACGGCTCCGGGCGCTCGCCGAAATCGCTGACGCTCCCGTATTTCCATGACAACGGCTACACGAAGATCCCCTCGTGGGGCCCGCTGCCGGTCAGCGTGCCGGGCTGCGTCGACGGCTGGTTCGCGCTGCACGACAAGTTCGGCAGACTTTCCATGAAGGACGACCTCGCGCCGACGATCAGGTACGCGCGCGAGGGCTTCCCGCTGACCGAGCTGATCGCGTTCTACTGGAAGCTCTCGGTCGAGCGCCTGTCGAAATATCCGGGCTTCAAGGAGCAGATGACGCTCGACGGCCGCGCGCCGGCGAAAGGCGAGATCTGGAAGAATCCCAATCTCGCGGGCACGCTCGAGGCGATTGCGAGCGGCGGCCGCGACGCGTTCTACAAGGGCCGGATCGCGCGCACGATCGGCGACTACATGAAGGCGAACGGCGGGTTCCTCTCGTACGAGGACCTCGCGGCGCACCACGGCGAGTGGGTCGAGCCCGTGTCGACGACGTATCGCGGCTACGAAGTCTGGGAGCTCCCGCCGAACGGCCAGGGCATCGCGACGCTGCAGATGCTCAACATCCTCGAAGGCTACGACTTCTCGAAGATCTCCTTCGGCAGCGCCGAGCACGTGCATCTCTTCGTCGAGGCGAAGAAGCTCGCCTACGAGGATCGCGCGAAGTTCTACGCCGATCCCGATTTCTCGAAGGCGCCGGTCGCGAAGCTGATCTCGAAGGACTACGCCGCCGAGCGCCGCAAGCTGATCCGCGAGGACCATGCGCTCGACAGGATCGAGCCCGGCGACGTCAACCTCGGCGGCGACACGATCTACCTGACGACCGCCGACCAGTGGGGCAACATGGTCTCGCTGATCCAGTCGAACTATCGCGGCATGGGCTCGGGCATGACGCCGCCGGGGCTCGGCTTCGTGCTGCAGGATCGCGGCGAGCTGTTCTCGCTGAAGGAAGGCCACGCGAACGCGTTTGCGCCGGGCAAGCGCCCGTTCCACACGATCATCCCGGCGTTCGTCACGAAGGACGGCGCGCCGTGGCTCAGCTTCGGCGTCATGGGTGGCGACATGCAGCCGCAAGGCCACGTCGAGATCCTCATGAACCTGATCGACTTCGGCATGAGCCTGCAGGAAGCCGGCGACGCGCCGCGCATCCAGCACGAAGGCTCGACGCCGCCCGACGGCGACAACGCGCCGATGACGAACGGCGGCTGGGTCGAGCTCGAATCGGGCTTCCCTTACGAGACCGTGCGCGAGCTCATGAAGAGGGGCCACGACGTGCGCTTCACGCTTGGGCAGTACGGCGGCTACCAGGGCATCGCGTGGGATGCGAAGAACCGCACGTACATCGGCGCGTCCGAGGGACGCAAGGACGGCCAGGCGGCCGGCTACTGAGGAGAGTGCGATGAAAGCGACGACGGTGCTGATGTTGTTCGCGCTGGCTTCGACGCAGGCTCTCGCGACGACGACCGATGACGCCGCGTGGACCGCGTACCACGCTTCGCTCCACGCGGCGATGCGCGCAAGCGACGACCCGCGCGAGTGGGCGCTCGCCGCTTTCCCGCCGAGCGACGATGTCGTCGCGCCCGAAGCCACGGTCGAAGCCGACGCCGAGCTCTCGCGCGCCGCCGCGCAGGCGCCGAACGATGCGCTCGTGCAATGGATCGTCGCGAACAACTACGCGGCGACCGAGGCGAAGATGGTGCGCGTCGACGCCGCGCTTTCGAGGCTCGAAGCGATCGAGCCCGACAACGCTGCCGTCTGGATGCAGGCGCTTTATCGCGCGACGAGGCAGCACGATGACGCCGCCGCTTCACGCGCGCTCGCGCAGATGGCCGAGAGCACGCGCTTCGACGAGCATTTCGCCGACGCGCTGCACGCCTGGCTCGCTGCCTACGATCGCCATCCCCCGGCGCATCCGCTTCCGTCGGTTCGTGACGGCGACACGACGCTCAGCGCCGCGTTCGCCATGGCGATGTCGTATACGACCGCCGTCGCGATGCCGTCGTACGCGACGATCACGAAGACGTGTGACCCAGCGAAGGAGGCCGTCGAGGGCGAGCGCCGCACGCATTGCGAAGCGATCGGCCGGCTGCTGCTGGGCCGAGGCACGACGCTGATCGCAAGGTCGATCGGATTCGCCCTGCTGCGCAATCTCGACGTGCTCACCGATTCGGACCGCGCGGAGAACCGCAATCTCGACTGGTATCGCGCCAACGTGCCGAAGGGCACCGGCTACGAAGGCGGCAGCGCATCCGTCGGTGCCGCGTACGAAGCCGACTGGCGCCGCCTCGACGACGAGATCACCGTCATGCGCAACGCGCTGCAGCGCGCCGGGCTCCCGCCGGACGCGCCGCCGGGCTGGACGCCGGCCGCCTCCCGGACCGCGAAGCGCTGACGGCCGAGCTCGCTTCTTCAGGCAGGAGCCATAGCGGCCCCGGCAGAATCGCGCGAATTCTCCGCCCGGCGAAGGGGACTCGCCATGCGCCTCGGCATCGCTTCGATCCTGGCCCTGCTCGTGCCGCTTGCGGCGCACGCGCAATTCCACGATCAGGGCATGCTGCGCAAGCCCGCGGTCAAGACCGAGTATGTCGATCCGAAGACCGGCACCGCCGCGCGTCCGCTCGTGATCGGCGACTGCCTCTGGGGCAACTGCCGGCCCGAGCGTCTCGTCTTCCAGTCGTCGAACCACTGGCAGCAGAACATTCCGTGCGATCCGTGCAGCGGGCCCGCGCAGATGGGTGCGTACTGGGCCGTGCTGTTCAACAACGAACCGCGCGCCGATCCGCACAATTCGGGACCGCCCGACGCGTCGCTGCCGCGCGCGCTGCCGGCGGAGGGCCTGATGGGCTTCGAGACGCTGTACGGCGATCCGAACCTGCCGGGCGATCGCCGCTGGCGTGCGCATCTCGTGCTCGATCTGATCGGCATCGCGAATCCTGTATTCGGCGGCATTCCGTTCCTCGGCTTCGGCGCGTTCACGCATCGCGGCAACCGCGACAAGCCGGTCGGTTATCTGCGTCCGAGCTCGCCCGCGCATCCGTCGGTGCTGACGTTCGGCGCGCGGCTGTGGGAAGCGACGCCGCCGACGCCGATCGCGGGCGGCACGCAGCCGGCGACGCTCGCCTCGTACCTCTGGATGCTCGCGAACTGGGGCACCCAGCCGAAGGCGATCTTCATCACGCTCTATCACTACAACATCCAGAACTCGGTGCCGCCCGGCACGCCCGCGACCTACCACTTCAATTGGCCGATCTCGCAGAGTGCGCTCTATCCCGGCGCCGACATCGTCTACATCGACGCCGAAGACATGAATTTCTACTGCGGCTTCGCGACGCCCTCGCTCGCGCTGAACCAGGACGTCGACTACCGCATCGATCTCACCGCGCTCTACAGCTGCGTCAGCCAGCGCAACCTCTTCACCGAGCCGATGCCGACGACCGTCGACATTCCTGTAACGCAGGTGCTGTGGGCGAACGAGAGCACCGGCGAGAACGGCGATCTCTGGACCGACGTGCACGACCCGAAGATGCTCGGCACGCCGACGACCTCGTCGCCGACGGCGTCGAAAGTTGAAAAGTCCGCCAGGACGGCGAAGCAACGCACGACGCGCGAGATTCGCGATGCGCTCGCGGCGAAATGCGCCACCGTTGCGGGCTGCCGCGATCGCGCGACGCTGGCCGCCGAGGGCCGCTCGCGCGAGCTCGAGCTTCCGATCGAGCGCCAGCCCTCGCGGCCCGATCTCATGAAAGGAGCGCCAACGAGCACCACCGCCCCGCACGGCCAGCACTGAAACGGCGCGCTCAAGAAATCGGCGCAACGGCCGTTACTTGAGTTCAGTCGCCTTCGGCGCATCGCGATCGCGGTGCATGGCCGGTGCGGATCGTCCACGAACAGCACGCCGGCAGAATCGCCATGAAGAAACGCCTTGCCCTCGCCCTTTTCGTCGCCCTCGTCCCGCTCAGCGCGACGACCGTGCCGACCGGTGCCGCGACGGCGGGCGCCCAACATGGGGCACTGCACGTCGGCCTGCGCATCGCGGGCGCGGGAGAACTCGCCGCGAAGTCGGCGTCGTACGACGCGTCCGTGCGCCGCGTGCTCATCGAGAGCGGATCGCCGCGTTTCGTCGCGCTCGCGTCGCTGTCGCCGCACGCGGTCATGCCCGACGACGTCGCCGCCGAAAACGATCGCCTGTTCCGCGCGGCTTCGCTGGCGAGCGACGACGCGCTCGTGCAATGGCTCACCGCCAACCATCTTCTCGCGACGCACGACGGCGAACGTGCCGCACCCGTCATCGCCGCGCTGACGCGGCTCGAATCCGACAACGCCGCCGCGTGGGCGCTGGCGCTCGCGCTTGCCGCATCGCGCGGCGAGCCCGACGGCGTCGACAGCGCACTGGCGCACATGGCGGCGAGCGCGCGCTCCGACGAGCACGTCGTCGACGCGCTGCACGCGTGGCTCGCCGTCTATGAACAACATCCGCGGCCACGCGGCGCGTTCGCGAATCCGGCCGAAGCCGATGCGGCCCCGTTCGTCGACGCAATGTCGCGCGCGACCGCCGCGGCGCTGCCGTCGTACCAGCCGATCGTCGATGCCTGCAAGTCGTCGAGCGGGACTGCACGCGCCACCGACTGCGCCGGCGCCGCGCACGTGATGCTCTATCGCGCAACGTCGCTGTCGTCGCGCGCGCTCGGCTTCGTCCTGCTGCGCAATCTCGGCGACAGTTACATCACGCCGGACGACCTCGCCGCGCGGCGCGACCTCGCGTGGATCGCCGAGAACGCCGGCCGCGCGACGGGCTTCTCCGACCTCGACCGCCTCGCGATCGAGGCGCACCGGGAGGACTGGCGCTCGCTCGGCG
>DATFRS010000031.1:0-7087 GCA_035263065.1 Rhodanobacteraceae bacterium
CGCTACGCCGAGGTGCTCGCGCTGATTCCGCGCGACACGCCGGTCGACACCTTGCTCCTGCGCCGCGTCCACGCTGCGAAACGATGGGGCACTGTCGACGAAGCCGAAGCGCTCGGCGAACGCTTTGCTGCGCTCCGCGCACGCGGCGATCGCGTGCACCTGCGCGAGGAGGCACGCTACACGCTCGAGATCCGCGGCGACGCCGACGCGGCGCTCGACCTCGCGCTCGAGAACTGGCGCGTGCAGAAGGAGCCGCTCGATGCGCGCATCGCGCTCGAAGCGGCGCTCGCCGCCCGGAGACCCGAGGCCGCGCGCGAGATCGTCGAATGGATCGCGTCGAGCGGCCTCGAAGGCGAGCGCGTCCGCACGCTGGCGCGGGAGGCGTCGCAGCGATGATCGCCCGCCTTCTCCTCGGGCTCTGCATCGCGACGTTCGCCGCGACGGCGTTCGCGCACAAGCCGAGCGACAGCTACCTCACGCTGCGCGTCGCCGATGCGTCGGTCGACGGGCAGTGGGACATTGCGCTGCGCGATCTCGACGCGGTGCTCGATCTCGATCGCAACGCGGACGGACGCATCGACTGGGGCGAGCTTCGCAGCCGCAGCGAGGAGATCGATGCCTACGCGTCGTCGCATCTCGCGCTGGCGTCGGCGGGCGAGCGTTGTCCGCTCGCGATCGCCGATCATCTCGTCGACAGGCACAGCGACGGCGGCTACGTCGTGCTCGCGCTGCGCGCACGGTGTCCGGCGGCGATCGATACGCTCGCGGTCGACTACGGCCTCCTGTTCGACGTCGACGCGCAGCATCGCGGCCTCCTGAAGCTCGAAACGCCGTCGGCGCGCGTCGTCAGCGCCGTGTTCCCGGCGACGAAGCGCACGCAGGCGTTCGCGCTCGAGCACGCGTCGGCGTGGACGCAGCTCCACGGCTACATCGCCGACGGCATCACGCACATCGCGGCCGGCTTCGATCACCTCCTGTTCCTCGTCGCGCTGCTGCTGCCGTCGGTGCTCGTGCGCAGCGGCCGGCGGTGGGTGCCGGTGACGAGCTTCCCGCGCGCGCTGCGCAACGTCGCGGCGACCGTCACCGCCTTCACGGCGGCGCACTCGATCACGCTGTCGCTCGCGACGCTGTCGATCGTCGCGCTGCCGTCGCGGCTCGTCGAGTCGCTGATCGCGCTCTCGGTGCTGCTGACCGCGCTCGACAACGTCTGGCCGATCCTGCCGCGCGCGCGCTGGCAGGTCGCGTTCGCGTTCGGCCTGCTGCACGGCTTCGGATTCGCGAGCGTGCTCGCCGATCTCGACCTGCCGCCGTCGTCGCTCGCGCTGTCGCTGTTCGGCTTCAACGTCGGCGTCGAGATCGGGCAGCTCGTGCTCGTGCTGCTGCTCGTGCCGCTCGTCTACCTCGTGCGCGAATCGCGTCTGTATCCGCGCGTCGGGCTCGCGACGGCGTCGGGCGTCATCGCGCTGCTGTCGAGCGGCTGGCTGATCGAGCGCAGCTTCGACGTGCGTTTCCTGCCGTTCTAGCTAGATCGACGAGATGCCGCCCTTCGCGATGACCGGCCCGGTCGGCTGACCGGTCGGTGATCCGCCGGGCGGCTCGACCGAGATCGCGACGGCCGCCTGGAGGCTCACCGCCGAGCGCAGCGCCGGCGGAATCGCGATTGCGACCGGATGCGCGACGTCGACGACGCCGAGCGAATGCGGCACGTCGCCCGGCGGGATCAGCCAGAGCTCCGGCACCTTGTCCGGCGGAATCGTCGCGGTGACCGGCAGCACGAGCATCGTGCCCTGCGCGAGATCGATCGTCGCGATGAACGCGGGACGGCCGTCGTCGAGCTTGATCGTCGCGAGCATCGGCGCGGCCGTCGGCGGCGTCGGCACGGGCTTCGGGCGCGACAGCACGAACACGCCGGCGAGCGCGGCGGCGGCGACGGCACCGGTGCCGGCGGCGAGCCAGCGCCAGAAGCCGAGGCTCTCGAGGAGTCCGCCGCCGCGCCTCTGTGCGAACAGCGACGAGCGCAGGCGCGGCAGGATGTGCATCGGCGGCTCGACGGGCTCGATCTCGTCGGCGAGCGGCGCGAGGTGCACCTGCCACGCGGCGACCTCGCGCGCGAACGCGCGATCGCGCGCGATGAGGAGCTCCACCTCGCGGCGCTGGCGCGCGTCGAGCACGCCGAGCACGTACTCGGCGGCGAGGTAGCTCCGGTCGGCCGGTGCGGCCATGTCGTCGCGTCCGCTCATGGCTCCAGGCATGCCTTCAGTTTGATGAGACCGCGGCGGATCCAGCTCTTGACCGATCCGAGCGGCGCGCCGCTGCGGGCGGCGAGGCTCTCGTACGTCGCGCCGTCGAAGAACGCCGTGCGGATCAGCGTGCGCTGGCGCGGCTCGAGCTGCTCGAGGCAGCGGTCGAGGCGCCGGCCGCTGTCCTCAGCTTCGGCGGCGGAAGCGGGTTCCGGCGCGTCGTCGCGGAGGTCGTCGGCGAGCTCGATCGGCGCCGCATGCTGCTCGCCGGCGTCGGCGCGCGCACGGTCGATCGCCTTGTTGCGCGCGATCATGACGAGCCAGGTGATCGGGCTCGCGCGCTCGGGGTCGAACAGTCCGGCCTTGTGCCAGATCGTGGTGTAGGTTTCCTGGAGCACGTCTTCGGCATCGCTTCGTTTGCCCAAGATACGAAGGCAGACGCCGAATAGTTTCGCCGCGGTGAGGCGATACAGGGTCTCGAACGCGGCGCGATCGCCGCCGGCGACCGCTAGCACGACGTCGCGCAGACGCTCGCGATCGGAACCGCCGGAGCCCGTTTCCGTCCTGTCGCTCATCCCCAGCCCGCCGCCGCGCACGAAAGCTCGCGGCAGCGAGAGCCTAGCAGCATCGTCGCGGGGTTACATGACGCGAAGCGGGTTCGCCGATCCCGCGGCCCTCATTCGAAGCCCGATGCGAAGATCTCGTCGGGGATGCCAAGGCATTCGTTCGGGACGTTGGCGCGCGTCCAGGCCGTCAGCGCCGAGCTTTCGCCTTCGGTCACCACGTAGTCGGTCACGTAGATCTCGTGCGCGTAGCCCGTATTCGAGCGATCGACGAGCTTGTACGCGTACGGGCGCGTGTTGTACCGGCACAGCGTCACCAGCGAGGAATCGTCGAAGCCGCCGACCTCGCCGGCGATCTCGAGACCCGTGCCCCAATACGTGCTCGTCGTGTTCTCCTCGGTGACGCCCGTGGAGAACTCGTAAGCGCCGCCCGCCGTGACCGTCGCGATGAAACCGGCCTCGACGTCGAATTCGGCACCGACGCGGTAGGAGCTATCGAACGACGTCGTGTTGCCGATCAGGTTCGTGGTTTCCGAGCTGAGCGCCCAGGTCGCCGTCGCCGAGCCGCCGATCAGCACGTCGTCCCAGATCGGCGTATGCGGCAGCGACTGGTCGAAATTGGAGCAGCCCGACGGGAAGACGGGGTTGAAGTCGGTGCCGGTCCAGAGCAGATCGCCGTGCACTTCGATCGAGCGGAACTGGTGGTTGATCGAATCCCAGACCTTCGCGTTGAACAGGCCGTCGGCCGCGACTGGATCGCATACGGCCGTCGGATACGTCGGCGGTTCGGCGTGCACGTCGCCGAACACCTGGATCTCGGCGACGTCGAGCGTCGCCGGCCCCGGATGCTGCAGGCGGATGTAGCGGGCCGGCATCGGAGCGAATGTGCCGCTGTCGCGCGTCCAGATGTTCCAGCGGTCGTAGGCCATGTCGTCGCCGGTTCCCGGTGCGAACACGCGCACGCCGTTGCCGGAGGGCACGCCGTCGCCGTTGAACGGCAACGCGGACGCGTACACGCGGTAGCCCTGGAGATCGATCGCCGCGCCGGGCGGCGGCGACACGCGGATGTCGGTGATGTCGCGCACGCGCCGCAGGTCGATCTCCACGTACGGATCGTTCACCGTGGCGCCGCCGTTGGATGCGCGCGAGTTGCTGAACACGCCGTCGGTGACGGCCGACGCGGGCGTCTCGGGCGGCAGGCTGACGTTGGTCCTCACCGGCAGGAACAGCGCAAGGTTCGCCCAGTCGCGATGCAACGGGAACCACTGCGCCGGCGGCCCGCCCGATCCTCCGGCGGAGGCGATCTGCGTGTCCCAGTTCTCGGCGTCGTCGCCGGTGACGCCGTTGTGCCCGAACAGCTCGCACATGCGCGCGTTGCTGTCGGGCAGCGGTCCGCTCGCGTCGGCGAGGTCGTAGCTGTAGCAGTTGAACGTGTTCTCGTCGTAGACGACGAGCGCTTCGCCCATCGTCTGCTCCCAGCCCTGGCTCAGGGTCTGCTCGTTCTCGGTGCTGTGGGTCTCGCCGTTCGCGACCTGGTAGTTGTAGCCGGCCGTGGCCTTGGCGGAAACCTTGCCGCCGATGCCGTCGAGGCCGATGTCGACGCCGATGTAGGCCGAGATGTCGTGCGAGGTGTAGCTGCCCCAGTTCTGCTCGTTGCTCGTTCCGCCGGTGAGCGATTTCCCGAACGAGGCTGCCTTGTCGGCGTCGGCCTGCAGGGTGCGGAAAAACGGCGGCAGCCACGCCACCTGACGCACCTGCGGCTCGACGACCTGGCGGCAGCCGTCGGTCGCGATCGTGGCTTTCACCGAGTCGCCGTCGAAATCGCTGGCGACGAGGTCCGCCGCCGTGATGCTGCCGAAGTCGCCGTCCTCGACGAGGTGCGTGCCCGTGAACGAGGTGGGATCGCCGGTGTCCTGCAGATGCCAGATCGAGCGCACCCAGTGCTGCGTCGTGTCGCGCGTCGAGGTCATGATCTCGGCGATGCCGTCCTTGTCCATGTCGGCCGCCGCGACGTTGACGAAGGCAAGATCGCTCAGGCTCGACACGGGATAGCTCGCCGAATACGCCGGCTGCAGGATCGTGCGGTACTTGTAGACCGGCTGCACGCCGGTGGGAGGCGTGCCGCCGCCCGCGTCGATCGTGTGCGGCGTCGTGTCGATTTCGCCGAGGGAGCCCGTCACGGTCAGCGTGACGGTGTACGGCGCATCCTGCGGGAAGTGATGCGTCGGGCTCGGATCGGTATCGAGCGTCGAGCCGTCGCCGAAGTCCCAATGGTAGTTGACGATCGCGCCGGTCGAGCGGCTGATGAAGTGGAGGGTCAGGTTGTCCGTGTATTCGAAGTCGAAGTCGGCCGCGACGTCGACCTTCGCCTTGTACGCCTCGACGTCGAGGCGCGAGTTCGGATCCGAGCGCGCGAGCACGATCTCGGCCGGCGAGACGCGATCGACGTCGGCGATGGTCGCGTCGAACGTCGGCATGCCGTTGGCGTTCTGGCCCTGCACGATGTGGCTCCAGTCGTACTCCATGCCGGTGCCGCGCGAGGCGAACGCGATCGACGTGATCACGCCGCCCGCGCGCGTCGGGATGAAATGGTGCAGGCGCTGTCCGATGTAGTTGTTGGGGTCTCCGGCGTCGTCCTCGAACAAGGCGTGCACGACGAGCTCGTCGGCGCCGCTGTCGACGACGTCGCCGGCATCGGCGTCGAGCTTGTCGAAGTGATCGATCGGCGGCGAGGTCGAGATATCGTCGGCGAGGTACGTGAAGCCGACGATGCTCTGGAACGCGAGGCTCCCGATCGCATCGTCGCCCGCGGTGACCGGCAGGGCCGGCGTCGTCGGGTGGTATTCGAGCAGGTTGTAGTTCAACGCGAGCGTCGCGTTCGAGCCCGAGTCGTTGACGACGACGATCTGCGCGCGCCCGTCGAGCAGCATGTCGCCGGCCGTCACGCTGGCGTTCTGGATGCCGCTGACCGCGCGGTTCCAGGTGCCGGCCGCCGTGCCGTCGGGCTGCGCGATCGCGCCGCCGGCCGCGCCGGTCAGCACGAGCACGCGCATGCCGAACGGGCTGGTCGTGCGCAGGAGGACGGCGAGCTCCTGCTGGCGGTCGTTCGAGCCGTCGAGATCGCCGGCGGCGAGATCGACGGTGCTGAACGTCTGCGCGGTTTCCCAAGTGTCGATGAGCTCGGCCGTCGGCAGGCCCGTGCGGTGGAACACGCCCAGGCGCAGCGCGCCGGTCGCGTTCACGCGGTTCGCGGTGACGATCTCCTCGCGGCCGTCGCCGTCGAGGTCCACGCCGACTGCCTTGAGAAACGTCGTGCCGGCGAGCGCGCCGGGATAGAGGTCGGCGCGATACACGCGCGCGAGCGGCGGCGGGTCGGACAGCACGTACTCGTCGAACGCGTTGAGGCTGCCCGACGTCGCCATCATCTCCATGAACTCGGCATCGACGCCGAACGTCACGCTGCGCCCGAACGGCGTGGTATCGCAGCCGATGCCTTGCGGCGCATGGGTGACGAAGTCGGGGAGCGCCCCGCCCGCGGCGACAGCGGCGGCAGAGCTGCACAGCGCAACACTCGCGACGAGCGGGCGCGCGAGTGCGCGCGACATCCGGATGCGGTACATGAGTTTTCCCCTGGTTGCGCGGCCGCGCACGAGGACGGCTTGGTAGGCGCGCGCCGCTATCATCGCGGCATCCGTCCCGCGTGCGCAATTCCCGCGTGCGATTGTTGCCGCGCAGGCACGGATGTTTCGCCGCGTGGTGGTACATTAGCGCCATGCTTGCAAGGCCCCGCGCATCGCGCGTTCAGCTCGTTCTGGTTTTTCTGATCGGCCTCGCCGGCTGCATTCCCTCCGTCTCCTTCGCGAAAGGCGCGCGACCGCTCGCGCTCGACGACGACGCGCGTGCGTTCGCGGCGGACGTCGCGAAGTCGGGAGGCCCCGCCGCGGACGCCGTGCTCGCGACGCTCGCGACGGCGAACGTGCAGCAGAGCATCCTCGATGCGATGGCCAGGCCAGCCGAGGCGAAGCCGTGGAAGGACTACCAGCCGATCTTCGTCACCGACAAGCGCATCGAGGACGGCGTCGCGTTCTACCGCGAGAACCGCGCGCTGCTCGAGCGCATCGGCAAGGAATACGGCGTGCCGCCGGAAGTCATCGTCGCGATCGTCGGCGTCGAGACGAGCTACGGGCGCATCACCGGCAAGTACCGCGTGCTCGACGCGCTGTCGACGCTCGCGTTCCACTATCCGCCGCGCGCCGCGTTCTTCCGCGGCGAGCTGAAGCAGCT
>DATFRS010000032.1:0-11920 GCA_035263065.1 Rhodanobacteraceae bacterium
AGCCCCAGTAGTAGAACGTGCCGGTGCTCGCGACATCGAAATGCGTCGCGGCGTCGCCGTGCGCAGGCACGCGCAGCGGCGGCGCGGCGCTGCTCGCCGCGAAGCCGTGCACGTAGACGTCGTCGCCGGTTCGGTTGTGCCAGGCGATGGCGAGGCGCGTGCCTTCGCGGACCCGGATCAGGGGCCCGGGCGTCGTCAGCCGGCCGCCGGTCTGGGCGAACGCGAGCACGCGATTCGGCTGCATGTCGCGCTCGGGCCGCCAGTCGCCTTCGCCGATGTCGATGCCGAGCGTGAGGACGCCGCCCGCGAGGCGTCCCGCGGGCATGCGGTTGTCGTTGGCGTCGATCTCGGCGTCCGCGGCTCCGGCGGGCGGGTCGCGCGGGCTCGTCGCGCAGGCCGCGAGCAGCAGGCACGCGAATGCAAGGGTCCAGCGCAGGCAGCCGCCCATGGTCGCCCCCTCCGACGCCTTGACAGCCGGCCGCCAGTGTAGACAGTTAGGGGCCATGAAACCACGCACCTCGTACGGCCAGCACACGCTCTCGCGCGACTACTTCACCTCGCCCGAGATCTTCCGGACCGAGCGCGAGCGCATCTTCTACAAGTCGTGGCTGCTCGTCGGCCATGCGTCGGAGATCCCGCACGCCGGCTGCTATTTCCTGTTCGAGCTCGATCGCGAGAGCGTGATCGTGCTGCGCGACGCGTCCGGCGAGATCCGCGCGTTCCACAACCACTGCCGCCATCGCGGCAGCCGGCTCTGCCAGGAGCACTCGGGCGTGCTCGGCGGCACGATCCAGTGCCCGTATCACGCTTGGACGTATGGCCTCGACGGTGCGCTCCGTACCGTGCCGACGATGACCGAGGTCGCCGGCTTCGACGTCGCGAACTATCCGCTGCACAAGGTCGCGCTCGAGACCTGGCAGGGCTTCATCTTCATCAATCTCGCCAGGCAGCCGCAGCCGTTCGCCGAGGCGCTGCCGGCGCTGGTCGGCAAGTTCGCGCACCGGCATGCCGACGCGCTCCAGTCGGTGCATCAGGAAACCTACGATGTCGCCGCGAACTGGAAGCTCTTCTTCCACAACTTCAGCGAGTGCTACCACTGCCCGACGGTGCATCCGCTGCTCAACAAGCTGACGCCGTTCCGCAACTCGGAGAACGACCTCGACGAGGGCCCGGTGCTCGGCGGCCCGATGCTGATGTCGAACCCGCAAGGCAGCATGACGATGGGCGGCGCGCGCTGCGCGCTGCCGTTCGACGGCCTTTCCGCCGAGGAGCTCGGCCGCGTCTATTACTACACCGTGTTCCCGGGCGCGTTCATCTCGTTCCACCCGGACTACGTGATGGTGCACCGCGCGCTGCCGCTCGCGATCGACCGCACGCGCATCCTCTGCGACTGGTATTTCCATCCGGACGCGATCGCCGCCGACGGCTTCGATCCCGAAGCCGCGATCAAGTTCTGGGACATGACCAACCGCCAGGACTGGGAGCTCTGCGCGAACGCGCACCGCGGCGTGACGTCGCTCGCGTGGCAGCCGGGCCCGTATTCGGAGCTCGAAAGTCAGCTCGCGGCGTTCGACCGCCACTACCTGCGCATGATGAATCCCGAGCCGACGGTCGTGCGCTCGAGCGCGTGATCTTCCCCTCTCCCGCGTGCGGGAGAGGGCAGGGTGAGGGCAGGCCTCAGCGCTTCGCGTACGAGTCGCGCAACGTCACCGTGCGGTTGAATACCGGCTTCGCGCGCGAATAGTCGTGGCGGTCGGCGACGAAGTAGCCGAGCCGCTCGAACTGCACGTTGTGCTCGGGCTCCGTCGCCGCGAGCGACGGTTCGAGCCACGCGGCGACGACGCGCTTCGAATCGCGGTTGAGATGCTCGGCGTAGGTCTTGCCGTCGCTGGTGTCGTCGGGATCGGCCACCGTGAACAGGCGATCGTAGAGCCGGACCTCGGCCGCGATCGCGTGGCGCGCGCTGACCCAGTGGATCGTGCCCTTGACCTTGCGGTCCGCGCCCGGCATCCCGTGGCGCGTCGCCGGGTCGAGCGTGCAGCGCACTTCGGCGACCGAGCCGTCGGCGTGCTTGACGACTTCGTCGCAGCGCACGATGCCGACGTTGCGCAGGCGCACCTCGCCGTTCGGCACGAGGCGATGGAAGCCCTTCGGCGGCACTTCGGCGAAATCCTCGCGCTCGATCCACAGCTCGCGCGAGAACGGCACCCGGCGCGTGCCGAGCTCGGGGTTCTTCGGATGGTTGGCGAAGTCGAGCGATTCCTCGTGTGCGGCGTCGAGGTTCGTGATGACGAGCTTCAGCGGATCCAGCACCGCCATGCGCCGCGGCGCGCTCGCGTCGAGCTCGTCGCGCACGCTGCCTTCGAGCACGCTGAACTCGATCACCGAATTCTGCTTGGTCACGCCGGCGCGCTCCCAGAACGCGCGGATCGCCGCCGGCGGAAAGCCGCGGCGGCGCACGCCGGCGAGCGTCGGCATGCGCGGGTCGTCCCAGCCGTCGACGAGGCCTTCGGTGACGAGCGCCATGAGCTTGCGCTTGGACATCACCGTGTAGTCGAGATTGCCGCGCGCGAACTCGATCTGCTGCGGCCGGCTCGGCATGCCGGCGAGCCCGGCGCGGCGCATCGGCTCGACGAGCTCGACGTGATCGGTGAGATCGAGCTGGTCGAGGAACCAGTCGTAGAGCGGGCGGTGATCCTCGAACTCGAGCGTGCACAGCGAATGCGTGATGCCTTCGACCGCGTCCGACACGCAGTGCGCGTAGTCGTACATCGGATAGATCGGCCACGCGTCGCCGGTGTTCTGGTGAGTCAGCTTGCGGATCCGGTAGATCGTCGGATCGCGCATGTTGATGTTGCCCGACGCCATGTCGATCTTCGCGCGCAGCGTGCGCGCGCCGTCGGCGAACTCGCCGGCGCGCATGCGGCGGAAGAGGTCGAGGCTCTCGGCGGCGCTGCGCTCGCGGTACGGCGAGTTCCGGCCGGGCTCGGTCAGCGTGCCGCGCGTCGCGCGCACCTCGTCGGCCGAGAGATCGCACACGAACGCCTTGCCGTCGCGGATCAGCTTCTCGGCGCACAGGTACAGCACCTCGAAGTAGTCCGAGGTGTGGCGCAGGTTGTTCCACTCGAAGCCGAGCCAGTTGACGTCGTTCTTGATCGCGTCGACGTATTCCTGCTCTTCCTTCGCCGGGTTGGTGTCGTCGAAGCGCAGGTCGCAGTTGCCGTGGAACTCGCGCGCGAGCCCGAAGTTGAGGCAGATCGACTTCGCATGGCCGAGATGCAGGTAGCCGTTCGGCTCCGGCGGAAACCGCGTCGACACGCGGCCGCCCTGCTTGCCGGCGGCGCGGTCGTTGACGATGATCTGGCGGATGAAGTGGTTTGGCGTGGCGTCGGTCATGCGGGCGAGCGTACGAGGCGTGACCGCTGAGTTTAGCCGAGCTGTGAGGTCGGCTGCTTCGCAGCCTCTCAGTAGAGTGAGGTCGGCCGCTGCCCGGCCTCGTCAGAAGAGCGAGCTTTTCTAACTCCCTGACTTTGCTCCTACTGACTCTTTCGCTGTTGCTGACTGCTTTTACGCCGCCACTTCACCGGTCGTGCGCTCGCCGTGCAGCGCGCGCAGCCGCAGGCGCACCGGACCGCGCACGTCGCCGATGTCGACGACGGATTCGTGTTGCAGGACTTCGATCGAGCCGGCTTCGGCCATCGCCGCGGCGACCGTGCGCACGGGGCGCATCAAGTCCTGCCAGTGGGCACCGGTGCGCATGGCGAGCGTGCGTGCGGCTTCGCTGGGACAGATGCTGCGGCCGGGACCACGGGCAACCAGGAGCTCGAGCACGCAGGCGCGGATACGCTCGGCGAGTTCGTCGTCGGGCAACAGCAGGGCCATCGAGGGCCTCGTATAGGTGCAGGGCGAGCAACCGGCGCGGCCAGGCATTTCGCCCTCCACCGCGCACCCTCCCGGGCGCGCCGATCATAGCGTCAAGTCCGTTTGCGTGCGACGTCCCGATGGGCTAGCGTCACGGATGTGAAGATCGTTTACCGAGCCGAGAACATCATCGACGCCAACCTCGTGAAGGCCGCGCTGGCCGAGGCCGGCATCCAGGCCTTCGTGTCGGGCGAATACCTGACCGGCGCGGTCGGCCAGCTGCCGGCGCTGGACCTCGTCACGGTCATGGTCGCCGAGACCGACGTCGAGCGCGCCGCGCCGATCGCCGAAGCGATCGACACCGCGCTGAAGGAACGGCGCCGCGAAGCCGGCGACTCGCGCGACCCCGGCGCGCTGTCGCCCGCCTGACGGTCGAGCCCGCTGCGCGTCTGCTAGGCTTGGCGCCCCCCGCCGCCCGCAAGATCGACTCCCGGCCATGACCCCGATCGCCCTCGTCGCCTCGCTCGCGCTGGCCGCCGGCGCCGGCGAAACGGTGAGCACGACGCCGTACGCGACGCTCTACCAGGTGCTGGCACCGGTGCGTGCGATCGAAGGCTACGACCGCCTCGTCGCGATCCAGCGCGTCGAAAGCAAGATCGACACGCCGGCGAAGGACATCCGCATCGTCATCCACGCCAAGAATGGGCCGATCCCGGTGGCGGTCGCTGCCGACGGCGAAGTGACGTTCCCGGTGACCGACGCGCTGCGCGAGGAGAATCCGCCCGTCGAGACGAACCAGCCGAAGGGCTCGCTTGCGCTGATCGTCAACGTCGCGCTGCGCGGCGCGGACAAGCTGCGCGTGCCGTGGAGCGACATCGAAGCCGGGCTCGGCGAGGTCAGGACGTTCTACGAAAAATCGAAGAGCGCGGCGACCGCGCCGGCGGTCAGCGGCATCGAAGTCTATTTCGCCGGCGGCGGCGCCGCGATGCTGACGATCGAAGGCAAGGGCGAGCGCCTGCTGATGGCCGACCCGAACGGCCGCATCATCGTCACGCGCGACATGGCGCCGCCGAGCGAGTCGCCGACGCTGGTGTTCTCGCGCGCTCCCGCCTTCGTGCTGCCTTATTCCGACGAGAAGAAATGAGCGACACGCTGACGCTGGTCATCTGCAACAAGAACTATTCGTCGTGGTCGTTCCGGCCGTGGCTGCTGCTGCGCCACCACGGCATCGCGTTCGACGAAGTGCGCCTGCCGCTCGAAACGCCCGAGTGGAATGGCAGCATCGGGCGCTGGTCGCCGAGCGGGCGCCTGCCCGTCTTGCATCGCGGCAGTCTCGTCGTCTGGGATTCGCTCGCGATCGCCGAATACGTCAACGAGAACTGCCTCGACGGCCGCGGCTGGCCGCGCGACGCGACGACGCGTGCGATCGCGCGCTCGATCAGCGCCGAGATGCACTCGGGCTTTCAGGCGCTGCGCGATTCGATGCCGTTCAACTGCCGGCTGCGCGCGAAGAACTTCGTCGTGCCGCCCGACGCGCGTCGCGACATCGACCGCATCACGCACATCTGGCGCGAATGCCGCGCACGCGCCGCCGGCGAGGGCCCATTCCTGTTCGGCGGCTTCACGATCGCCGACGCGATGTATGCGCCGGTCGTGATGCGCTTTCGCACCTACGGCGTTGCGACCGCCGACGTCGAGCGCCGCTACGTCGCCGCGGTGCTCGATCTTCCGGCCGCGTGCGAATGGACCGCGGCCGCCGAAGCGGAAGGCCTCGCGCTGCCGAAATACGACGCGGTCGCCGGATGACCGAGCCGCACGAGGTTCCACGCGCCGCGCTGATCGAGATGATCGCCGGCGCCGCAGCGATCAGCACGACGAGCCTGTTCGTCAAGCTCGCGCACGTCGGTCCGACCGTGTCGGCGTTCTATCGCATGGCGTTCGGCGGCGGCATGCTGCTGATCGGGCTCATCGCGCTCGGAAAATGGCGGCGCGTGGCCTGGTCCGATCTCGCCTGGCTCCTGATTCCCGGCGTCGCGTTCGCCGCCGACCTCATGCTCTGGCATCGCAGCATCCTCTTCGTTGGCCCCGGCCTCGCGACGCTGCTCGGCAATTTCCAGGTGTTCCTGATGGCGCTCGCCGGGTTCCTGATCTATCGCGAGCGGCTCGGCTGGCACTTCCTCGCCGGCGTCGGGCTCGCGTTCGTCGGGCTCTATCTCCTCGTCGGGCTCGACTGGAGCCGCGTCGGCGCGCAGTACCGGCTCGGCGTGATCCTCGGCATCGTCACCGGCGTCGCCTATGCCGTGTACATGCTGTCGACGCGGCATGCGCAACGCGCGGGGCACGTCAGGCTCGCGCCGGCGCAGCTGCTGTGCGTGAGCTCGCTGCTCTGCGCGGCGATCCTCGGCATCGCGGCGCTCGTCGAAGGCGATTCGTTCGTGCTGCCCGACGCGCAGTCGTGGTCGGCACTGCTCGGCCTCGGCTTCTTCGGCCAGGTGCTCGGCTGGGTGCTGCTGACGCGCGCGATGCCGCAGCTGCCGGCGTCGCTGATCGGCCTGCTCCTGCTGCTGCAGCCGGCGCTCTCGTTCGTCTTCGACGTGATCCTGTTCGCGCGTCCGACGCGCTCGCTCGACTGGATCGGCGTCGGCCTCTCGCTCGCCGGCATCTTCATCGGCTCGTACCGCAAGCCGTCGCCGCCGGCCGCCGAGCCCGTGGCCGAAGAGCCGTGAGCATCGACCTCGCCCGCTATGTGCGCGACGTCGCGGACTTCCCGCGCCCCGGCATCGTGTTCAAGGACCTGACGCCGATGCTCGCAAACGCCGCGGCATTCGGCGCCGCGATCGACGCGCTCGTCGCGCCGTTCCGTGACGCCCGCATCGAACGCGTCGTCGGCATCGAGGCGCGCGGCTTCATCTTCGGCGCAGCGGCGGCACGCGCGCTCGACGCGGGCTTCGTGCCGATGCGCAAGCCCGGCAAGCTCCCGCACACGACGATCGGCGTCGACTACGCGCTCGAATACGGCAGCGACCGGCTCGAGATGCACGCCGACGCGCTGGTCCGCGACGAGCGCGTGCTCGTCGTCGACGACGTGCTCGCAACCGGCGGCACGCTGCTCGCGGCGGCCGCGCTCTGCGTCGAGGCCGGCGCGACGCTCGCCGGCGCAGCGATCGTGATGGAGATCGGATTCCTCGCCGGCCGCGCGCGCTGGACATTCGGCGCGCCGCTGCACGCGGTACTGCGCTACTGACGATGCCGCAGCGCGAGCTCGCCGACGACATCGGCGAGCGACAGCGAGCTGCCGCGCAGCAGCACGATCAGATGGAACAGGAGGTCCGCCGCCTCGCCGCGCAGCGCATCGGCATCGCCCGACGTCGCGGCGAGCGCGACCTCGACGCCTTCCTCGCCGACCTTCTGCGCGCGTCGCGAAACCGGCGCGTCGAGCAGCCGCGCGACGTAGCTTTCTTTCGGCTCGGCCGCGGCGCGCGACGCGACGATCGCCTCGAGCTCGTTGAGCCACGGATGTGCGCGCGACGCGCCGTCGAAGCAGCTCGCGGTTCCGCGGTGGCAGGTCGGTCCGGCCGGCAGCACCTGCGCGAGCAGCGCGTCGCTGTCGCAGTCGGCGGCGATCGAGACGAGCTGCAGCACGTGGCCCGACGTCTCGCCCTTGCGCCAGAGGCGCTCCTTCGTGCGCGACCAGAAATGCACTTCGCGCGTCTCGAGTGTCAGCGCGAGCGCGTCGCGGTTCACGTAACCCAGCATCAGCACGCGGCCGTCGTGGGCGTGCTGCGCGACGAGCGGCACGAGCCCGCCGGCCTTGTCCCAGTCGAGCGTGCCGGCGAGCGCGTTCACCGGCGCACCACGATGCCGCGCGCGGCGAGCAGCGCCTTCAGCTCGCCAATGCGGATCTCGCCGCTGTGGAAGACGCTTGCCGCGAGCGCCGCATCGACGCCGTCACGCTCGAACACGTCGGCGAAATGCTGCGGCGTGCCGGCGCCGCCCGACGCGACCAGCGGCAGCGTCGTCGCCGCGCGCACGGCCGCGAGCTGCGCATGCGCATAACCTTTCCGCACGCCGTCGGCGCGGATCGAGTTCAGCACGATCTCGCCGGCGCCGCGGTCGGCCACCTCGCGCACCCACGCGATCAGGTCGCGGCCCGTGTCGAGCGCGTCGTCGGGCCTACCGCTGTTCGCGATCACGCGCCAGTCGCCCGACACCGCGCCGTCGAAGTCGATACCGACGACGACGCACTGCGTGCCGAACCGCGCCGCGAGCTCGCCGATCAGCGCGGGCCGCGCGAGGGCAGGGCTGTTCACCGACACCTTGTCGGCGCCCGCCGCGAGCACGGCTTCGGCATCGCCGACCGAGCGGATGCCGCCGGCGACGCAGAACGGGATGTCGAGCTCGCGCGCGACGCGCTCGACCCACGCCGCGTCGACGCGGCGTCCGTCCGGACTCGCCGTGATGTCGTAGAACACGAGCTCGTCCGCGCCTTCGTCCGCGTAGCGGCGCGCGAGCGCGACGATGTCGCCGACAACGCGGTGCCCGCGGAAGCGCACGCCCTTGACGACGACGCCGTCGGCGACGTCGAGGCACGGAATCAGGCGGCGCGCGAGCATCGGGCAATCTCCTCGAGCGCGAGCGTGCCGTCGAGCAGCGCGCTGCCGGCGACGCAGGCCGCGACGCCGGTGTCGCGAAGCGCGGCGACGTCGGCATAGTCGCGCACGCCGCCCGATGCGATCCATTCGAGCGCCGGCCAGCGTGACGCGAGCTCGCGATACAGCTCGAGGCTCGGACCTTCGCGCATGCCGTCGCGCGCGACGTTGGTGCTGAGCGCGTGGCGAAGTCCGGCGGCGGCGAAGCGGTCGATCAGCGCGTGTGCGTCGGCGTCGCTGCTCGACTGCCACGCGTCGATCGCGGGGCGCCACGCGCCGTCGGGCGCCACGCGCAGGTCGATCGCGAGGCACAGCCGGTCTGCGCCGAGCGCATCGAGCCACGCGACGAACGTCGCGGGCTCCCGCACTGCGACGCTGCCGACGACGACGCGCGACGCGCCGACCGCGAGCAGCCATTCGACGTCCGCGAGCGTGCGCGCGCCGCCGCCGGCCTGCACGCGCGCGCCCGTCCGCGCGATGCGCGCGACCGCCTCGGTCTGCAGCGACGTGCCGGCGCGCGCGCCGTCGAGATCGACGACGTGGATCCATTCGGCGCCGGCGTTGACGTAGCGCTCCGCGAGCGCCGTCGGGTCGTGGTCGAACTCGCGCACGCGCGCGAAGTCGCCCTGGCGCAGCCGGACGACGCGGCCGCCGCGAAGGTCGATGGCCGGAATGATCCTCATCCGAGCGCGAAGAAGTTGGCGAGGAGGCGCCGCCCGGCCGCGGCCGACTTCTCGGGATGGAACTGCACACCGTGCACGTTGCCGCGCGCGACGACGGCGGCGAATGCATCGCCGTGCCGCGTTTGCGCCAGCGTCGTATCGCCCGCCGGTGCCGCGTAGCCGTGCACGAAGTAGAACCAGTCGTCCTCGTCGATGCCATCGAGCAGCGCGTGCGGCGCGCGGCGATCGAGCGTGTTCCAGCCCATGTGCGGCCAGCTCGGCGCGGCCGGCAGGCGCTTCACGTCGCCGGGCAGGAGGCCGAGACCCTCTGCATCGTCCTCGTCGGAGCGCTCGAACAGGAGCTGCATGCCGAGGCAGATGCCGAGCAGCGGTTGCGAGACGTCGCGCAACGCGGTGTCGAGCCCGCGCTCGCGAAGGCTGCGCATCGCGTGTCCGGCCGCCCCGACGCCCGGCAGCACGACGTGCGTCGCCGCCGCGATGTGCGCCGGATCGTCGCCGAGCTCCGCATCGACGCCGATGCGCCGGCACGCCTCGATCAACGAGCCGTAGTTCGCGCCGCCGGCAGCAATGATGTAAGCGCGTGTCATGCGAGCACGCCCTTGCTGCTCGGCACGGCCGCCGTGACGTCGGTGCGCGCGAGCGCCTGCCGCAGCACGCGGCCGACCACCTTGAAGCACGCCTCGATCATGTGATGCGCGTTGTCGCCGCGCACCTCGAGGTGCAGCGTCGCACCGAGACCGCCGGCGAGGCTGCGGAAGAAATGCGGCACGAGCTCGGTCGGCAACCCGCCGACCCGGTCGCGCGGGAACGCGCCGGTGAACGCGAAGAATGCGCGTCCGGACAGGTCGATCGCGGCCTGCGCGAGACTTTCGTCCATCGGCAGCACGAACCCGTAGCGGCCGATGCCGCGGCGCTCGCCGAGCGCGGCGTGCAGCGCTTCGCCGAGTGCGATGGCGCAGTCCTCGACCGTGTGATGCTCGTCGACGCCGAGGTCGCCGCCGCAGTCGAGCGCGAGCGCGAAGCCGCCGTGCACGCCGAGCTGCTGCAGCATGTGATCGAAGAAACCGATGCCGGTGCGCACCTCGGGCGCGGCGGCATCGTCGAGATCGACGCGCACGGCGATGCGCGTCTCGCGCGTCTCGCGCTCGATCTCGGCGCGGCGCGGCGCGTCGATCAGGGCGCTCGCGATCGTCTTCCAGTCGCCGTCGACGCCGAGCCGGAAGCCGCGCACGCCGATGTTCGCGGCGAACTCGACGTCCGTCGCGCGATCGCCGATCACGGCGCTCCGCGCGCGATTCATCGCGCCGGCGCCGAGATGGTGCCGGACGAGCCCCACGCCGGGCTTGCGCGTCGGCGCGTGGTCGGCCGGCAGGCTGCGATCGATGAGGATCTCGCGAAAACGCACGCCTTCGCCCGCGAGGATGTCGAGCAGGAGGCGCTGCGGGCCTTCGAACTCCGCTTCGGGAAACCGCGCTGTGCCGAGGCCGTCCTGGTTCGTGACCATGACGAGCTCGTAGCCCGCACCGACGAGCCGGCGCAGCGCGCCGATCGCGCCGGGCACGAGCCGGAACTTCTCGAACGAGTCGATCTGCTCGTCGGCCGGCTCCTCGATCAGCGTGCCGTCGCGATCGACGAACAGGATTTTCGGCGCGGCGTTCATGAGACGGCCGCCCGAGCTTGTTCGCGCGTGAGCAGTGCGTCGAGCAGCGCATCGTTCTCGTCGCGCGTGCCGATCGTGATGCGCAGGCAGCCGTCGAGGCCGGGCTCGGCACCGAAGTCGCGCACGACGATTCCGGCGGCGAGGAGGCGATCGAACGCGCGGCGCGCATCGACGAAGCGGGCGAGCACGAAGTTCGCGGCCGACGGCCAGAGCTCGACGACGTCGGATATCGAAGCAAGCGCCCCGGCGATGCGCCGACGTTCGGCCACCAGCCGCTGGACGCGTGCACGCGCAGCTTCGAGCGACGCGGGTTCGAGCGCGGTGCGTGCGAGCTCGACGCACGGGGCGGGCAACGGATACGGCGCCGCGATGCGACCGATCAGCGCCGCGATCTCCGCGGACGCGATCAGTGCGCCGACGCGCGCGCCGGCGAGCGCATGTGCCTTGGACAGCGTACGCAGCACGGCGACGTTGTCGAAGCGATCGAGCAGCGTCGTCGCGCTGGGCACGCCGGCGAATTCGACGTACGCCTCGTCGACCACGAGCAACGCGCGATCGCGAAGCCGCCTGGCGAGGAACGCGAGCGCGTCGTGCCGGAGCGTGCCGGTCGGATTGTTCGGCGAGCAGACGAAGACGAGCTTCGTGTCGGCGTCGGTCAGCGCGATGAGGCGCTCCGGATCGAGCTCGAAGCCGTCGCCGGGATCGAGCGTGAGCTCGCGGCATTCGGCGCCCTGCAGGCGCGCGCCGACGCGATACATGCCGAACGTCGGCGCGGGCGTGACGACGTTGTCGCGCCCGGCGCGGCAGAACGCGCGCAGCAGCAGGTCGATCGCCTCGTCGCTGCCGCGGCCGATCCAGAGCTGCGCAGCATCGACGCCGTAGAGTGTCGCGAGTCGGCGTTTCAGATCGACCGGCTGCGGATCGGGATAGCGGTTCCAGCCATCCGACGTGCCGCGCAGATCAATCGGCGACTCGTTCGCGTTGAGCCGGATCGGCGCGTCGATGCCCGCGCGCGCCGAGGCGTACGCGCGAAACGCGGCGAGATCGGGCCGGATGCGCGCGAGCAT
>DATFRS010000033.1:0-6813 GCA_035263065.1 Rhodanobacteraceae bacterium
ATCGACCGCAAGATCGCCGAGACCGACAGCTTCGACCACTGGCAGGATGCCGACATCGACCGCCTCGTCGAGAGCACGGTCGAGACGCTCGTGCCCGAGATCGTCGGCAACGTCACCGCGCAGGCGCTGAAGGTCGCGTTCACCGGCGACGAAGCGGCAGCGGCCGAGCTCGAGGCACGCGCGTCCGGGATCGAGAAGAGCGTCGATCGCGCGGTCGCGAAGCAGGCCGCCGAGCTCGAAGGTCGCGCGCTCGCGCTCTGTCCGCGCCTGCGTGCGCTCGGCGACGTGGAATCGACGCTCGAGCTTCGTCTCGCCGACGGCAGCCGACTCGACCTCGTGCACGTCTATTGAGCACGTGAGGACGGCGCGGCTGTGCCGCGCCTCGTGAGGTCGCTCGCCTCCGGCTCGCTCGTCAGGGAGCGAGAACGTTCGACTGACGTCTGACGAGGCAGCGGAGCTGCCGCCGCCCTCACGAGGGCGCGCAGCGCCCGCCCTAACTGCTCTTGTGC
Organism: Rhodanobacteraceae bacterium; assembly: GCA_035263065.1. Taxonomy (GTDB): domain Bacteria; phylum Pseudomonadota; class Gammaproteobacteria; order Xanthomonadales; family Rhodanobacteraceae; genus Dokdonella_A. Next base: position 510 of record DATFRS010000033.1, read on the forward strand.
CTGCGCCACTCGGCCTCGCGCTCGGGCTTCGGCCAGGCAGCGTAGAGCTCGATGTAGTGGTCGACGACTTCCTGGCTGCGCGGGTGCTGCTCGCCGAAGTTCCTGTCGCCGACGACGACCTTCCACGCGATGTTGAGCTCGCGCTCGGCCTCGGCGAATTTCTTTTCCTTGATCAGGATCGTCGCGAGCCCGTCGTGCATCAGGCCGCGGTACGCGCTGTCGGCGCCGAACGCCTTGTCGGCGTGCTCGACCGAGATGCGCGCGTGCTTCTCGGCTTCCTGAAGATCGCCGACATCGCGCAGCAGCAGGCTGTAGTTGTTCTCGGCGATCACGGTCGGATATGAGTCGGCGCCGTAGAGCTTGTACGCGAGCTTGAGCGCGCGCTCGTAGTACGGCCGCGCTTCCTCGTTGCGACCCTGGCCGCGGATCGCGCCGCCGAGATTGTTGACGGCCGTGTGCGTGATCGGATGCTCGGGGCCGAACAGGCGCTCGTCGATCTCGAGGAGCGGCCGCAGCAATTGCTCGGCCTCGACGTCGTTCTTGCTTTCGAGATCGACGACCGCGAGCCCGTTGATGACGCCGAGCGTCTTCGAGTGCTCCGGCCCGTACAGCGTCTTGTACTTCGCGATGAGCCGGTTGAAGAGCGGCCGCGCCTCGTCGTAGCGCGCGAGGTCGGAATACGCGCGTGCCAAGCCGTGCAGGCTCGCGAGCGTGTCCTCGTCGTCCTCGCCGAACGCCTGTTTCTGCTTGTCGTACGCGCTCTGGTATTGCTGCCGGCAGACTTCGGCGTGGCCGGCGTCGCACTCGATGCCGGCGAGCCGGCTTTCGACGAAGAGCCGCATGCGGTTGTCGGCGGGCAGCGACGCCAGCATGTCGCGCGCGGCACGCGCGCCCGTGAGGGAATCGTCGTAGCCGCCCTGGTCGGCGAGCATCTCGGCGCGGCGCAGCGTGACCTTCGCGCGTTCCTCGACGCCGAGCCCGGCGCTGTCGGCGAGCGCCAGCGTCTCCTCGTAGTGCTGCAGCGCGGCCTTGTAGTCGCCGATCGCGGCGTAGCTGTCGGCGATCGTGTGCTCGACCGACGCGCGCACCGGCGGCTGGCCGGCGAGCTCCTTGCCGGCGCGCTCGGCCGCCGAGTCGAGCGCGAGGCGCATGAGGCTGCGGTCCATGCCGCGCGCCTTGTCGGGATCGATGCCGGCGAGCATGCCGCGCGCGAAGTCGGCGACCTGGTCGGCCTTCGCGGCTTCGGTGCGCGCGATGTCCGCGGAACGCTGCGCCTCGCGCATGCCCATGATCGCGACCGCGATGCCGACGACGAGCGCCGCGGCGACGAAGCCCGCTGCCGCGATCGCGAGCCGGTGCCGGCGCAGGAACAGGCGCGCGGCGTAGACGCGGCCTTGCGGCATCGCCTTCAACGGGCGATGGTCGCGGAAGCGGTCGAGATCGTCGGCGAGCGCGGCCGCCGAGTCGTAGCGTTCGTTGCGGTCCGGCGCGAGCGCGCGGTGCAAGACGGCGCGCAGCTCCGCCGGCACGTCGCGGATCGCGGCGAGCAGCTCGTTCGAGGCATCGGCGACATCGTCGAAGTCGCCGAGCAGCGTCTGCTGCAGCGCGCGGCCCGAGCGATGCGGCGAGGACGTCACCGCGGCCGCATCGCTGCCCGTCAGCACTTCGTAAAGCATCACGCCGAGCGAATAGACGTCGCTGCGCGTATCGAGATCGCGCGTGCGCGGCGAGAGCTGCTCGGGGCTCATGTAGACGACGGTGCCGGCGCGATCGGCACCCGCGGCGTCGGCGATGGTGCCCTGCGCGCCCGGCACGCCGCCGACCGCGATGCCGAAGTCGATGATCTTCGGCGCCGGCGCACCGTCGATGCGGCGCACGAGCACGTTCGCGGGTTTCAAGTCGCGATGGATCACGCCCTTCTGGTGCGCGTGCTGCACCCCGTGGCAGACGCGCGTGAACACTGCGAGCCGCTCGCCGAGATTCAGCTTTTCGTCGCGGCAGAAGCGCGTCAGCGGCACGCCTTCGACGACCTCCATCGCGATGTACGGATGGCCTTCGGCGGTCGTGCCGGCGTCGAACACCTGCGCGATCGCCGGGTGCTGCATCTGCGCGAGCGCCTGGCTCTCGACGTCGAAGTAGGCGCGCGCGAGCGGGCTCTCGACCTGCTCGCGGATCAGCTTCAGCGCGACCTCGCGGCGCACGGGGCGCGTCTGCTCGGCGAGATAGACGCGGCCCATGCCGCCTTCGCCGAGCAGTCCCTTGATCGTGTACACGCCGATCTGCCAGCCGGACGCGAACGCATCGCCGCACGGCGCGCCGTCGGGCAGGCCGGTGAGCTCGGTCGCTTCGTTGGCTCGCGGGTCCCCTGGGCTCATGACCGCCACCCGGCGCGGTGCCGCGGCGCCCTTCGCACCGCGATCAAGCCGCGCATGCCGGCATTACAAGTTCTCCGCTCCGGCGAGGCAAGGGGCAGAAGTCGCTGTTGTGACCGGTTGGTGTGAACGCCGTCGCGTTCAGGCCCACTCCGTGAGCCCTTCGCGCGCGTAGAGCTCGCGCCAGCTCGGCCGCGCCTTGATGCGCGCGACGAGCTCGGCGAGCGCGGGCCACGACGTCGCGGGCTTGGGCATGTTGCGCGACCAGCGCATCAGCATCGTCGCGAAGATGTCGGCGAGGCTGAATTGCGCACCCATGATGTAAGGACCGTTCGCGGCGACGTGCGCGGCGAGCAGCTCGAACTCCGCCTCGATGCGCTTGCGCGCGAGATCCTTCGCCGGCGCGACGTTGTCGGGCCCGGCGAAGTCCTTCGGCGAGAACCAGATCCGGAACGCCGGCTGCAGCGTGTTCGCGAAGTGGAACATCCATGACAGGTACCTCGCGCGATCCGGCGCGCCGGGCACCGGCGCGAGCTTCGCTTCGGGATGGCGCTCGCCGAGCAGCACGAGCAGCGCCGCCGACTCGAACGCCGGCCTGCCGTCGACGATCAGCGCCGGCACGACGCCGTGCGGGTTGATCGCGAGATACGCCGCGCTCTTCTGCTCCTTGGCGTCGAGGTCGACCTTGCGCAGCTCGTGCGGCGCGCCGATCTCGATCAGGGCGAGATGCACGGCCATGGCGGCGGTGCCCGGTGAGTAGTAGAGCGTGTACATCGCTAACCCCCGCTGGCCGTGCGCCGGCGTATCGGGCCGGCGCGGTGCGGCGCGACTCTAGCAGGCTGTACGGTGCCGCGAGCGCCGCGGACATGACGGCTGTCGCACAAATCGGCGATCATTGTGGAAACGGTTGGCGACAAGAGTGGGGCGCGCCGGCGCACTTCCCACCGCCGGCCCGCCCCGCACGCGGGGCGATACGAATTCGAGGAGGTTGCATGGCGAGCCGCGAAGCCAAGGTGCCGGATATCGGCAATTACACGAACGTGCCGGTCATCGAGGTGCTGGTGAAGGCGGGCGACGCCGTGACGAAGGATCAGGGCCTCGTCACGCTCGAGTCGGACAAGGCGACGATGGAAGTGCCGGCGCCGTTCGACGGTGTCGTCAAGGAGGTCAAGGTCAAGGTCGGCGACGAGGTGTCCGAAGGCGCGGTCGTCGCCGTGATCGAAGCCGGCGATGCGCCTGCTGCCGCGAAAGCTGCGCCTCAAGCCGCCGCTCCTTCGCCTCTCCCGCGCGCGGGAGAGGCCGCCGCGCAAGGCGCGGCGGGTGAGGGCAGCCGTGCCGCGCCGTCGCAAGAGCGGCCCTCACCCCAGCCCTCTCCCGCAAGCGGGAGAGGGGGTCCGGACGTCATCGAAAGCCGTCCCGGTGTCGACCCCGAAGCCGCGGGCCCGCGCACGCCGCCGGTGCCGTTCGACGCCAGCACGGTGATGCCGGACAAGGTGCCGTACGCAAGCCCCGCCGTGCGCCTCTTCGCGCGCGAGCTCGGCGTCGATCTCACGCAGGTCGCCGGCAGCGAGCGCAAGGGCCGCATCACGAAGGACGACGTGCAGAAGTTCGTCAAGGCCGCGCTTTCGGGCGGCGCCGCGCCGCGCGCGGCCGGAGCGCCGGCCGGCGGCGGGCTCAACCTCTTGCCCTGGCCGCACATCGATTTCTCGAAGTTCGGCGAGATCGAGACCAAGCCGCTCTCGAAGATCAAGAAGATCTCCGGCGCGAACCTCGCGCGCAACTGGGCGATGATCCCGCACGTCACGCAGCACGACGATGCCGACGTCACCGAGCTCGAAGCGCTGCGCGTCCAGCTCAACAAGGAAAACGAGAAGGCCGGCATCAAGCTGACCATGCTCGCGTTCCTGATCAAGGCCTGCGTCTCGGCGCTGAAGAAGTATCCCGATTTCAACGCGTCGCTCGACGCGGCCGGCGAGACGCTGACGCTCAAGAAATACTTCCACATCGGCTTCGCCGCCGACACGCCGAACGGCCTCATCGTGCCGGTGCTGCGCGATGCGGACAGGAAGGGCGTCATCGAGATCGCGACCGAAACGTCGGAGCTCGCGAAGAAGGCGCGCGACGGCAAGCTCGGCCCGGCGGAAATGTCCGGCGGCTGCTTCTCGATCTCCTCGCTCGGCGGCATCGGCGGCACCGCGTTCACGCCGATCGTCAACGCACCGGAAGTCGCGATCCTCGGCGTGTCGAAGTCGCAGACGAAGCCGGTCTGGGACGGCAAGGCCTTCCAGCCGCGGCTGATCCTGCCGCTGTCGCTCTCGTACGACCACCGTGTCATCGACGGCGCGGCCGCGGCGCGCTTCACCGCGTATCTCGCGCAGGTGCTCGCCGACATGCGGCGCGTGCTGCTGTGACGGACGCATGAGCGACGACTTCGTCGACATCGACATCGTCGACCTCGACGTCGGCCGCACGAGCTGGTCGCGCGTGCACTCGTCGATGCGCACGGTGTACCTGAAGCTGAGCCGCGAGCCCGACGTCCTGTGGACGCGGCACTTCCTCGAGGAGCGCGGCAAGCGCATCAACCCGAAGCGGCACGGGCTCTGGATCGAGGACGACTACATCGTCATCGACTGCTTCGTCGAGGAAGTCGAGCGCCATCACATGCCGGACCTGCGCCTCTCGGTCGCGTACGCGAACCAGAAGGGCCACGAGCAGGCCGGCCAGCGTCGCTCGCAGGCGGCGCAGTCGGTCGAGGACAAGCGCACCGAGAAGGACGAGCTCGACGCGCTGCGCGCGCGCATCCGCGGCGCGGCGCCGGTCGTGCCCGAAGCGCCGCTCGACGCGCCGGCGGATGCGGCGAACGAGGCCGCAGAACCCGAGTCGACGCCCGAATCCGCGTTCGCGCGCAAACGAGACGAATGGCAGGCGCGCTTCCGGGCTGCGCTCGCCTTCCGCAAGAAGGAACCCACCCGTGGCAACGATTGAAGTCAAGGTCCCCGACATCGGCAACTACAGCGACGTGCCGGTCATCGAGGTGCTCGTGAAACCCGGCGACACGGTCGCGAAGGATCAGGGGCTCGTCACGCTCGAGTCGGACAAGGCGACGATGGAAGTGCCGTCGAGCGCGGCGGGCGTCGTCAAGGAAGTGCGGGTCAAGCTCAATGATGCGGTGTCGGAAGGCGATGTCGTTGCGGTGATCGAGGCCGGTGACGTCGCTGCGGCTTCGCCGCCCGCGAAAGCGGTGGCGCCGGCGCAAGTTCCGCCCTCGTCCCAGCCCTCTCCCGCAAGCGGGCGAGGGGGTGTGGCGGCGGGTGCGGCGCCGGTTGCGAAAGGCGCGGCGGAGACGGGGCGCAAGGCCGACATCGAATGCCAGGTCGTCGTGCTCGGCTCAGGCCCCGGCGGTTACACCGCGGCATTCCGCGCCGCCGACCTCGGCCAGAGCACCGTGCTGATCGAGCGCTACGCGCAGCTCGGCGGCGTCTGCCTCAATGTCGGCTGCATTCCGTCGAAGGCGCTGCTGCACGCCGCGCGCGTGATCGACGAAGCCGCGCACGCGAAGGACTACGGCGTCGAGTTCGGCGCGCCGAAGATCGATCTTTCGAAACTGCGCGCGTACAAGGACAAGGTCGTCGCGCAGATGAACGGCGGTCTTGCCGGCATGTCGAAGCAGCGCAAGGTCACGGTCGTGACCGGCACCGGCATGTTCGTCTCGCCGCACGAGATCGAAGTCGCGACGAAGGACGGCAAGAAGCTCGTCCGGTTCGAAAAGGCGATCATCGCGGCCGGCTCGCAGGCGGTGAAGCTGCCGGGCTATCCGTGGGACGACAAGCGCGTGATGGATTCGACCGATGCGCTCGAGCTCGCGGAGATTCCGAAGAAATTGCTCGTCGTCGGCTGCGGCATCATCGGCCTCGAGATGGCGTGCGTGTTCG
>DATFRS010000034.1:0-3010 GCA_035263065.1 Rhodanobacteraceae bacterium
GGTGCTGACCGCGCTGCCGATCGACCAGTCGCTCGATTTCTTCAAGACGCTGAAGCTGACCGGCTGGCGCGGCGAGATCGCGGCGAAGATCGTCAAGGAGATCCGCGAGCGCCTGCACTTCCTCGTCGACGTCGGCCTCGACTACCTGACGCTCGACCGCCAGGCCGATTCGCTGTCGGGCGGCGAAGCGCAGCGCATCCGTCTCGCGAGCCAGATCGGCGCGGGCCTCGTCGGCGTCATGTACGTGCTCGACGAGCCGTCGATCGGCCTGCACCAGCGCGACAACGAGCGCCTGCTCGGCACGCTGAATCGTCTGCGCGATCTCGGCAACACGGTCATCGTCGTCGAGCACGACGAGGATGCGATCCGCACGGCCGACCACATCGTCGACATCGGCCCCGGCGCCGGCGTGCACGGCGGTGAGGTCGTCGCGCAGGGCACGTACGAGGACATCGTCAAGTCCAAGCGGTCGCTGACCGGGCAGTACATGTCCGGCAAGCGCCGCATCGATATTCCGAAGAAGCGCCGCAAGCCCGATGACGAAAAGAGCCTGCGCATCGTCGGCGCCTCCGGCAACAACTTGAAGGACGTCGATCTCGAGATTCCGGCGGGGCTCTTCGTCTGCGTCACCGGCGTGTCGGGCTCCGGCAAGTCGACGCTGATCAACGACACGCTGTACCGCTACGCCGCGGCCGAGTTGAACGGCGCGAACGAGAAGCCCGCGCCGTACCGATCGGTCGAAGGCCTCGAGCTCTTCGACAAGGTCGTCGACATCGACCAGTCGCCGATCGGCCGCACGCCGCGCTCGAATCCGGCGACGTACACCGGTCTCTTCACGCCGCTCCGCGAGCTTTACGCGCAGGTGCCCGAGGCGCGCGCGCGCGGCTACGGCCCCGGACGCTTCAGCTTCAACGTCAAGGGCGGCCGCTGCGAAGCCTGCGAAGGCGACGGCATGATCAAGGTCGAGATGCACTTCCTGCCGGATGTGTATGTCCCCTGCGACGTCTGCCACGGCAAGCGCTACAACCGCGAGACGCTCGAGATCATGTACAAGGGCCACAACATCTCGGACGTGCTCGACATGACGGTCGAGGACGCGTTCAAGCTGTTCGAGCCCGTGCCGGCGCTCGCGCGCAAGCTCGAGACACTGATCGACGTCGGCCTCTCGTACATCAAGCTCGGCCAGAGCGCGACGACGCTCTCGGGCGGCGAGGCGCAGCGCGTGAAGCTGTCGCGCGAGCTCTCCAAGCGCGACACCGGCCGCACGCTCTACATCCTCGACGAGCCGACGACGGGCCTGCACTTCCACGACATCGAGCAGCTCCTCGGCGTGCTGCACCGCCTCGCCGACGACGGCAACACGGTCGTCGTCATCGAGCACAACCTCGATGTGATCAAGACGGCCGACTGGATCGTCGACCTCGGCCCCGACGGCGGCGAGCGCGGCGGGCGCATCATCGCGACCGGCACGCCCGAAGAGATCGCGAAGACGAAGCAGTCGCACACGGGACATTTCCTCGCGCGTGCGCTGGGTGCGCCACGAGCGCGCGGCGGGAACAATCGCGAAGCGGCGTAGCGCGACGCCTTATTCGCCGTCGCCGTTCGCTTCCGGTTCCACGACATCGAAATACGTCTCCAGCCGCGTCCCGTCCGCGAGCAGGAAGATCATCTGCACCTTCTCGCCGGCGTGGATCGCGTGGCGCGGTTCGGACAGCATGACGTGCGCGCCGCCGGGCTTGAGCGTGATCGTCACGCCGGGCGCGAGGTCGATGCGCGGGAGCTCGCGCATCTTCGAGACGCCGCGCTCGTTGACGGTTTCGTGGATCGACGCCTGCCGGAACGCGTCGCTCTGCACGGTCAGGACGCTGATCGGCGCATCGCCCTCGTTCTTCAGCGTCGCGTAGCCCGCCATCATGCTCGCGCCGGGCGGCGCGAGGCGGATCCATGCGTCGTAGACGCCGAGCCTTCCTGCTGCGTGCGCGCCTGACGCCGACAGCAACAGCGCGATCGCCGCGAACCTGACCAATCCCTGCAAACGCCGCATCGGCAACCCCTCGCATTCCTCGTGGCGGTTATCATAACGCTCCGCCCGCGATCGGAGCCGCGACATGCGCCTGAGTTCGTCGACCGCCTTGCTCATCGTGTTGTTCGCGGGCGCCGCCGCCGCGGAGAATCCCGCGCTGACGATCTACCGCGCCGACAGCGACGCGCTGTTCGAGAACGGCGGCTCGCCGGTCGCCGACGGCTACGCCGTCGTGCACGAGCAGCGGGCGCTGAAGCTCACCGGCGGACGGCAGACGCTCGTCGTCGACGGGCTGCCGACGATGCTGGATCCCGAAGCCGTCTCGCTCGACCTCGGCGCAGGCTCGCGCGTGCTCGCGCAGCGCGTGCTCTCGACCGGCGACGGCGGCGCGCTCGCGGCGCATCGCGGCGAAAAGATCGTGCTCGGGCTTCGCAGCGGCAATCTCGAAGGCACGCTGATCGGCATCGACGGCGGCGCGCCGATCGTGCGCGACGCGTCCGGTCAGGTCGTCTACGTGCGCGAATACGACACGCTGCGCTTCGCGCAAGGCAGCGGGCTCCCGGGCAGCACGTTGCAGCTCGCGATCGACGGCAAGCCCGGCGACATCGCGGCAGCGCTGACGTATCCGACGTCGGGCCTCGGCTGGCGCGCCGCGTATTCGGTGCTGCTGCAGGATGCGAGCGGCTGCCACCTGCGGCTCGATGCGCTCGCCAGCATCGCCAACCGCACCGGCCGCGACTATCCGGAGGCGAAGCTGAAGCTCGTCGCCGGCGCGCCGAACATCGTCCATCAGCCGAATCCGCGCCCGATGTACAAGGCTGCCGCGACGCTCGCCGCCGCGCCGGCCGCGGCGCCGGAGCAGGCGTCTCTCGGCGACTACCGGAGCTACACGATCGACGGCAGCCTCGACCTGCCCGACGCGAGCGTCACGCAGGTGCCGCTGTACGCATCGAGCGAGCTCGCATGCCAGCGACGCTGGATCTTCGA
>DATFRS010000035.1:0-4103 GCA_035263065.1 Rhodanobacteraceae bacterium
ACAGGGCAAGAGCAGTCTTTCGATGCGCATGGTTGCCGGAGCTACGCCGCGGAATTGGAACCGAGCATACGCGAATTGCCGCTCGAAGATCTTACGGTGCGAGCTGCGGGATCTCGGCCGCCGAGCGCGGACCGGGCAGCGAGCGCAGGAACGCGTGGATGTCCGCGATCTGCTGGTCGCTCAGGACTTCCTTCGCGTACGCGGGCATGTCGTTCACGCCGATGCGCAAGAACGCGCGCAGCGCCTCGACCGGCCACTGGATCTTCGCGAGCACCGGCGTCACGTAGTTGAAGTTGCCGCCCTGGCCGGAGCGGCCGTGACACGTGAAGCAGCCGACCGCGACATACACCTTCGCGCCATTCGCCGCGTCGCCGGCGGGCTCCTGCGCGCCGGTCGCGAAGGCGAAGCCGCCGACCAGGAGCGCGGCGCCGAGCAATCCGATGATTCTCATCTTTCCTGGCTCCTCAGCGCGGGTCCGTGACGACGTCGACGAGCGCGGGCTCGCCGCGGCGCACGACCGCGAGCGCGCGCGACAGCGCTCCCGCGAGCTCGCGCGGGTCGGTGACCGGCCCTTCGCCGTGCACGCCGAAGCCGCGCGCGACGGTCGCGTAGTCGACGTTCGGGTCCGTGATCGTCGTGCCGATGTGCGCGCGCTCGATGCCGCGCGCGTGCCGCGCCGCCATCGCTTGCAGGTACATGTATTCCTGGTGATACGCGCGATTGTTGTGAACGACGTAGAGCAGGGGGATCTTGTGATGCGCGACGGTCCAGAGCGTGCTCGGCACGAACATCAAATCGCCGTCGCCCTGGAACGCGACGCTGAGCCGGCCCTTGCCCTTGTTCGCGAGCGCGCCGCCGGCCGACGCCGGCGCGTTGTAGCCGATGCCCGCGCCGCCCGACGTGCCGGTCCATTGATACGGCTTGTCGAAATTCCAGAGCTGGAGAGGCCAGTTCATGCGCAGCGCGTTGCCGACGAGCGACCAGTCGTCGTTCTTGATCTGCGCGTGCACCTCGGCTGCGAGCCGCGCGGTCGTGATCGGGCTCGAGTCCCAGCCGATCGTCGCTTGCGTCCGGAGCTGCTCGAACGCGGCGTCGTGCGCCTGCGCGAGCTTCTTGCCGCGGTCCGCGAGCGCGGGCTTGCGGCCCGAGCGCAGCTGCGCCTTCACGCGCTCGGCGAGCAGCGGCAGGCTCGTCTCGCCGTCGCCCGCGACGGCGAGGTCGACGTCGGTGAAGCGCGCGAAGTCTTGGTAGTTCGACTTCATGTACAAGTCGCGCGTGCCGAGCGTGATCACCTTCGCGCCGCTGCGCACGACTTGCCGCGGCGCGCGCACGATCCGGTCGCTCAATATATTCAAGGAGCCCCAGAGGTCGTTCATCTCGATCGCGAGCACGACGTCGGCTTGCGCGAACACCGCGTTGCGCCGCCAGCTCTGGTTCAGCGGATGCTGCGACGGGAAGTTGAGCCGCCCGGCCTGATCGACGACCGCGCATTGCAGCGCCTCGGCGAGGTCGACGAGGGCGTGGATTCCGGCCGCGCTCCGCGACATCCGGTCCGCGACGATCACGGGGTTCTCGGCCGCAACCAGCAGCTTCGCGACCTCTTCGAGCACCGCGGGATCCGCGACCGGCGGCGACACGGCCGTGATCTTCGGCAAGTGCAGTGCGTCGCGATCCTTGATCGGGTTCTCCTGCAGCTCCTGATCGAGCGACAGGAGCACCGGGCCCATCGGCGGCGTCGTTGCGATCTTGTACGCGCGCACCGCGGACTCGGCGAAGTGCTGGAGCGACGCGGGCTGGTCGTCCCATTTCACGAAGTCGCGCACGAGCGCGGCGGGATCGATCGCGGAATGCACCCACTCCGCGCCGGCCATTCGCTTGTCGGCCTCGATGATGTTGCCGATCATCGCGTAGACCGGAATCCGGTCGCACCACGCGTTGTAGATCGCCATCGTCGCGTGCTGCAGGCCGACCGTGCCGTGGCAAATCATCGCCATCGGCTTGCCCGACACCTTCGCGTAGCCGTGCGCCATCGCGACCGCGATCTCCTCGTGTGGGCAGGTGAGGATCTCGGGCTTGTTGTCGGTGTGATTCAGGATCGCTTCGTGCAGCCCGCGGAAGCTCGACGCGCAGTTGATCGCGAGATAGTCGAGCTTGAGCGCGTTCAGCGTCTCGGCCATGAAGTCGCCGCCGCTCGAGGTCTGCGTGACGGGATCGGCCGGCGGCGGCTGCGTCTCGGCGCGCAGATTCGGCTGCGGCACGCGTTGCGCGGGGTCGGTTGCGTCGGCGGTCGTCTGCGCCGCGGCCGGCAGCAGCGGCGCTCCGAGCGCTGCGGCGCCCGTCAGCGTCGCGCCCGTCAGGAATTTGCGCCGGCCTATGCCGACCGACTCGTCTGCTTTCTTCGCCATCGTTCTGCTCCCGCCCGGCGCGCAGCGCCCGCTGCCGCATAGTAGCCCCGCGCCGCGGCCTGCGACAAAGCTTCGCGAGCTTTTACGCGCCGTGTAGAGTACGCGGGTCGTTTCCGGGGGTGCTCACGTGACTCATCTGCAAGCGGCGCTGCGGGTCGCCGCGCTTTCGAGCGTCTTGTGCGTCGGTGCGTGCTCGCGCGCGCCGAACGAAGCGGCGCCCGCGGCCCCGCAGCCGGCGGCCGCCGCCGCACCCGCGGCGTCGAACAAGCCCGCCGACGTCGAGTGGCGGTACTACGCGGGCAACCTTGCGTCGCAGCGCTACTCGCCGCTCGATCAGATCAACCGGGACAACGTCGCGAAGCTCGAGATCGCGTGGCGTTTCCAGACCGGCAACTACGGGCCGAAGCCGGAGGCGCGCAACGAGGCGACGCCGCTGATGATCGGCGGCGTGCTGTACACGACGGTCGGCGTCACGCGCAACGTCGTCGCGATCGATCCGAAGTCCGGCGAGACGCTGTGGGTCTATCGACCGAACGACGGCGACGACCGCTACAAGGCGGCGCCGCGCAAGACCTCGGGGCGCGGGCTCTCGTATTGGACCGATCACGCGGGCAACGAGCGATTGTTCGTCGTGACGCCGGGTTTTTATCTCGTGGCGCTCGACCCGAGCACGGGGCGGCAGGCGCCCGGCTTCGGCGAGAACGGCATCGTCGACCTCATGGTCGGCGTGCGCGGCGAAGTGACGCCGAAGACGAGCATCGGCAACAGCTCTCCCGCGCTCGTGATCGGCGACGTCGTGATCGTCGGGCCCGCGCACGAGGTCGGCATGCGGCCGCCGGCGATGAAGAATCTGAAGGGCGACGTGCGCGGCTTCGACGTCCACACCGGCAAGCTGCTCTGGACCTTCCACACGATCCCCGCGAAAGGCGAGAAGGGCTACGAGACGTGGCTGAACGGCTCCGCAGAGACGGGCAGCAACGCCGGCGTCTGGGCGCCGATGTCGGCCGACCCCGAGCTCGGGTTCGTGTACTTGCCCGTCGAAGCGCCGCTCGCCGACACGTTCGGCGGACATCGTCCCGGCAACAATCTCTACGGCAACAGCCTCGTCTGCCTCGACGCGAAGACCGGCGAAGTCGTCTGGTACTACCAGCTGATCCACCACGACATCTGGGACTGGGACAATCCGAGTGCGCCCGTGCTGATGAATCTCGTCGTCGACGGCAAGCCGATCAAAGCCGTCGCGCAGATCACGAAGCAGGCGTTCGTCTACACGTTCGATCGCACGAACGGCAAACCGGTTTGGCCGATCGAGGAGCGGCCCGTCGGCAAAACCGACGTGCCGGGCGAGGTCGTGTCGCCGACGCAGCCGTTCCCGACGAAGCCGCCCGCGTTCGATCGCCAAGGGTTCACCGATGACGATTTGATCGATTTCACGCCCGCGCTGCGCAAAGAGGCGCTCGAAGGCACGAAGGTATTTCGCAAGGGCCCGATTTTCACACCCGGCTCGCTCGCGGATGCGGCGGACGGCACGAGCGGCACGCTCGTGCTGCCGAGCTTCACGGGCGGCGCGAACTGGGAAGGCGGCTCGTTCGATCCCGAGGCGAACATGCTCTACGTCGGCTCGTACACGCAGCCGAGCGTCGCGGTCTTAAGGCCGGAGCCCGACTTCTCGAACATGCCGTATATCGCGGGCGGCGG
>DATFRS010000036.1:0-15011 GCA_035263065.1 Rhodanobacteraceae bacterium
GAGGTACTGCGCCTGGCAGTCGCGTAAACCGAGATGAACGTCCGACACGAATACGCTTCGGTACGAGAGTCGAGACATCACGCATCCTCGGAGGAAACCGGTGCAAGCCTATGTTTTCCCGATCGCGTTTCGATTGCGGCGGCATTGCAGCGTGGTGACAGCGCGCAGCGCGTCGCGTGACGTGTCATGCGACCGTCTTTTTTCACGACGCTTGCATGTCCGATCACGGAGTTGTCACGCCGTCGTACTAGCGTGCCCGACAGTGGGCGCAGCTCGCGCCGCGGATTTGCCGACCGATGCCGATTCCGAACCTGCGCGACAAGCTCGACCAGAAGATCTTCGACGCGATCTACTCGCGAAGCCTCGTCTACAACACCTGCTGGGAAGACCCCGCGATCGACCGCAAGGCGCTCGCGCTCGGGCCCGACGACGCGGTGCTCGTCATCACGAGCGCGGGCTGCAATGCGCTCGATTACGCGCTCGAGGCGCCCAGGCGCATCCACGCGGTCGACGCGAACCCGCGCCAGACCGCGCTGCTCGAGCTCAAGATCGCCGGCATCCGCGCGCTCGCGTTCGACGATTTCTTCGCGATGTTCGGCGAAGGTTTCCACGCGCGCTTCGACGAGCTCTATCGCGCGCATCTGCGCCCCTTGCTCTCGCCGTTCGCCCGCGAGTGGTGGGATCGCCACACCGGCTGGTTCACGAGCAAGCGCGGCAGCTTCTATTACCACGGCCTTTCCGGCATCGTCGCGCGCGGCGTGCGCGCGTACTTCGCGTCGCGGCCGCGGCTCGCCGAAGCGATGGCCGATCTCTTCGAGGCGCGCGACATCGCCGAGCAGCAGACGATCTACGACGAGCGCGTCGCGCCGCTCCTGTGGAACAAGGCCGTCTGCTGGGCGATCTCGCGGCAGTTCACGATGAGCCTCCTCGGCGTGCCGTATCCGCAGCGCCGGCTCGTCGAGGCGCAGCACGCGGGCGGCGTGTCGGGCTTCATCCAGAGCTGCGTGCAGTACGTGTTCCGCCAGCTGCCGCTCGGCGACAACTATTTCTGGCGCGTCTACATCACCGGCCGCTATCGCCGCGACTGCTGCCCCGAGTATCTGAAGCGCGAGAACTTCGAGCGGCTGCGCGACGGTCTCGTCGACCGCATCGGCGCACACACGATGACCGTGACGGAATTCCTGCGCGCGAACGACGAGCCGATCTCGCGGTTCGTGCTGCTCGACCACATGGACTGGATGAGCTCGTACCATCCCGCGGCACTGATCGAGGAGTGGGAGGCGATCCGCGCGCGCGCTGCGCCGCGCGCGCGGATCCTTCTGCGGAGCGCGCACGCGAAGCCCGCGTACCTCGACGCGATCCGCATCGGTCCGAACGGCGAGAAGCTCCGCGATGTGTTCCGTTTCATGGACGAGATCGCCGACGCGCTGCAGCCGGCCGACCGCGTGCACACCTACGCCGGCTTCGTGATCGCCGATGTCCCGGCTTGAGGCATTGCGTGGGGACTTCGCTGTGCTGCAGCGCCTGCTGCGCGGCATGCCGCGCGCGGAATCGCATGCGGCGGCGCTGTCGGCGTTCTATGCGCCGCAGGCCGGCAACTACGATCGCTTCCGCGAACGGCTGCTGCGCGGCCGCGAAGAGCTCATTGCGCGCATCGAGCTGCCCGAGCGCGCGCACGTCGTCGAGCTCGGCGGCGGCACCGGACGCAACGCCGAATTCTTCGGCGAGCGGCTCGCGCACATCGAGACGCTCGAGATCGTCGACGTCTGCGCGCCGCTGCTCGCCGAGGCGCGCCGGCGCGCCGCGCGCGTTCCGCAGCTGCGCGTCGTCGAAGCCGACGCGACGACGTACGCGCCCTCGCAGCCGGTCGACGCCGTGTATTTCTCGTACGCGCTGACGATGATCCCCGACTGGCGTGCCGCGCTCGCGAACGCGATCACGATGCTGAAGCCGGGCGGCGTGCTCGGCGTCGTCGATTTCCATGTGTCGGCGCAGCACGCCGCGCTGACGCGCTGGTTCTGGCCCGCCTGGTTCAGGCACGACGGCGTGCGCATTTCCGAACAGCATCTGCCGGAGCTGCGGCATAGACTGCCGGAGCACGACGTCGTCGAGGCGCGCGCGAAAGTGCCGTACCTGCCGGTCGGTCGCGTGCCGTACTATGTCTTCGTCGGCCGCAAGCCGGTGCCGAGGCGGCGCCTGTCGTCGCGCGACAAGTATTCGCACCGCCGATAACTATCGCCTCTCCCGCTTGCGGGAGAGGCCGCCGCGCAAAGCGCGGCGGGTGAGGGCATTCGGAGTGGGGCGTTTCGCCAGCTTGCCCTCACCCCAGCCCTCTCCCGCGACGCGGGAGAGGGGAAAGTCTAGGCGCTCGCGTCGTCCAACCGCGCCATTTCGTCAGCCGACAGCGCGAGCCGCGTCGCCGCTGCAATGTCGTGCACCTGCGCCGCGCTCGTCGCGCTCGCGATCGGCGCGGCGATCGTCGGCTTCGCGATGAGCCAGGCGAGCGCCACCTGCGCCGCCGTCGCGCGGTGCGCCGCGGCGATCCCGTCGAGCGCGGCCAGCACGCGAAAGCCGCGCGCATCGAGGTATTTCGCGACGGCCTTGCCGCGCGCCGCGCTCTTGCCGAGGTCGGCCTCGCCGCGATACTTGCCGGTGAGGAAGCCGCTGGCGAGCGCGTAATAGCAGACGACGCCGAGATTCCCGCGTCGGATCACCGGCTCGAGATCGCGCTCGTACTTCTCGCGCGCGACGAGGTTGTACTCCGGCTGCACGACTTCGTAGCGCGGCAGGCCGTGCTTCTCGCTGACCGCGAGCGCCTCGGCGAGCCGCGCGCCCGAGTAGTTCGACGCGCCGATCGCGCGCACCTTGCCGGCCTCGATCAGCCGCGCGAACGCGCCGAGCGTGTCGGCGAGCGGCACGCCCGGATCGTCCTCGTGGGCGAAATAGACGTCGATGCGCTCGATGCCGAGGCGCTTCAGTGAATCGTCGGCGGCCGCGGCGATGTTCGCAGGAGAGAGCCCCTTGTGCTGCGACCACTTGGCGACCTTGGTCGCGATGACGACCTGGTCGCGCTTGCGGCTTCGCTTCAGCCAGTGGCCGATGATCGTCTCGGACTCGCCGCCGCGGTTGCCCGGCACCCAGCCGGAATAGGTGTCGGCCGTGTCGATGAACTGGAGCCCTTCGCCGACGAAGGCGTCGAGCACCGCGAACGAGGCGGTCTCGTCCGCGCTCCAGCCGAAAACGTTGCCGCCGAGCCCGAGCGGCGCGATCGAAATATCGGAATGGCCGAGCTTGCGTGTATGCATCGTTTGTCCTCGCGGAGATTCTCTCCGACGAAGCGATGGCGACGCAATTTCAAAGGCCGCGACGGCGGCCTCGGCGGGCGACGCTCAGATCAGCGCGTCGGGACGCTTGGCGCCGGCGAAGCGCTTGGCCCAGTACTGGCCGTCGAGGTGATCGATGCGCACGCGCTTGCCGCGCGACGGCGCATGGATGAAGAGGCCGTTGTCGAGATAGATGCCGACGTGCGACACGCGCTTGCCGTGCGTCTTGAAGAACACGAGGTCGCCCATGCGCAGCGCGTCCTTGTCGACGCGGCTGCCTTCGGCGAACTGGCTCGTCGAATTCTCGCCGAGCTCGAGGCCGAGGCTCTGCTGGAACACGTAGCGCACGAAGCCGGAGCAGTCGAAGCCGGTCGTGAGCTCGCGCCCGCCGCGCACGTACGCGATGTTGCGCAGCTTCAGCGCGAAGTCGGCAAGCATGCGGCGCGGCGAGACCTGCGCCGCGATCGATGCGCTGCCGGCGGCGTCGGCCGTCGCCGTGGCGACGTCGAGACGCGTCGTCGCGATCTCGGGCGCCGGCAGTGCCACGTCGGGCGACGTGAAGGCCGGCGGATCCGGCGGCAGCAGCGGGCTGGAAAACGCAGGTCGGGCGGTGCATGCGATGGCCGCGAGGGCAAAAGCGGAAAAATAGAACGCGGCAGCCGGTCGCATGGAGGCCATACGCTGCAATCCTTTGAAGCTTTGTGGAAGTCCGCCAGCCCCGCGCCGACGGCAATGACGGGACGCACCGTAACAAACGAATTCGCGCGTGTTGTTCGGTTCGCGTTAAGGACGTGCGCCAAATCACGCGGGATTTCGCAAAACCGCAATCATCGACACGCGGCCGAAATGTTTTGACACAAGCGTAAATGTAAAGGCCGCGATCGGCCGCTCAGCGGCTCGCGCGCGCAAGCGCTTGACGCGCTGCAACAACGATCGCGTCGGTCCACACCGCGTATTGCGCCGCGGAAGGATGCAGGCGATCGGCGACGAGCATCGTGTCGGCGTCGCCGGCCGTGCGCGACGCCGGCGTGACGTCGACGAACGCGACGCCGCGCGCGCGCGCGATCTCGCGTGCCGTCGCATTGAACGCATCGATCTCGATGCCGACGCGATGCGGATCGCGGCCGTGCCCGCGCGCGAAGCCGGTGACGCCCCAGTCCGGAATCGAGACGACGACGACGCGGTCCGTGTGCTCGCCCGCGAGCGCGATCGCGCGTGCGAGCAGCGCGGAAAATTCCTCGCGATAGTTGGCGACGCTGCGACCGCGGTACTGGTTGTTGACGCCGATCAGCAGCGTGACCAGCGCATACGGCGGCGTGAACGTCGCCTGGTCCATCGCCGCGGAGAGCTCGTCGGTCGTCCATCCCGTCGTCGCGACGATCGTCGGATCCGCGATCGCGACGCCCTCCTCGCGCAAGCGCCGCGCGAGCTGCATCGGCCAGCGGCCCTCGGCTGCAACGCCTTCGCCGATCGTGTACGAATCGCCGAGCGCGAGATAGCGGTCGGCGGCGCCGGCAGCCGTCGCGATCATCGCGGCGAGCGCGAAGAGAGCGGCGCGCAGCATGCGAAGCCCGCCATCACGCGACCCGGCGCTTCTTCGCGGCCGTGCGCTTGAGCTCGCGCTCGATGCGCGCGAAGACGTCGTCGAGCACGGCGGGCTCCGGCAGCAGCGTCACGCGGAAGTGGTTGCGCGCGGCGATGTTGAAGCTCGAGCCCGGCACGAGCAGGATGTTCTCGCGCTCGAGCAGCGCCAGCGCGAACGCCTCGTCGTCGAATTCGGCGAGCCGCTCCGGCACGACCTGCGGGAACGCATACAGCGCGCCGTGCGGCGTGACGACGTCGAGGAATTCGCTCCGCGCGATCGCATCGCACACCGTCGCGCGCGCCGTGTGCAGGCGGCCGCCGGATTCGGTGAGCCCCGCGATCGCGCTCGGCCCTTCGAGCGCGGGCTTGATCGCCCACTGCGCGGGCACGTTGCTGCAGAGGCGCATCGCGGCAAGGAGGTCCAGCGCGTGCGCGAGCTCGCGCGTGCGCCGTTCGTCGCCGGTCAGCGACAGCCAGCCGACGCGGTAGCCGCAGGCGAGATGCACTTTCGAAAGGCCGCCGTACGACACGCACGGCACGTCGCCGGCGATCGATGCGAGCGATTCGAAGCGCGCGCCGTCATAGAGCACGCTGTCGTAGATCTCGTCGCAGAGCAGCACGAGCCCGTGCCGCGCCGCGATGTCGACGAACGCCTGCAGCACGTCGTGCGGATATACGGCGCCGGTTGGATTGTTCGGGTTGATGACGACGAGCGCGCGCGTCTTGGGCGTGATCAGCGCTTCGATCTCGTCGGGATCGGGGAGGTGCGCGCGCTCGGCGGGACACGCGTAGTAGACCGGCGTGCCGCCGTTGAGACGCGTCGCGGCAGTCCAGAGCGGATAGTCCGGCGCCGGGATCAGCACTTCGTCGTCGAGATCGAGCAGCGCGCGCAGGCTGATGTCGATCAACTCGCTGACGCCGTTGCCGATGAAGATGCGGTCGCGATGCGCCTCGGCGGAGCCGGCCTTGCGGCGATAGGCCGCAATCGCGTCGCGCGCCTCGGGCAGGCCCTGCTGGTGGCAATACGCTTCGCTCGCGGGCAGCGCCTCGGCGATCGCGGCGCGCAGATGCGCCGGCACCGTGAAGCCGAACAGGCCGGGATTGCCGATGTTGAGGCGCACGATCTCGCGGCCGTCGGCCTCGAGCTCCCGCGCGCGGCGGCTCAGCGGTCCGCGGATGTCGTAACGCACCGTGCCGAGCCGGGGACTGACCGGAATCGCCTGCCGCTCCATCATGCTGCCTTGCGCGTAAAACCGGCTTCGATGCTAACAGCGCAGGCGCGCGCGTGCAGCGGAATGCGACGCGATTCCCCGAAATCGGCCGGAGAAAGCCGGATCGCGGCTAGAATCGGCGCAATGCAGCTCGATGCGGACGCCGAAGAACGACTGGCGCGGATCGGCTGGCGCAGGGCTCCGCTGCCCGACGATGCGCCGGCCGACGCGACGATCGCACGCGTCGTCGCGCAGCATCGAGCGGGTTACGAGCTGCACGACGGCACGGCCGCCTTCAACGCGCAGCCCGCGCCGCGATTCCTGAAACGCGGCATCGATCCCGCCGAGCGTCCCGCGGTCGGCGACTTCGTGCTGGTCGTGCCGGGCTCGCCGCCGTCGATCGAAACCGTGCTGGCGCGACGCACGGTGCTCTCGCGCGCGGCCGCGGGCGAGCGGCATCAGCGCCAGCTCATCGCGACGAACGTCGACACCGTGTTCGTGCTGAACGGCCTCGACGGCGATCTCAACGCGGCGCGCATCGAGCGCTATCTCGTCGTCGTGCAGGGCAGCGGCGCGACGCCGGTCGTCGTGCTGACCAAGGCCGATCGCAACGACGATGCCGACGCCGCGGTCGCGGCGCTGCGTCCGCGCGTGCCGCCGCACGTCGAGATCGCCGCGATCAACGCGAAATCGCGCGAGAGCATCGCGCCGCTGATGCGCTATCTCGGTCCCGGCGACACGGCGGTGCTGGTCGGCTCGTCGGGCGTCGGCAAGTCGACGCTGACGAACACGCTCATCGGCGAGGATCGCCAGGCGACGAGCGCCGTGCGCGAGCACGACAGCCGCGGCCGCCACACGACGACGCATCGCGCGCTGATCGCGCTGCCGTCGGGCGCGTGCCTGATCGACACGCCCGGCATGCGCGAGCTGAAGCTCACCGGCGAGGAAGCGCTCGACGCGGGCCAGTTCGCCGACATCGACGCGCTCGCGCACGAGTGCCGCTTCGGCGACTGCAGCCACCAGAGCGAGCCCGGCTGCGCGGTGCGCGCCGCGCTCGAGGACGGCCGCCTCGATCCCGAGCGCTGGGCGAACTACCAGAAGCTGCGCGACGAGCTCGCGGCCGCGGCCGATTCGCTCGAGGCGCAGATGCGCCGCAAGAGCGAGGCGCGCGTGCTGACCAAGGCGCTGACGCGCCGGCTCAGCGAGAAGTACGGGCGGCGCTGAGCGCCGCCGCGCATCACGAGTCCTCGGCGTCCGTGAAGGGACAGAAGTCGACGGCGCCGCGCACCGGCTCGAAGGCGTCGCGGAACAGGAATTCCGACCCGCCGGCCTGGAGCTCGGTCGCGCCGATGTCCGCCGCAGCGCCGACTTCGCGGTCGAAGCCGTCGCCGCGCTGGTCGAACGCGAACGCCGCCGGATTCGCGCCGGCATCGAGCGCGGGGCTGCCCTGATAGATCAGCACCGTCCGCGTCGGTCCGCCGTTGTCGGCGAGGAGGCCCAGCATCGGGTCCTGCGCGAGCGTGTCCGGCGGCAGCGTCGTCGCGTCGCTCGCGACGAGCACGATGTTGTTCGCGCCAGTTACGCCGCCTCGCGCGATGAGATCGCAGTAGAGCCCGAAATAGTCGCCCGAGCGGTTGCGCGCGACGATCGAGCTTTGCAGCACGAGGTCCGCGTCTGCCTTGATCCAGGCGCCGCCGGCACCGAAAGTGCCCCAGCCGCCCGTGAGCGTCGAGTTCGAGATCGTCGCCGGCCGCGCCGACGCGAGCCCCGCGCCCATCGACGCATAGTTGTTCGAGAACGTGCTGTTGCCGACGGTGAGCGTGGTGCCGGGATCGCCGTAGTGGCTGAACACGGCCTTGTAGAGGCCGCCGCCGAGCGTCGCGAAATTGCCGTCGAACGTGCTCGCTTCGAGACTCGTGTCGGCGCGCACGAACACGCCGCCGCCCCAGCCGTAGTTGAAGCTCGGTACGTAGACCGCGTTGCGGCTCACGGCGCTGCGTTGCATCGTCAGCGCGCCGCGCACGTAGAGGCCACCGCCTGCGGAAAGATAGTACGTGCCGTCGCCCGGCGTCTCGGCGACGACGGTGCTGCCCGAGATCGTGCTCTCGACGAGCGTCGCGTCGCCGCTCACGTATGCGCCGGCGCCGATCGCGACGTTGTCGCCGGTCGCGCTGCTGTGCGAGTCGGTGATCGCGCTCGACGTCATCTCGAGATACGCCGCGCTGACCGCGCCGCCGAACGTCAGCGGCGCGCCGCCGCTCGCCTCGCAGCCGGTGACGACCGCGCGCGTCAGCGCGACGACGCCGGACGAATCGATGCAGCTAGCGAGGCCGCCGGTGTAGTTGCCGTTGGCGATCGTGAGGTCCGTGACCGACAGCGTGCCGAGCCCGATCTGGAAATCGCCGTGCGCGAGCACGCGATCGTCGTTGCCGTCGATCGTCAGCGCGGCCGCGCCGGGACCGATCAGCGAGAGGTCGTTGACGTGGTGCGTGCCGAGCACGCTGAGATCGATGACGCCCTGCGTCAGCGTGATCGTGCCGCAGGTCAGCGCCGAGAGATCGACGACGTCGCCTTCGCCCGCGCCCGCGATGACGTCACGCAGCGTGCCGGTGCTGCCGTCGTCCGCGCAGCTCGTGACCGGCAGCACGTTGCCGAGCGGTGCCGCGGCGGAACGAAGGCGGCCGTCGGCCGGGAGGCGCTCCGTCCTGCGCGCCGCGCGCTGCGCCAGGCGCAGCGTGTAGTGCGGCGTCGCCGTCGCGGCGGCGTTCGGCGCCGGGAAACCCGATGTCTGCGCCTGCAGCGCCCCGGTTCCCGCGAATACGAGCGCCACCGCAACCGCGAGACGCGTCCTGCTGCTGTCGAATCGAATCGGCATTACTTCACTCCGTCACGAATCCAATCTTCTTGTGGGTGCCGTCGCAGAACGGCTTGTTCGACGAATGACCGCAGCGGCAGAGCCAGGTCTTCGTCGTCTTCGCCAGCGTCGTGCCGGTGCCCGACACGATCTCGAGCGGCCCCTCGATCTTGAGGCAGCCGTCCTTGTTCGGCGTGATCCTGAGCGGACCGTTGCGCACCGCGAGCGTCGCCATCTCGCCGTGGTTCGCCTCGCCGGTCGCCCTGAAGACGGACTCGTGATGGCTACCGTCGCAGAAGGGCTTCGTCTTCGATGCGCCGCAGCGGCACAGCACGCGTCGATACCCGACGTCGGTCTCGCCTTCGATCACGAGCTCGGCATGGAAGAAATACGGCCCGTTCTCGAGCACGCGCGCGGTGTTCACTTTCGGCGGCTCTTCCTGCTTGCCGCCGTCGAGCCGGCGGTACTGGATCGCGCCGGACGGGCAGTTGTGCGCGAGCTCGGCGACTTCCTCGGCCGTCGCGGCCCCGGGATGGATCCATTCGCCTTCGACGTTCGGCACGAACACGTCGGGCCGGCCGAGCACGCAGTTGCGCGAATGGATGCAGCGCGAGCCGTGGAACTCGACCTCGACGTCCTTGCTGCGCACTTTCTCGATGTCGCTCATCGCAGTGTCCTCGCGGCAGGAGACCGGAAAAACGATCATACGCTGGCACGCGTTGCACTTGCGGACGGAAACGACCGCGCGCGCCGCCCCAGTCTGTTATCTTCCGGTGATCGCGAGAGGCCGCACCGATCCGCATGGCGGGTGCCGAACAACTCGATATCTACTCCGAGCTCGACCAGCGCCTGGTCGCGGCGACGCGCGGTATCCGCCTCCTGCAGCTGGTGAGCTGGCCGGCCTCGGTCGAGATGGATTTCGTCGCGGCGTGGAAAGCCGGCACCGCGCGGCTTCCGGTCATCGAGTATCCGCGCACCGATTTCCACGAGACGCGCGAAGCCCTGATGGGCATTGTGCTCGCCGCCGAGCCCGGCCATCCGCTCGGCGACTACATCCGCCGCACGGCGCAGTCGTGGCGCGTCGCGACCGAGCTCCTCGACGCGATCGGCACGCCGGCGATCAGCGAGCATTCGGCGCGCCTGTTCGGAAGGCCCAGCGATCGCGTGCCGGGCGCGACGCTGACCAACGTCGATGCCGCGCGGCATTTCATCGTGCTCGCCGACGAGTTCATGAGCAAGGGCGCGATCAACGAAGTGCCCGAGCAGATCGAGGCGGAGCGTCTGCGCGGCGAATTGCAGCAGCAGCTCGATGCGTTCTTCGGCGCCGGCGTCGTGCGCGTCGAGACCGACGCCGAGCTGATCGCCAAGGCGGCGGCCGGCGCGACGCGCATTCGCCTGCGCTCGGCGACGAACTTCACGAGCTACGATCGCCAGCAGCTCGTCGAGCACGAGGCGTTCGTGCATTCGCTGACGGCGCTCAACGGGCGCGAGCAGCCGCATCTGAAGTCGCTCGCGCGCAATTCGCCGCGCATCACCGCGACGCAGGAAGGCCTCGCCGTGTTCGCCGAGCTGATGTCGGGCTCGATCGACATCGAGCGCATGAAACGCATCAGCCTGCGCATCATCGGCATCGACATGGCGCTCGGCGGCGCCGACTTCATCGAGGTGTTCCGCTTCTTTCTCGACGCGGGCCAGAGCGAAACCGACAGCTTCGCCTCGGCGCAGCGCGTGTTCCGCGGCGCGCCGCTCGGCGGCGGCGCGGCGTTCACGAAGGACACCGTGTACCTGCACGGGCTCCTGTCGGTGCACACGTTCTTCCGCTGGGCGTTCAAGCACCGGCAGGTCGTGATGTGCCGGAATCTCTTCTCCGGCAAGCTCGCGCTGCACGACGTGATCGCGCTCAAGCCCTACTTCGACAACGGCTACATCGCGCAGCCGCGCTATCTGCCGCCGTGGATGCAGCACGCGAACGGGCTCGCGGGGATGCTGGCGTTTTCGCTGTTCGCGAACCAGATCCGGCTGGATCGGGTCGAGGCCGAGGACCTCGTGCTGGGTTTGTAGGGACGTAAATTTCCCTGCCGTCCCTTGCGCGCCGCGATCCCGTGCGCTTGTAATGCGCCGTCCCGACCGGAATCCCTCATGCGCCCATCGACGCTTCTCGCCTCGCTTTTCCTCGCGCTCCCCGCCGCCGCCTCGGCCGCCGAAACGCAGCAGATGACGCAGAGCCTCCTGCCCGACATCACCGCCTGGCGACGCGACCTGCACGAGCATCCCGAGCTCAGCAACCGCGAAGTGCGCACGTCGAAGTTCGTCGCGGGCGAGCTCAGGAAGTTCGGCTACGACGTGCGCACCGGCATCGCGCACACCGGCGTCGTCGGCGTGCTGAAGGGCGGCAAGCCGGGGCCGAAGCTCGCGATCCGCGCCGACATGGACGCGCTGCCGGTCACCGAAGAGGCCGGCCTGCCGTTCGCGTCGAAGGCGAAGGGCGAGTATCTGGGCAAGACCGTCGGCGTCATGCACGCCTGCGGGCACGACGGCCATACGGCGATGACGCTCGGCGTCGCCGAGGCGCTGTCGAAGATCAGGAAGGATCTGCCGGGCGAGGCCATGTTCATCTTCCAGCCGTCCGAGGAAGGCCCGCCGCCGGGCGAGGAGGGCGGTGCGCCGCTGATGGTCAAGGAGGGCGTCTTCAAGGACTTCAAGCCCGACGCGATCTTCGGCATGCACGTCGTGAGCTTCCTCAACGTCGGCAACGTCGCCGTGCGCGAGGGCGGCGTGATGGCGAGCTCGGACACGTTCCACATCGTCGTGCACGGCAAGCAGAGCCACGGCGCGACGCCGTGGAAAGGCGTCGATCCGATCGTGACCGCCGCCGAGATCGTGATGAGCGCGCAGACGATCGTGAGCCGCGAGCTCGATCTCAACGCAAATCCCGCGGTCGTCACGTTCGGCGTCTTCGACGGCGGCGAGCGCTTCAACATCGTGCCGGACAAGGTCGAGCTCCACGGCACCGTGCGCGCGTTCGACGAGACGATGCGCCAGCACGCGCTGACCAGCCTTCGCAACATCGCCGAGCACGTCGCCGCCGCGCACGGCGCGACGGTCGACGCCGACATCCCGAAGCCGGGCGTCGATCCGTATCACAGCAATCCGGTCAACTACAACGATCCGGTGCTCACGGCGCGCGTGCGCGCGAGCCTCGTCAAGGCGCTCGGCGAGGCACACGTCAGCGAGGCCAAGCGCTGGATGGCCTCGGAGGATTTTCCGCAACTCGGCGAATCGCTGCACGCGCCGAGCGTCTACTTCTTCGTCGGCGCGACGCCGGCGGGACAGGACGCCGAGAAGGCGCCGAGCAACCACTCGCCGAAATTCTTCCTCGACGAAGGCGCGCTGCCGGTCGGCACGAACGCGATGCTGCAGTCGGCGCTCGATTTCCTCGGCTACGGCGGCTGAGCCGGCTCAGCCGTCGAACGCGTCCTCGAAGATCGCATCGGCGATCGCGCCGACTTCGAGCGCGCCGATGTCGCACGCGACGCCGTCGACCGGCCGCGCGAAGCGCCGCTGGTCGAGGTCGCCGATCAGCGCGCAGAACGCGGCGTCCGCGGCATCGATGAGCAGGCTGTTGCGCGTCGGCGCGAACGTCTCGGTGAAGCCGCCGTGGTCGTCGAGACTGCCGAGCGACATGTCGAACGACGGCATCTCGACCTCATTCGTCGCCGGATCGAGCCCGCAGGTGTCGCCGATCGATTCCGCGTTGCCGACGCCCTGCGTGATCGCGCCGCCGCCGCCGAAGCCGCAGGTGCCGCGGAGTGCGCTGTTGGCGACGCGCGCGTCGACCGCCGGGCCACGCACGGTCAGGAGCGAGCCGACCGTCGCGTCGTCGAGCGACGCCGCGCGGCGCATCGTCACGTGCAGGAGCCACAGCACCGTCGGGTCGCCCGTCGCGTTGTAGACGCCGATCGTATGGCCGTAGCTCGCGCCGGCGCGGAACGTGTTGTCGTCGAACGTCGAGTTGTCGAACACGACGCGCCCGCCGCCGAGCACGCGCACGACCGCGCCGTCGAGATCGGCGCCGCCGCGATTGCCGACGACGAGCGCGCGGCTGACGAACCACGTCGGGCCCGGCAGCGCGAGCAGCACGGCGGGATCGCCGGCGTTGGCATCCGCGACGACGTGGCCGCGGAACTCGACTTCGTCCATGTCGACGATCGACGCGCGATCGCCGACCAGTGGGCCCGTGTTGTCGATGAAGCGCGTGCGGCGGATGTTCACGCGCTCGGCGGACGCGCCGTCGCCGAGCAGGTAGAGCGGGCGGCGCGTGCGGCGGATCGTCGAGTCCTCGATCGTGACCGCCGACGCGCTCGCGATGGAGACGCCGTAGAAATCGGTGTTCTCGCCGTCGACTTCGACGCGCACGAGCTCGAGCTCCGAGCCTGACACCAGCACCTGGTGCACGCGGCTGTCGAACGCGCGGCAGGTTCCCTGCGGCTGCAGGCAGGCGAAGTAGCTCTCGATCGTCGAATGCTCGAGGCGGATCGAACCGGTGCCGGTGTCGCCGGGTGGCGAGTCGGTGCCGACGCCGCCGGTGTTCGCCGGTACGCGAATGTCGCGGAGCGTCGCGGTGCCGCCGTCGGCGACGGTGAGCGCTTCGCCGTCGACGCTGCCGATTTCCATCCCTTCGACCGTGACCGCGCCGAACGAGACGACGTGCAGGATCGTGTAGTTGCCGGCGCTCGTCAGCTGCGTCGCCGCACTGCCGGCGCCCGCGATCGTGATCGCGCGGTCGATCGCGAGCTCGCCGCGCGTCACCTGGTACTGGCCGGCGCCGAGCAGGATCGTGTCGGCCTCGGGCGTCGCCGCGGTCGCCTCGATCGCCTCGCGCAGCGAGCAGTCGGCGGCGAGGCAGCCGTCGGGCGCCGGGTCGTCGCCGCGCGTGACGGTGTAGGTCGCGGCGCCTGCGGCAGTGCTGCCAAGGCAGAGCGCGAGCGCGACGAGTAAACGGATCGAGCAGAGCGGCATGGTGGACCTCCTTGCCCGGTTCCACGGAGGAACGTGCCGCGAGGGGCCATCGAATCCCCGTGGCCCCTCTGCGCACCCGCTTGCGTGGACCCCGGCAAGGGCACGCCGCGTGCCCATCACCGACCGGAGTGCCACGCCATGCCGCTCATCCAGAAAGCCCTCCCGTTGCTCGCCCTCGTTTCGATGTCCGCGTTCGGCGCCGCGTCGAATCCAGACGCGCTCGCGACCGCGCTGCAGAAGGCGCTCGACGCCGGCGACTTCGCCGCCGCCGCCGCGCTCGCCGATGTCGACGGCGCACCCGCCGACGCGCGCTTCGCCTACTTCGACGCCGTCTCCGGCTGCTCGGCCGACATGCAGTGCAAGGTCAAGGTCGCACCGCTCGACGACGATTTCCGCAAGGGCCTCGCCGAGGACGCGAACGCGATCGACGCGACGCCGATCGCGGCCGAAGGCGTCGTCGTCGTCACCGAGACGAGCCGCGACGGCTCGGGCTCGGGCGATCTCAGGATGCCGTACGTGAAATCGGGCGGCGCGTACCGCATCGCTCTGATGCGTCCCGGCGCGCCGGCGATCGCGAAAGCGCGCACGCGCAGCAACGACGACATCCTCAAGTCGTTCCTCGCCGCCGGCATCTACGATCCGGCGACGCGCACGCGCCGCACGGACTGGGCATCGGCGGCGAAGGCATTGCCGGCCGACGGCGGCGACGCGGGCCGCGCGTTCGTCGCGTCGACGAAAGCGATGTCGGCCGCGGTCGACGCGAAGGATCCCGACGCCGCGATGCGCGCGGGCGGACGCTGGTCGGCGATCGTGTTCGCCGACAAGGGCTTCGACGGCAAGCCGGTCGCGAAGGCCGAGCGCCAGAAGAAGCTCTTCGCGCAGTCGCAGCGCATGTTGCGCGACGTCAAGGTCAGCGGCGGCTACCAGCTCGGCGACGACGCCGCGCTCGTGTTCGAGGCGCGCAACGGCAGCGGCTGGATCGAGCGCGGCGCCGTGCTGCTGACGAAAGAGGGCGACACG
>DATFRS010000037.1:0-6495 GCA_035263065.1 Rhodanobacteraceae bacterium
GCCGTTCATCGAGGACGGCGCCGGCGGCGCCGTGTTCGTCTGGTACACGGTGACGACGCAGGGCTCGGTACGCGTGCAGCACGTCGACGCGACCGGCACGCCGCTCTTCGCGCAGAACGGCGTGCTCGCGTCGACCGACGCGTCGCAGAATCATTTCGAGCCCGACGGCGCCTACGATCCGGCGACCGGCGACATCTACGCGCTGTGGCGCGAGACCGATCTGCTCACACAAGGCCAGATCGGCGTCTATGCGCAGCGCATCGATGCGACCGGCGCGCGCCAATGGGGCGACGGCGGCCTCGTGCTGGTGCCGCTCGGCGGGCTCGATCAGACCGAGATGACGGCGCTTCCGGTCGCGGGCGGCGGCTTCCTCGCGGCGTGGAGCAGCGACGACTTCCCGAACCCGACGCCGCTGCACGCGGCGCGGCTCGATGTCGACGGCAACTACGTCTGGGCCTCCGAGACCGTCGACTTCTCGACCGAGCCGAACGACACCGGTCGCCTCACCGGCGCGATCGGCACGGACGGCTATGCGGCCTACGCATGGACCGCGAGCGCGGCGAGCTTCGCGGGCGACGTCCATGCGCAGAACGTCAACATGGACGGCACGCTCGGCACCGGCGCCGTCGACGACACGATCTTCGCCGACGGCTTCGACGGCCCGTGACCTGCGCCTCTTGACGGCGCGAAATCCGCGGCGCCGGACGAAAACGTCCGCGCGCCGGCCGCGCGCACGCGTTAACCTTGGCGCTCCGCTGCGCGCTCACCTTCCATGTCGCGACCGTTCTACCGATTCGGCGACTGCACGATCGACGCATCCGCGCGCGAGCTGCGCACGGCGGGCGCGCTCGCGACGCTGTCGCCGAAGGTCTTCGACTGCATCGTCTATTTGATCGAGCATCGCGACCGCGCGGTCGGCCGCGACGAGCTGATCGCCGCGGTGTGGGGCAAGACCGACGTCACCGACACGCTGCTCGGCCAGACCGTGCTGAAGGCGCGGCGCGCGGTCGGCGATTCGGGCGACGGGCAGAACGTCATCCGTACGATTCCGCGCTTCGGTTATCGCTGGGTCGCGCCGGTCGCAGTCGAGGAGGCGGCCGAGACAGCCGTCGAGCCGGACGACTTGCCCGCGGACGTATCGCCTGCGGTCGAGCACGAACCTGCTCGCCGCCGCTGGCCGCTCGCGGCGATCGCCGTCGCTGCGGTGCTCGTCGCCGGCGCGCTGATCTGGGTCGCGCGCGCGAAGCACGAAGCGCCGTCGTCCTCCGCGGCGCAGCAGGCTGCCGTCGCCGGCACCGCCGCCGTGCTGCCGGTCGCGGTCGGCGCCGGCGAGGAATGGGCCTGGCTCCGGCTCGGGCTCATGGACCTCATCGCGGCGCACCTTCGCCGTGCCGGACAGCCGGTCGTGCCGAGCGACAACGTCGTCGCGCTGATGCGCGCCGGCGGCAATGCGCCGGCCGCCGACGAGGACACGCTGCGCACCGTGCGCGACGCGACCGGCGCGCGCTTCATCGTCGTGCCGCGCATCACGCACGGCGCGAGTGCGTGGAGCGTCGCGATCGAGCTGCGCACCGCCGACGGCCGCCGCAGCGAGCTTTCGGCCGAAGGTCCCGATCCGATCGACACGGCGCGCGCCGTCAGCGACCGACTGCTCCAACTGCTCGGCAAGACCTCGCCCGCCGAGCACGAGAACGCCGGCGAGCTTTCGCTCGCCGAGCTGCAGCAGCGCACCGAAGCCGCGATGCTCGTCAACGACTACGCGACGGCGCGCAAGCTCATCGAAGCCGCGCCGGCCGCGCAGCGCGAAACGCCGCTGATGCGGCTTCGCCTCGGGCAGATCGATTTCCGGTCCGGCCAGCTCGCGTCGGCGCGCACGACGCTCGAAGCGCTGCTCGCCGAGGCGAAACCCGAAAGCGATCCGGTGCTGCGCGCACGCGCCTTGTACAGTCTCGGCGCCGTGTCGCTCAGGCAGGATCGCAACGACGTCGCGATGCGGCACTTCACCGAGTCGATCGAGCTCGCGACCGCGCGCAACGAGCCGTCGGTGCTCGGCCAGGCCTACACCGGTCTCGCCGCCGCGCAGGTCAACGTCGGCCGCTTCGACGAGGCCGCCGACAATCTCGGCCGCGCGCGCGTCGCGGTCGAGCTCGCGGGCGACACGCTGCAGCTCGCGCGCGTCGACGCGAACGAAGGCGTGCTCGACAACGCGCGCGGCCGTCACGCCGAAGCGCTGCCGATCCTCGAGCGTGCCGCCGATCGCTTCCGGCAGTTCGGCGCGCTCAACGAATTGTTCCTGACCGTCGCCGCCGAGATGAAGGCGCATCTCGCGCTGCTCGATGCGTCGGCCGCGCTCGCCGTCAGCGAGCCCGTGTGGGCCGTGCGCACGAAGCTCGACAATCCGGGCAGCCGCACGGCATTCGAATTGCAGCGTGCGCGCGCGCTCGCCGCGGCGGGCCGGCTCGCCGAATCGCGGCAGCTGCTCGACGAGTTGCGGCGCAAGGATTCGCCGGAGCAGACGGGCCTTCCGGGCGACGTCGCGTCGGAAAGCGCACGCGTCTATCTCGCCGCCGGCGATGCGGCCGCCGCCATCGAGGCGGCGCGCGTCGCGGTCGAGCGACTGCCGACGATCGACGAAGCCCGCGAGCGCGCCCGCGCCTGGCTCACGCTGACGCGCGCCCTGCGCGCCGCCGGCAAGACCGCCGACGCCGACGGCCAGGTCGCCGAGTTCTCGCGCTGGGCCGATACCCACGGCTCGATGCCGTCAGTGACGCTGTTCGCCTCGCTCGCGACCGCCGAGCAGGCGCAGGCCGAGCGCCGCCGCGACGACGCCGCGCACGGCTTCGCGACCGCCCTCGGCGACGCGGAGCGCTGGGCGGTCCCGGCCGACCTCGCCGCGGTCGCGGTCTCGTACGGCGGCAGCCTGATCGCCGAGGCCGACTTCGAGCACGCGAGCGCGGTCATCGGCCGCGTCGCGCGCTGGGCCGACCGCGACTTCGACTGCGCGCTGCTGCAGGCGCGCCTCTACCACGCGCTGGGCCAGCGGCCGACCTGGCAGGCGGCCCTCGCGCGCGCCCGCGCGCTCGCCGGCGAGCGCGTGATCCCGCCGGCCCTGCAGGCACCGCCCGAGCCGCCCGTCGGCGCCTCCTGATCCGAGCTCGGTCAAGGACTTGCCCTCGATTCACGGATCGAGAATGGCGCGCGAGCGGATCGCGAGTGCACCCCGCGGCCGACCTCTCCAGAGTCGCCGGCTCGCTGCAGTCATGCGAGTGGACGACTGCGGCCGAACGTCGAGACCAGCCCAGCTCCCCGGAAGGTGCCCATGCGCGTTTCACGACTCACCGTTTTGCTTTCCCTCGCTCTCCCCTGCGCCGCCCATGCCTCGGGCACGTTCACGGCGCTCGAAACTCCCAACGTCACGCTGACCAAGCTTTCCGCCAACGGCGCCTTCGCCGCCGGCAGCTCGTTCGCCCCGGCCGGCTTCCGCTGGACCGCGAGCACCGGCGCCGAGGAGCTGATCCCCGAGCTCGACTTCGCGATGGGCATCAACAACGACGGCACGATCGCCGGCGCGGTGCCCGAGAACGGCGGAGTGTCCGGCGGCGGTCGCGATCTCGGCGCCTTCATCAAGGTCGGCGGCTCGCCGATCCAGCTCACCGAAACGCTGCAGACCAATTCTAACGGCTACGACGTGTCCGACGACGGCACCGTCGTCGGGCTTTCGTTCGGCGACAACTTCGTCGGTCCCGCCGTCGCGTTCGCATGGACCGAGGCCGACGGCATGGTCGCGCTGCCGGTCAACCGGCCCGACAACTATTCGCGCGCGAACCAGATCAGCTCCGACGGACGCACGATCGTCGGCTGGAACGACCAGGACGACGGCTTCCGCACCGCGGTCGTGTGGGTCGATCGCGTGCCCATCGACATCGTCGACGGCGACGGCCTTGCGGTCGGCGAAGCCGACGGCGTCAGCGCGAACGGCGCGTACGTCGTCGGCGGCGGGTACACGGACATCGGCGGCAACTCGGGCTCGTGGCTTTGGCGCGCCGAGACCGGCGGCGTCGAGTTCATCCCCGGCATGACCTTCGCGTTCGGCGTCAGCAACGACGGCAATACCGTCGTCGGCAACACGGGCTTCTTCGACGATCCGCCGCGCGCCGCGATGATCTGGCGCAAGGGCCACGGCACGGCGCTGCTCGCCGACTACCTCGCCGAGCAGGGCATCGCGGTGCCGGACGGCTGGGATCTTTCGGGCGGCCTCACCGCGATCTCGGCCGACGCGCACACGCTCGGCGGCTGGGGCTTCGGCCCGCTCGGCACGCAGTCCTACATCGTCCGCATCGACCGTCCGAACGCGATCTTCGCGAACGGCTTCGAAGACTAGATACGCGGGAATCTCGCACGGCGACCGCACGGCCCCACGTGCGGACTCCCCGTCGTGCGCGATACCCGCCCCACCCTTCTCCTGAACCTCGAAGAGACTCGAAGACAATGCGCATCTCGCTCTGTGCGGCCGTGATTTCGACCCTCATCGCCGGCCATGCCGCGGCCGGCACGTTCACCGGCGTCGGCGTTGCCGGCGGCCAGCTCACCAGCCTCTCGCACAACGGCCGCATCGGCGCCGGCATCATCGGCGACTCGGCCGCATTCCGCTGGAACAAGGACTCGGGCGCCGTCGTCATGGACGGCTTCGTGTCGACCAACGGCATGGATTCGTGGGGCCAGCCGGTCGCCGGCATGTACACGCCCGACAACAACGCGGGCGACGCCGTCGCCGCGCTCTGGTACACGAACAGCGAGCTGCTCGACGGCCCCGAAGTCATCGGCGGCTATCCCGGCACCGGCGGCGGCTTCGGCACCGGCGTCAGCGAGGCGTATGGCGTGTCCGACAACGGCATCGCCGTCGGCCTCGCCTACGACGAGACGAACAATCCGATCGCGTTCCGCTGGACGTCGGCCGAAGGCATGACGCGCCTTCCCGTCAATCGTCCCGACACCTACTCGCGCGCCAACGGCATCAGCCGCGACGGCTCGGTGATCTACGGCTGGAACGACCAGGACACCGGCTACCGGTCGGGCGTGATCTGGGTCGACGGCCAGCCGATCGATCTCGTCGACGCCGACGGCAATCCGATCGGCGAGGCGCTCGCCGCATCGGCCGACGGCAGCGTCGTCGTCGGTGCGAACTACGCGACGGCCAATGGCAACGAAGCCTGGCGCTGGACCGCCGCGACCGGCGCACAGCCCATTGGCGTGCTGGCGGGCGCGCCGTCGGCGATCCGCTCGAAGGTGCGCATGACGCCGCCGGTGCAGAACGTGCGCAGCGAGCGCGTCGACGTCCGTCGCGGCAACGGCCCCGACGGCTTCTTCTTCGCACAGGCGTACGCATTCGCGGTCAGCGACAACGGCAACGTGATCGTCGGCGCGAGCGGCACGTTCCCGAACCGCGACGCGACGATCTGGACGCCCGCGACCGGCATGCAGTACCTGCGCGACTACGCGCCGGCGCACGGCGTCGCGATTCCGGCGAACTGGTATCTCGGCACCGCGCTCGCGGTGTCGGCCGACGGTCAGACGATCGGCGGCTGGGGCGTCGATCCTTCGAACGCGCTCAACTCGTTCGTGCTCGACTTCCACGCATCGACGCCGTTCAACGCGCTCTTCGAGGCGCACGGCACCGTCGGCTACAACGACCTGCCGACGGGCCCGTTCGCGGGCGTTCCGGTCGGCACGCCGGTGACGATGACGTTCCAGGTCAAGCGCGAAGGCTTCGAGATCGCGCCGGGCCAGTACACCGCGTATCCGATCCTGCTGCCGACGTTCAAGCTGCGCGCGGGCTCCGCGTCGGAGACGCTCGCTCCGATGCAGGACGGCCCGACGGTCGGCATCACGAACGACTACCCGCGCTCGGACGGCATCCATCTCTTCTCGACGCCGACCGCCTCGGGCCAGGCGTTCGAGTTCGAGCTGTTCAATCCGGGCGGCGACATGTTCGACTCGGACGACGTCAACCGCATCGATCGCACGTTCGGTCCCGAGTTCTTCGAGAAGATCTCCTGGATCGTCTCCGCGGGCGACCAGATGATGTGGATCGATCTCGACTCGGTGCGCATCAGCGACATGCCGACCGGCGTGCGGCTGCGCTGATCGCCTCGAGCGATGGAACCTCGCTGATCGGCACGTAGCCTGCCTTCGTGCCGGACGCCTCGCACCGGGCGTCGACTCCCTCCCTACGGTGCGACATCGCGGGCCGGCTTGCCGGCCCGCGGCGTTTGCGGCCTGTCGCATCTGCGACAATCGCGGCGTGATCGCGCTGATCGACAGCCACAGCCACATCGACGACGGCGAGTTCGATGCCGACCGCGACATCGTGCTCGCGCGCGCGCGCGACGCCGGCGTGACGCGACAGATCGTTCCGGCCATCGCGATCTCGAACTTCGAGAAGGTCCGCACGCTCTGCCGCGATGAGACCGGGCTGTCTGCCGCCTACGGCCTGCA
>DATFRS010000038.1:0-10352 GCA_035263065.1 Rhodanobacteraceae bacterium
CGCCTCTTGCCTGTCGAGCAGCTCTTCGAAGGCTTCGCCGGCAACGCGGTGATCTCGCTGATCGCGGTGATGATCATGGGCGCGGGGCTCGATCGCACCGGCATGCTGAGCAAGGCCGCGTCGGTGATCCTCCGGCTCGCCGGCGGCATCGAGGAGCGCGTGCAGCTCTTCGTCAACGCGCTCGCCGGTTCTCTCTCGGCCGTGATCCAGAGCCAGGCGCTCGCGACGCTGCTGGTGCCGGTCGTGAGCCGCGTCAGTTCGCGCACCGGATTGCCGCTGAAGCAGCTGCTGCTGCCGATGGCGTGCATGATCCTCTGCGGCACGAACATCACGATGATCTCGAACTCGCCGCTGATCCTGCTCAACGACCTGATCGCGAGCGCGAACCGCAACCTCCCTCCCGGCGCGCAGACGATCCGCCCGTTCACGCTGTTCTCGATCGCGCCGATCGGCATTCCGCTGCTGCTGGTCGGCCTCGCCTACTTCGCGGCGCTGACGAAGAAGCTGCTGCCGACCGAAGAGGATCGCCAGAAGGTCACGCCGGGCCGCACCGAGACGTACTTCGCCGAGACCTACGGCATCGACGGCGAAGTCATCGAGCTCGCCGTGACGGCGGAAAGCCCGCTCGTCGGCATGAGCGTCGGCGAGGCGGAGCAGCTGCGCGGCGCGCCGCTGATCCTCGCGCTGAAGAACGGCAACGAAGCGCGCCTCGCGCCGCCGGTCGACCAGATGATCTGGGTCGGCAGCGTGCTCGGCGTGCTCGGCAAGCGCGAGGACGTCAACGAGTTCGCGAACAACCAGCTCTGCAAGGTGCAGCCGCGCCTGCGCAACTTCGCCGACATGTTCAACCCGTCGCGCGCCGGCATTTCCGAGGTCGTGATCCCGCCGAACTCGAAGTGGCTCAAGCGCGACGTCGGCGAGCTGCGCCTGCGCAAGACGTACGGCATGTCGGTGCTCGCCGTGAACCGCGGCGAGCAGGTGTTCCGCGAGGACGTGCGCAAGGTGGCGCTCCGCCAAGGCGACACGCTCGTGCTGCACAGCTTCTGGCGCGATCTCTCGCGCGCGGCGGAATCGCACGACTTCGTCGTCGTCACCGACTATCCGAAGGACGAGCAGCGCCCGGCGAAGATCTGGTGGGCGGCGGCGTTCTTCGGGCTCGCGATGGGGCTCGGCCTCTTCACCGATCTCAAGCTCTCGGTCGCGATGCTCGTCGGCGCCGTCGGCATGCTGCTGTCGGGCGTGCTCAACATGGACGAGGCGTACGGCGCGATCAACTGGAAGACGATCTTCACGCTCGCCTGCCTGATCCCGCTCGGCTGGGCGATGGACTCGACCGGCGCCGCCGCGTGGATTGCGCAGGAAGTGCTGCGCTATCTCGGCGAGTGGCCGCAGTGGGCCTTGCAGGCCGTCATCGCGATCCTCGCGCTGCTCTTCTCGCAGGTCGTCTCGAACGTCGGCGCGACGGTCATGATGGTGCCGATGGCGATCAACGTTGCGCTCGTGTCGGGCGGCAATCCCGCGGTGTACGCGCTGCTCGTCGCGATCTCGACGTCGAACACGTTCGTCATCGCGAGCGCGAATCCGGTCATCACGATCGTCGCCGGTCCCGGCGGCTATCGGTCGCGCGATTTCCTGCGCGTCGGCTTGCCGCTGACGCTGCTGATGCTTGTCACGACGCTGATCGCGCTGAATCTCGTGTTCGGCCGCGGCTAGTCACGCGAGCCGCACGTTGCCATCGCTCACGACGACCGGCATCGGCACGAGCCCGCTACGACACGGCCCGCCGACGCACGCGCCCGACTCGACCGCGAACGTCGCGCCGTGCACCGCGCAGGTGATGCGCGCGTCGCGCACGAGGAAGCGGCCCGGCGCGTAGTCGAGATTGCGGCCCGCGTGCGGGCATTCGTTGTGATACGCGAACACGCGCTCGCCGCGGCGCAGCAGGATCAGCTCGAAGCCGCCGGTCGCGGAGGGAACGTGGACGGCGATGGCGTCGCCGTCGGGGATATCGGCGAGCCGGCACAGCGCGCCTGATGCGGGCTCGTTCATGCGTCGGGGGTCGGGGGTTCTTCCGGCACTTGTCGTCTGCGCCGGACGGCCCAAAATGGACACCCATGCCCGCCGCGTCGTCGCGGCGCATTCTGGCATACGGAGATCGCGTCCATGTTCCGCTGGCATTTCCATCGCACGCGCCATCCGCTGGCTCGCCTCTTCGGCCTCGTGATCGGCGCGATCGCGCTCGTCGTGCTGCTGGCGTTCGGCCTCGTGGCGGCCGCGGCGCTCGTCGTCGGCGGTGCGATCGTCGTGCTGATCAAGGCGCTGACCGCGCCGCAGCCGCCGGCCGCGCCCGTGCGGCCCGCCGCCGCCGGCGGCGTGATCGAAGGCGAGTTCAAGGTCGTCAGCGAGCCGCAGGGCCGTCGCCCGAGCGCCGGCTAGGCGCTCACCCCGAAGCCGGTCGAGGCCGCTCAGCAGCGGCCAAGTGGCACCGGCGAGCGCGCGAAACATGGGCCTACGCGCGGCCAGACCCGTCTCCATGTTGCCGTCGGGGATTTCCGCGTTTGCCGGATTCGAGGAGTCGCCGAAATGCGCCGCCCGCGATATATCGCTTCATCGCGAACAAGAGATATAATGCCTCGTCCCGCCCGCCAAGGGGCGCTGCGACCGCGCAGGGCCTTGCGAGCTTTCGCAGGGCGTCCGCACCTCGTGCGGACGATCGACACCGCGGCCAGGCTTGGCAGGCACCCTCTTCAACTGCGCCCGTTCATTCGGAGAAGTCGTCGATGAACGCTGTCGTCAGAAACACCGCGCCGCCGTCCGCGGCGGGCGCGCCGCCCGGGCTCCCCGCCGTGAACGATGCCACCGCGCCGGACACCGTCGCCGCGGCACCGCCGCCGACGATGTTCGGCCCGCGCGTGCTCGTGCCCGCGGCATTGCTTGCGCTGTACGTCATCTGGGGCTCGACCTATCTCGCGATCCGCGTCGCGCTCGAAAGCTATCCGCCGTTCCTGATGGCCGGCACGCGCTTCCTCGTCGCCGGCGGGCTGTTCTACGCATTCCTTCGCTGGCGCGGCATGGCGGCGCCGACGAAGACGCAATGGATCAACGCCGCCGTGACCGGCACGCTGCTGCTCGGCATGGGCAACGGGCTCGTGTGCTACGCCGAGCAGACCGTCGCCTCGGGTCTCGCTGCCGTCGCCGTCGCCGCGATGCCGCTGTTCGCCGCGGTGTTCGGCGGTCTGTACGGCCAGTGGCCGCGGCGCATGGAATGGCTCGGGCTTGCGATCGGCTTCGCCGGCGTCGTGCTGCTGAATCTCGGCGGCGGCATGGCCGGTGCGCCGCTCGGTGCGATCGCGCTGCTCGTCGCGGGCATGTCGTGGGCTTTCGGATCGGTCTGGAGCCGCCGCCGCGACATGCCGCCCGCCGCGATGAACACGGCCGCGCAGATGCTGACCGGCGGCACCGTGCTGTTCGTCGGCGCGCTCCTGTTCGGCGAGCGCTATCCCGAGGGGCCGTCGATGGTGTCGACGCTGTCGCTCATCTATCTCGCCGCGATGGGATCGCTCGTTGCGTTCACGGCGTACCTGTACCTGCTCAACACCGTGCGGCCCGCGCTCGCTACGAGCTACGCGTACGTCAATCCGCCGGTCGCCGTCCTGTTCGGCGCGCTGCTCGGCGGCGAGACCGTACACGCATTCGATCTCGTCGCGATGGCCGTGATCCTCGGCGGCGTCGCGCTGATCGCGCTCGCGCGCGAGCGTCGCACATAGTCGTGCCGTTCCCCTCTCCCGCTTCGCGGGAGAGGGTTGGGGTGAGGGCCGTCAAAGCTCCC
This sequence comes from Rhodanobacteraceae bacterium, assembly GCA_035263065.1. Lineage (GTDB taxonomy): Bacteria > Pseudomonadota > Gammaproteobacteria > Xanthomonadales > Rhodanobacteraceae > Dokdonella_A. The sequence continues at coordinate 3,830 of DATFRS010000038.1, forward strand.
GCAGCGCCGTCGTCACCGGCAACCGCGCCGCACGCAGCGCCGGGAACAGCCCGCCGATGAACCCGATCGCGAGCGCCCACTTGAGCCCGCTCCACACGAGATCCGGCGACACCTTGAACGCGAACACGACCTGGCTGAAGTTCGCGCCGAGCGTCGACACCGTGTAGTTGTTGAAGATCAGCCACGCGACCGCGGCGCCGAGGAGTCCGCCGGCGAACGCGAGCAGCATCGTCTCGAGCAGCACGGAAACGACGACCGGCAGGCCGCGGAAGCCGATCGCGCGCAGCGTCGCGATCTCGCGCGCGCGCGTCGCGACCGCCGCGTACATCGTGTTGAGCGCGCCGAACACCGCGCCGATGCCCATGATCACGCCGATGACGATGCCCATGACGCGGATCACGCGCGTCAGGTTCTCCGACTGCGCGGTGTAGTAGTCGCTCGTCGTCTTCGCGTCGACCTTGAGGCGCGGATCGGCGGCGATCGCGGCCTTCAGCTCGTCGAGCGCCTGCGGCGACGTGAGCCGCGCGGTCACCGACTGGTAGCCCTGGCGCCGGTACGTCGCCGACACGGTCTCGACGTCGCCCCAGAGCTCCGAATCGTGCGCATCGCCGGCCTCGAAGACGCCGGTGATCGTCCACTGCTGGTTGCCGAGGTTGATCGTCGAGCCGGGCTCGAGCCCCGCGAACTGCGCGAGCGCGCCCTTGCCGACGATGAGCTCGCGAAGGCCCTGCGAGAATTTCTTGCCACTCGTGATCCTGACGTTGGGACGCAGCGCGAACGCCTGCTCGCCGACGCCGCGGATCTCGACGTTCGCGTCGGTCGCGGTGCCCTTCTTCGGGATGTTCGCGACGACGACGAGCTCGGGCGATGCGATCGGCTTGCCCTGCGCATCTTTCAGGATGCCCGCGAGCTGCACGATCTGCGCGACCTCGTCGCGGCCGACGCCGGACGAAAGCTCCGCCGTCGCGCCGCCGCGCAGGATGATCGCGGTGTTCGCATCGCCCGTCTGCTGCAGCGTCGCGCGGAAGCCTTCGGCCATCGCGAGCAGCGCGACGAGCACGCCGACGACGCCGGCGATGCCGATCACGACGACCGACGAGGAGCCGAGCCGCTGCGGGATCGTGGCGACGCCGACCTTGGTGACGTTCCACGCCTGGCGGCCGCTGCGCGCCAGCAGCATCCAGAGCACGAGCAGGACGGCGATCGCGAGGAGCCCCCACCACGGCATCAAGCTCAGCGCGAAGATCGCGAGTGCAAGGACGACGATCATCGAGAAATTGACGAGGAATCTCATGGCAGTGCCCTCAGCGTCCGGCCAGCGCGTCGACGATGCGCAGGCGCATGCCGCGCAGCGCGGGGAGGCAGCCGACGACGAGGCCGATCGCGAGCATCAGCACGAGACCGAGCGTCCACGTCGAGCCACCGATCGGCGGGAAATTCATGCGCCCGCCGCTGCCGGCATTGACGGCCGGGAGCAGCACCTGCGCGAGCAGGAGGCCCAGCACGCCGCCGAGCACGATCAGCAGCACGGCCTCGGCGAGCACGAGCCCGAGCACGCTCTTGTTCGAGAAGCCGATCGTCTTCAGCACGGCGAGCTCCGGAATCCGCTCGCGCACCGCCTGCGCCATCGTGTTGCCGGTCAGCAGGATCAGCGTGAAGAACACCGCCGCCATGATCGCGCCGACGATGAGCCCGATGTCGCCGAGCTGCTTGACGAACGCGAGGTTCCACGCCTGCTCGGTCTGCGTCTTGGTCTCGTGGTCGGAGTTCGCGGAGAGCGCGTCGATCGCCGCGGCGATCTTTTCGGATTCGTTCGGATCGTTGACGCGCGTGATGTACCAGCCGATCGTGCCGTTGCCGAACGTGCGGCCTTCGTCGAAGTAGTCCCAGCGGAACAGCAGCTGGTTCTCGAGGCCGCGCTGCTTCTCCTCGCCGGCCTTGAAGATGCCGACGACGTCGAACGTCCAGGTCGTGTCGCCGCTCGCCTTGTTCGTGAAGATCGAGCCCTTGATCGGGATCTTGTCGCCGATCTTGATCTTGAGCAGCTTCGCGGCGGCCTCGCCGATGATCGCGCCGGTGCGCGTTTCGTTGAACGCCTTCTGCTGGTCGGGCGGCAGCACGAGCTCGGGATACGCGTCGAGATACGTCGGATTCACCGCGACCTGGAACATGTAGTTCTGGTTCTTCGGCTCCTGGTAGTAGCCGCCGAACCAGTTCGCGTAGGCGACGTCCTTCACGCCGGGAATCGCCTGGATGCGCGGCAGGAGGCTCTGCGGCAGCGGCTGAATGATCGAGATGCGCGAGCTCACGACGAGCCGGCTCACGCCCGCCGCGCTCGGCGGCGCGTTGAACGCGGCGCGCACGGCGTCGAGCATGCCGAACAGCAGGAACGCGGCGAGCACCGAGAGCAGCGTGAAGATCGTGCGCGTCTTGCGGCGGAACAATGCGGCCCAGACGAGATGGAAGTATTTCATGGCATGGCTCCCGGATCCGTCATTCCGGCGCAAGCCGGAATCCATTTTGATCTTTCGTGCAAAGCGAAAATGGATCCCGGCTTTCGCCGGGATGACGATTTAGGTCGTCACCTGCTCCACCAACGTGCCCTTGTCCAGATGCAGCGTATGCCGCGCATGCTCCGCAGCCTTCGGATCGTGCGTGACCATGATGATGGTCTTGCCGTGATCGCGATTGAGCATCTGCAGGAGATTCAGCACGTCCTCGGCCGACTGCCGATCCAGGTCGCCGGTCGGCTCGTCGCAGACCAGAAGATCGGGATCCGACACGATCGCGCGCGCGATCGCGACGCGCTGCTGCTGGCCGCCCGAGAGCTCGGTCGGCTTGTGCGCCGCGCGGTCGCCGAGACCGACGAGCTGCAGCGCGATGCCGGCGTTGCGCTTGCGCTCGGCGGCGGAGAGCTTCGTCAGCAGCAGCGGCAGCTCGACGTTCTTCTGCGCCGACAGCATCGGCAGGAGGTTATAGAACTGGAAGATGAAGCCGACGTGCGACGAGCGCCACTTCGCGAGCGCGCCTTCGCCAAGCTTGTCGATGCGCTCCCCGCCGACCGTGATGCTGCCGTCGGTGGGCGAATCGAGCCCGCCGATGAGGTTCAGCAGCGTCGTCTTCCCGGAGCCCGAAGGCCCCATCAGCGCGAAGAAATCGCCCTTGGCGATGTCGAGATCGATGTGGTGCAGCACCTCGACCTTCTGCTTGCCGCGCTCGTAGACCTTGCTGACGTTGCGGATTTCGACCAGTGCGCTCATGCAACTCTCCCTTGATCCTTGAAGCACGCTACTTCTTGATCGTGACGCGCGATCCGTCCGCGAGCTCCGCCGGCGGCTCGCGCACGACGCGCGCGCCCGCCGCGAGGCCCTCGACGAGCCGCAGCTCGCCCATGGCCTGCCCCGGCGTGACCGGGCGCAGCCGCGCCTTCTCGCCGTCGATCGCGAACACTGCGCTCTTGCCGTCGCGCTCGATGAGACTCGTCGCCGGCACCAGCACGCCCTTCGGCGGCGGCGGCGCGGCGGCGCCGGCCTTCGGCGCTTCCTCGAGGAACGACACGCGCACGCCCATGTCCGGCACGATGCGCGGATCTTTCTGGTCCATCGCGACGCGCACCTTCACGGTCGCCTTGCTGCGGTCGGCCGTCGGGATGATCGCGATCACGTGGCCCGGAATCTTCCAGTCGGGATACGCGTCGAGCACCGCCTCGATCTTCTGCTGCGCGACGACGCGGTTGATGTAGGCCTCGTTGACGTCGACCTCGATCTCGAGCGAATCCATGTCGACGATCGTGCCGATGCCGGTACGCGTGAAGCCGCCGCCGGCCGAGAACGGCGAGACGATCTCGCCGACCTGCGCCGCCTTGGCGATGATGACGCCGGTAAACGGCGCGCGGATCGTGCAGTAGTCGAGCTGCACCTTCGCGCCCTGCACGCCGGCTTCGGCGAGATCGACCTGCTTCTTCTGCGATTCGACCTGCGCCGAATGCGTCTCGACCTGCGTGCGCGCGAGCTCCATCGCCTGCTCGGAGACGAGCTTCCTGCCGACGAGATCCTCGGCGCGCTTCAGATCGCGCCGATCCTGCGCGAGCTGCGCCGTGAACTGCACGAGCTGCGCCTGCGCGGCGCGAAGCTGCGCCTCGGCCTGGGCGAGCGCGGCCTTCTGTGCGGTGTCCTCGAGCAGCGCGAGGATCTGGCCGACTTCGACCTTCTCGCCTTCCTCGATCATGACCTTGGTCAGCGTGCCGGTGATCTGCGCCGACACGGTCGCTTCGCGGCGCGCGGTGACGTAGCCGGTCGCCTGCAAGACGGCCATCGATCCCGCGGCGTTGCTCGCCGGCGCGATCGCCGTCGCCGCCTCGACCTCGAACGACCTGCCGCCGGCGAGATACCACCAGCCGCCCGCGGCCGCCGCGAGCACGACGAGCACCGCCACGACGATGCCGATCGCGAGGCGCGCGCCGCGCGCGGGTGCGCGCTCTTCGCTGCGGTCGATGCGCAGCTGCTGGAGCAGATCGGACTTTTCCACTTCGCTTCATTCCCTGCGATGACGCGACAACCTCTAAGTGTGCCATAGAGTCCGTCGCGGCCTGGCCCTGCGCAAGGCGGAGCGGTCAGGCCGCGCACGTGACAACTGTCATGGCCGCGCCGCGCGCCGCCGTGGCGGACTCGGCCCCGAATTTCCGAAATACGTCTTGACGCGAAGCGTGTGCAGGAACGCGAGGCCAAGACGATGAACGACGATCAGGCACCGGTCGGGCGCGAGCCGCTGCGCGTGTTCGAGCGCATCCTGCTGGCGCGCCGGCACGCGGGTCTCACGAAGATCGCGCTCGCGCAGCGCGTCGGCGTCTGCATCAGCGCGGCCGTGCAGTGGGAGCACCCGCGCGGCACGGTGCCGAGCGTGTCGAACCTCCTGCGCATCGCGGCGACGACCGGCGTCGCGTTCGAATGGCTCGCGACCGGCCGCGGCGCCGCGCTGCCGGGACGCGACCAGACCGTCGCCGTGACGCCGCTCGAAAAGCACCTCATCGCCGTCGTGCGCCGCATGCCGAGCCACCATCACGGGCCCTTGCTCGACCGTCTCCTCGAATGGACGCGCGAGCTCGATCGCGCCGCGAAAGCGCTCGCCTCGACGGTTTGACGCGTTACGATCGGCCGCCCCGCTTCGGAGCCGATCGATGCCCGCCTCCACCGCCGGCTATTCCGGCAAACCGGCCTGGCAGAAACTCGGCCTCGAACCGGCGTGCCGCCTGCTCTTGCGCCACGCGCCCGACGGCTACGCGGCGATGGTCGGCCTCGGCGAGAAAGACCTGAACCGCGTGGCACCGCGCGCGGCTTTCGACATCGCGCACGTGTTCGCGACGTCGGCCGCGGTGCTCAGGATCGAGATCGTCGCGCTCGCCAAGCGCCTCCCGGCCGATGCCGTCGTCTGGGTGTCGTGGCCGAAGAAGTCCGCGAAGGTCGCGACCGACATCACCGAGGACACCGTGCGCGCGATCGCGCTGCCGCTCGGGCTGGTCGACGTCAAGGTCTGCGCGGTCGACGAGGTCTGGTCGGGCCTGAAGCTCGTCTGGCGCCGCGAGAATCGCAAAGGCAAAAGCTGAACGCCTCCGCGCTGCTATCCTGCGGGCTTTTCGGGCGGACCTGATTCATGGCCTACGTATTCGACGCGCCGCGCACCGCGAGCCTGCCGGTCGCCGGCGCCAGCGTGCGCTTCCCCGTGCATCGCATCTACTGCATCGGCCGCAACTACGCCGACCACGCGAAGGAAATGGGCATGCCGGTCGACCGTGCGCAGCCCGTGTTCTTCATGAAACCTGCGGACGCGCTGGTGCCCGAAGGCGGCGACGTCGCCTACCCGCCGGCGACGGGCGACCTGCACCACGAAGTCGAGATGATCGTCGCGCTCGCGAGCGGCGGCCGCGACATCCCGGTCGACAAGGCGCTCGCGCACGTCTACGGCTACGGCGTCGGCCTCGATCTCACGCGCCGCGACCTGCAGTCGATCGCAAAGGCGAAGAGCCTGCCGTGGGACTCGTCGAAGGCGTTCGATCAGTCGGCGCCGGCATCGGCGCTCGCGCGCGCCGCCGAGATCCGCCATCCGCGCACGGCGCGCCTCACGCTGTCGGTGAACGGCACGCTGCGCCAGCGCGCGGACATCGCCGACATGCTGTTCACGGTGCCCGAGATCATCCACGAGCTCTCGCGCCTCTGGATGCTGATGCCCGGCGACCTCATCTTCACGGGCACGCCGTCCGGCGTCGCGGCGCTGCAGCGCGGCCATCGGCTGCGCGCCGAGCTCGAAGGCATCGCCGAGCTCGACGTGCGCATCCGCTAATATCGCAGGGCCCGCTCGCTGGCGATAACCCTGATGATCGCGAAGCGATCCAGAGCTCCGTTCGAAAAGCCACTCGCGTGGCTCCTCGCGGCGTGCGCGGCGGGCGCGGGTGCGCAATCGATCGACGATGCGGGCATCCGCTCTGCCCGCGTGCGGAGCGATTTCCCGGCCGGCGTCGGCACGGCAT